>CAZTQL010000010.1:0-45058 GCA_964615665.1 uncultured Woeseiaceae bacterium | reverse complement strand
CTCGAAACCGCCAAAGCACTGAATAATCTCGCCATTGTTCAAAGCCGCAGTGGCCAGTACGACGCGGCCATTCAGAACTTTGAATCCGCCGTCGAAATTATCGAAGACGTCGAGGATCGCCTGAATGCACAGCTGCTCAACCCGTTGAAAGGGCTCGGCTCGGCGCAGCTCAAAGGTGGCCGGCCGGATCTGGCCGTGGGAACGTTTGATCGTGCCCGGCATATCTCGCACGTCAATGACGGCCCGCATAACATTGAGCAAGTTGAGATTCTTGAGTCCCTTGCCGAATCGTCACTGCGAGCAGGTGATGCCGAAGCGGCACGCGATGTCCTTAATCGTATTCACATACTGAACGTTCGGCATTTCGAGAACAATCAGTTGGGTCTCTTGCCGTCTTTGATGCGCCGCGGCGACTGGCAGCACAGGGCCGGGTATTACAACGACGAACGCGCGACCTATCGACGGGTGATACGGATTATCGAGCAACAACTGGGTAAGGACCACCCTAGTCTGCTGCCGCCACTACAAAAACTCGGAAAGTCTTTCTATTTCGCCGATTTGAGCAATTCAAGTCCGTACAAAGGGGGAGTTGTTCCGAGCGGTGAAATTTACTTTAAACGCGCAGTGCGTGTCGCGAAGTTGGCGCCCGATCTGCACTGGTCCGAATGGGTGTCTGCGGAGCTGGCGTTGGCCGACTACTATACGTATGCCGAGTCTTACAATCGTGCGCGCGTAATCTACGCCGAGATGTGGGAATTGCTGTCGGCTGACGAGGAGCGGTTGCAAGACAGGGCCACAATGCTGGAGCAGCCGAAAGTGCTTGTTCAAAGCCCCCTGCCTGCCTATGTTTCTTCCGGCGCGGCAAAAAACGCCAGGCAAGAGGACCTAATAACCGGCACCATTCGCGTTGACTACACCGTTTCTCCGCGCGGCCGCGTACGCAACTTGCGCACCGAAGCAAAACCTCCCGAGTTCACTGACATGCAGCGCATGGTGCATCGGGAAATGCGCAGACGGGTATTTCGGCCAATGATGGCCAATGCAGAGCTGCAGACCACGGGCAACCGGGTGTTCGAGCACTCTTTTCTCTACCGTCAGTCGGATCTGGATAAGTTGCGTGAAAGTGCCCAGCAGCCGGCAGCCGAGCCGTCGCCCGCAGAAGCAGAGCAGCCCGCAGAAGCGGCAGACAGCGCTTCCTGACACACGGATCACCCTTATGAAAAACCTGACCCTTCCTTCAAGAAAGGAGGCCCTGCCCGGCCGGAGCGCGCCCATCGCTGTGGCGGCGCGCCATTTTGTGAGTGGTGCTGCTATACAAGGACCGTTTGCCGACAACCTTGAACAGGTCGTTTTCGGTCTGGGGTGTTTCTGGGGCGCAGAGCGTCGCTTTTGGGAAACGGACGGTGTTGTTACGACGTCGGTTGGTTATGCCGGCGGCATTACGCCCAATCCCGATTACCGCGAGGTTTGCAGTGGCAACACCGGACATACGGAAGCCGTGATGGTGGTTTTCGATCCGACGTCAATCAGCTACGAGCAACTACTGAAGGTGTTCTGGGAAAGCCATGATCCAACTCAAGGCATGCGCCAGGGCAACGACGCCGGCACGCAGTATCGGTCGGCAATTTACACGTATGACGACGCGCAGCAGTTGGCCGCCCGACGGTCGATGGCCGCTTACCAGGAAGAACTAAGTCGTGCAGGACACGGCACAATCACAACGGAGGTTCTGCCACTTGACACCTACTACTATGCCGAGGACTACCACCAGCAGTACCTTGCCAAAAACCCGGGCGGCTACTGCGGGATTGGTGGCACCGGTGTCAGCTGTCCCGTTGGTCTCGATTTCGAACAGAAGTCTGCGTAGGATGAAGCGCCTTTCCACAGAGGGCTCCTAAGTGGCCGCCATCAAAAAGAAACCAGCCAAACCACGCAAGCCAAGCCGCAAACAGGCGGAGGATGCCGTACGCACGCTGTTACTGTGGGCCGGCGAAGACACACGTCGGGAAGGCCTGCTGGACACGCCAAAGCGAGTCGCGAAGGCGTATGAAGACTGGTTCAGCGGTTACAAGAGCAATCCGGTGGAGTATCTTGCGCGCACCTTTGAGGAAGTCGAGGGCTACGATGAGATGATCGTGCTGCGCGACATTGAATTCGAGTCACATTGTGAACACCACATGGCGCCGATCATCGGTAAAGCCCATGTTGGTTACCTACCTAAGAACAAGGTGGTCGGCATCAGCAAGCTGGCGCGCGTGGTCGAGGCTTTTGCCCGGCGCTTCCAGGTGCAGGAAAAGATGACGGCACAAATCGCCAACTGCATACAGGATGTCCTGCAGCCGAAAGGTGTTGCCGTGGTTATCGAGGCGAAGCACCAGTGCATGACGACGCGCGGCGTTCACAAGTCGGCCGTCTCAATGATCACGAGCCAGATGGTTGGCACCTTCCGCAAAGACGCCAGGACTCGCGTCGAATTCTTGCGAATGATCGACGCGAATCGCTAGGGCCTGAACTACTAGAGTCTGATCTAGCGTATGCCGAGTACCTCGGCACCCTGCCTGAACGTGATGTCCACCGGAATTTTGGCTTCTGTCAGCCGATCGAGGTCTGCCTGCAACTGCGCGGCAATCACGCCCTTCTCGTTCGTGAGTTTGGCAGCGCCATCGTAGTCACCGTTACCCTGCAGCGTTAGCAGCAATCCCGACAGCTCGGTCATGGCTGCTTCCATTTTCTTATAGTCAACGCGATATCGGCCGGTATTCGCATCGCGAACAAACGCGTCCTGCTCTAGAAAGAAGTTGAAACGCACCATGTTAGCTTTGCCATGAGCGCTGGCCGCACCAAAACGAATCGAACGGAACACGCTGGTCATGAAGGTCGTGTAGTAGTCGCGCAAATCGACGTCACCGAGCTCCCCGGCCTTGTGAAGCTCGGTAATCATGTAAAGCCCGAGGATATCGGCCTTGCCCTCTTCCATGCTGGATGCAAGGTCGAGCATGGCGGCGCGCACCGTGCCACTACCATCCACGGTGTTCTTGATACCCAGGCCATGGGCTACTTCATGGAACATGGTATTGGCAAAGAACGCATCAAACGTGATGTGCTGCCGTTGCGATTCGTCAATCAACTCATCGGCAATCGGTTCGACAATCTTCTCGAACTTGGCCTGCATGGCATTTTTCAACTGCAGGCGCCGCGTTCCCTTATCCAATTGCACGGTCTCATCGTTCGGCAGGTTAATGGCGATGGTCTTGGAGCCCGCATTACTGTGCCCTGCGTAATAAACGACATCGTACGCATTCAGGTCTGAATCGGTGCCCGGCATCTCCCACTTGTACTCATCATCGACCGGCAGGCCGCGCTGTAAGTCAGGCAGGAACGCGGCGAAACGGCTCAGCCGATCACTCCATTCGAGGTCCTTAATCAGCACGTACGCCTCATACGCATTACGGTATCCAAACAGACGATCCTCATACGACTCGATCGGCCCAATGACAACGTCGATATCGTTATCTTTGACATCCATCCAGTAGCGATCGCTGATCTCGAACTCGTCACTGATGAGTGCCGCCGCGCGCAGTTTTAGATAATTGGCAAAATCGGAGCTTTCCGCGAGCTTCGCCGCCTCGCGCAGCAAACGGGCCGCCCGGCTCAGTTCCGCAGCGTAGGCGACGTGATATGCCACGAGCTTGAGCGCGCCATCCGCATCGCGGCGAACAAAAGCATACTGCGCGCTCTTACCGGGCAGATAGGCCTCTTCAAACTCTTCCTTGCTCATGTCCGGCGGGTAGAGGCGCGCACCCAGCGGCTTCGCGCCAGCACCCTTGATGAAGGGTTTGTCGTCGTCCAGCCGGTCCCACGGCCCGTAGTTCAGTTCAGCAAACCGGCGAGTCGCAGGATCTTCGATGGACTGCAACCAGGTCTGGTAATCGTCGCCGTAACTTTGTCGCCAGAACAGGTCATCCATGATCTCCGACGCGTCAATGAGCAGGCCAATCATCTCGCGCTGATTGTCAGTCAGGTGACTGAGGTCGGCGGTCAGTTCAAAATCGGCGTAGATCTCGGGCCGAGGCTCAACCCATTCCGGTGCTTGAACGACGGCGGACGGCTCCTCCTTCGCACACGATGCAGCAACGACCGTTAGGAAAACGGCGCCTGCAAGACGCAAGAAAACTCGACTGTTCACGGCTGCTCCCCGGAGCTCGACTGTTAATCGGCGATTATCGCACAGGCCATCCCGGCTGCGCTCAAAGATCAACCAGTTCGACGTCGCCCGGCGACACTTTGCTGCCAAGAAACTGGCTGCCGACGCGCGCGAAGCGTGTAGCGCCGTCGGTTGCAAGAAAGCGCGTTGTGCCGGGCACGTCCGAGTCGCGAAGTTCACCGGCTTCTGTCAATGATGCTGTCACGGCCTCGGCGGTGGTGCTCGCCGAGTCGATGATCACGATGTCGCTGGCGACGACAGCTCGAATGGCCGCCTTCAGCAACGGAAAATGTGTGCAGCCGAGGATTATGGTCTCAGCCTCAAAGCCGCCCACCGCCGCTTCGTCGAGGTAACGCCGGACGATAGAGATTGCGATGTCGCCGTCATTCCAGCCCTCCTCGGCCAATGACACGAGCATTTCACAGGCATGCTCGCGCACGACAGCGTGCTGGTCGCGCGATGCTATCGCTTGCCGATAAGCTCCCAGCCGCACCGTCGCCTCAGTAGCAAGTACCAGGTGCGCAGCGCCCGGACGCGCGCGGATCGCCGCGTCGGCGCCTGGTGCGACGACGCCGATCACGGGCATAGGGCTCATCTGCTCACGCAGAATATCGAGAGCGACCGCCGATGCCGTGTTGCATGCAACAACCAGGAGCTTGATGCCCTGCTCCTGAAGCTTGGCGGTTGCCTGCACCGCATAGCGCGCGATCGACGCGGGGCTCTTGGTGCCGTAAGGCAAACGCGCCGTATCTCCGAGATAAATGAGATTCTCGAACGGCAGCTCGGAGCGTATCGCCTTCAAAACCGTGAGACCGCCGACGCCAGAATCGAAAACGCCCACAGGCCGGTTATTGTGGCTTTGATCATTCATGGGTGCATTGTGCCGAAGGATGGTCAACTGTGAAATAATTCACGCCGTATTCGGCGACTCGTTATTTGAGAGGATTTGTGCGCAGACTGTTATACGGCATTGTTGCCCTGATCGTAGTCTCAATCGTTATTGGCTTCGTGCTACCGAGCAAAAGCCGCGTGCAGGTGTCGACCAAAATTGATGCACCAGCGGCAACGGTATACGCGCAGCTGAACGATTTTCGGCGCTTTGCCCTCTGGGCGCCCTTGCTGGAAACCGATCCGAACGTGCGGGTCCTCTACTCCGGAAGTCGCCGCGGAACCGGCAGCACGATGACCTGGGACGGCGCGATTGCTGGCAGCGGCACGCAGACCATCGTCAACAGCACTCCTTTCGAACAAGTCGACATCGTCTTGAATCGCGGCGAGCCTGGTGAGGCCTTCTCCCGGTTCGACCTTGCCGAGGATGCTGGCGTTACTACCGTTAGCTGGAGTTTCGAAACCGATTATGGCCTCAATATCGTGGGACGCTATTTCGCACCGCTATTAAGCCGCGTCGTCGCCCGCGATTATCAAGCAGGCCTCGACAAACTCAAGCAGCTCTCGGAAAGCCTCCCCGGTACTGACTTCAGTGATCTTCAAATTGAGGTCATCGTCGTCGAGGCCACCGAAATTGCCTACCGGCAAACAACGTCGGCCACTGATGCGGGCTCAATCGCCGATGCCATGGGAAAAGCGTACTTCGCTGTTCTGACTTTCATCGACCAGCAAGGCCTGCAGGATGCCGGCGCGCCATTGTCGATCATTCGCACATTCAGCGGTTCGGAACTGGTCTTCGATGCGGCGATCCCTGTGCGCGGCACGTCCGAATCAACGCCCCGCGACGCACCCGAGGTCAAGCTGGGCTTCACGTACGAGGGTCCGGTCGTCCGCGTCAAACACACGGGCTCGTACCGCGCGCTGACAGAGACACACCGCAAGATCGCAGCATACCTCGCCGCACATGGCCTGCGACGCAACGGGCCGGCCTGGGAGTCTTACGTGAGCGATCCCGGCAGCGTTGCCGAGGACGAGTTGATCACACTGGTTTTTTACCCGATTAGCCCTGATTAGCTCAGAGCAAAGCACGCTGCAGCAAGCGCTGCTTCAGACGGATTTGATCAGGAACGGCGGGACGCGCGCCGGGGCGTCTTCACCGAGAGGCAGATTGGTCTGGCCGTCGTCGCGCCGCCGTGCGAGTTCACTAAACATCGTAACGATCTCGGCGGCGCACTCGCTGGCGTATTCGGGGGACATTTTGCGTACTGAGGCACAGATCGCACTTTCGCCTTGCAGGGGAGTGACGCTTTGCATGGAATGCCGCAAATCGGCGAACGACTGTTTCAGGCTGATCGGCAGATCGTCCTCGTCAATGTCTTGCAAATGTTCCTCGTAGGCCTTCGTAAGTCTCTGTTTTATATGGCCATGCGCGGCGAGCACCGTTAGTGCCGCGTGAAAGCGATCGACGGGACGTGTCATTGTCACTCCAGCGTTTAATTATTGTTGGCGCCGCCAATCCTCGAGGCGGCATCTACGCTTTTTTCTTTGTATGGAGCGGCCTACTTCCTGTAGCCAAGGCCCCCTGCAGGGCCGCAAGTCCATATGTACTCCTGAATTTTCAGGTCTTTGCGTCTGGTTCTTATAGCAGAGTTTACGAAGCACGCGCAAGTAAGCGCTAACCGAAGCACTATCGGCGGCAAACGGGTCCCGCGGAACTCAGGATTGCCGTGTGATCTCGATGGTCCAGTGTTCGTCCATGAGATCGCGCTCGCACGAGTACGTCGGATCCGGCTGCCCCACCTCAAAAGCAGTCGCCAGCGTCTCCGCCATGACGTAATCACGGTGAATATCGAGCGCCGCCTCGATGGCGGCCGAACCCGAGACGCCCAGCGTGATGCGATCCGACACTTCGAGGCCGGCCTTCTTGCGAGCGTCCTGCACCGAACGAACAACTTCGCGTGCATAACCTTCATTGATGAGGTTCTCGTTGAGCGTTGTGTCTATCGCTGTCAGGAAGCCGGCATCCGCTTCGCAGGAATAGCCTTCCGCCGAGTGTGTTTCGATCAAGACATCATCACCCTGCAACGCGATTGTCTGTCCAGCGACCTCGATCTCGAATACGTCACCGCGTGCCGCCGCGCCCGCGATTTCGGCACCATCCGCTGCCACAAGTGCTTTGCGAATTTCAGGTACCAGCTTGCCGTACTGCTTGCCCAGTTTCGGCAGGTTGGGTTTGATCAGGTAACTCACTAGACCGGCGTCACGCGCAATGAACTCAATGGACTTCACGTTGAGCTCTTCGAGTATTTGTTCCTGATGGCTGTCGAGCGCGTGCGCCGCCTTGTCGTTGGGAGCACGCACCAGCAATCGTGACAACGGCTGCCGCGTTCGCACACCCGACTTGCCGCGCGCCGCACGAGCGAGACTCACGACTTTCTGCACCACGCCGATGTCGTACAGCAACTCTTCGTTTTGCCAATCGGCATCCGGCTCGGGCCAATTACCCATGTGCACAGACACCGGTGCGCCCTTGTCAACGGTTCGCACCAGGTTTTGATAAACGTGCTCGGCAAGGAACGGCACAAACGGCGCCATCAGTTCGTGCACGCCCTTCAAGCACTCGTAAAGCGTGAGGTAAGCAGCCTGTGTGTCTTCCGGGTCGGATGATTTCCAGAAGCGCCGGCGATTTCGGCGCACATACCAGTTGCTGAGTTGGTCGACGAACGATTCGATCGCTTCGCCCGCCGCCTTGGCATCGAAGTGATCAAGCGACTCGGTCACCTCGGTAATAGTCTTGTGCAGTAACGCGAGCGCCCAACGATCGATCTCCGGCCGCTTGGCAAACGGAATGTCCCGATTGAGGTCCACCTTATCGAGACGAGCGTACAGCACAAAGAATCCGTACGTGTTCCAGAACGTGTTGATGAACGAACTCGCGACGTCAGCCACAATCTCGACGGAGATGCGTTTCGGTACATCCGGTGATAGCCGCGCCAGGAAATACCAGCGTAGCGCATCAGCCCCGACGGTATCGAACACGTCATACGGATCGATGATGTTGCCGACTGACTTGGACATTTTCTTGCCGTCCTTGTCAACGATCAGGTTCAGACAGATGCAGTTCTTGTACGCGACACTGTCCGATACCAATGTCGAGATCGCGTGCAGCGTGTAGAACCAGCCGCGTGTCTGATCGATCGCCTCGCAAATGTAGTCCGCCGGGAAGTGCTTTTCGAACTTGTCCTCGTTGGCAAACGGATAATGCCACTGTGCGTACGACATGGCGCCGGAGTCGAACCAGCAATCGATCACCTCGGGTACTCTCTCCCAGGTCTTGCCGTCCTTCTCGAAGGTCACTTCGTCGACGGCCGGGCGGTGCAGATCCAGCTCGCTCAACTCACGCCCGGTCAACTTCTCGAGCTCCGCGACCGAGCCCACACAGTGGAAGCCACCCTCACCGTCCGTCCAGACCGGTAACGGGGTCCCCCAGAATCGCTCGCGCGACAGCGCCCAGTCGACGTTGTTTTCCAGCCAGTTACCGAAGCGCCCGTCGCGAATATGCTCCGGCACCCAGTTGATCGTTTGATTGAGCTCCGACATCCGCTCACGGAATTTCGAGGTACGGATATACCAGGCGTTCTTCGCGTAATACAGAATCGGGTCGCCGGTGCGCCAGCCGAAAGGGTAGTTATGCTTGTAGCGTTCCGAGCGAAACATCATGCCGCGCTCTTTGAGAATGCGGATCAGCGGCTTATCGGCGTCTTTGAAGAAAAGGCCGGCCACCGGTTCGACCGCATCGATGAAGTGGCCATCCAGGCCTACGCCGTGCACGACGGGTAAGTCGTTGGCCTGTCCGAGAGCGAGGTCATCGACACCGTACGCGGGTGCGGTATGAACGATGCCGGTGCCATCCTCGGTACTGACAAAGTCGGCGGCTAGCACGGTAAATGCTTTGTCGGCTTCGACCGCCAGGTATTCGAACAGTTGCTCGTAGTGCATGCCGACGAGAGTGCTACCTTTGACCGTCTTCGCGACCGTGTGCTCGACGTCACGGAAGACCGCTTCGCGCAGGGCCTCAGCGACGATCAGCGTCTGGCCATCCGACTCGCAATAGCTGTAATCAATGTCTTCACCAACAGCGAGCGCCAGGTTCGACGGCAGTGTCCACGGCGTCGTCGTCCAGACCAGGAAGTAGGTGTCGTCTGCATCGGCAACCTTGAAGCGGACGGTAATCGACGGATCCTCAACCTCCTTGTAACCCTGCGCGAGCTCGTGTGATGACAGTGTTGCGCCGATGCGCGGATCGTAAGGGACGACTTTGTAGCCACGGTAGATAAGGTCCTTGTCCCAGATTTTCGAGAGCAGGTTCCAGACGGATTCGATGTAGCTGTTGTCCAGCGTGTAATAGGCTTCATCGAGATTCACCCAGAATCCCATGCGCTCGGTCATTTTCTCCCAGTCGCCGATGTAGCGCATCACGGACTCGCGACAACGCCGCGTGAATTCTGCGATGCCGACTTTTTCCTCGATCTCCTTCTTGTCGAAAATACCGAGTTCTTTTTCAATCTCATGCTCTACCGGCAGGCCGTGTGTATCCCAACCGGCCTTGCGCGGCACGTGGTAGCCGCGCATGGTTTTGTAGCGTGGGAAGACGTCTTTGAAGCTGCGTGCCAGGACATGGTGGATACCCGGTTTGCCGTTCGCCGTCGGTGGCCCCTCGTTGAAGCTGAATTGCGGGCCATCTTTCGTCGCGTCCAGCGTCTTGGCGAACACATCATGCTCGCGCCAGAATGCCAGCACCTCGTTCTCGAGATCCGGTCCGTTGTAGCGGCCCTGCACTTCTTTAAACATAGCTTCTTTCGATGACAAAACTCTTCACTCCAAATACAAAAACGCCCCGGGCGCATGCTGTGCACCCCGGGGCGATCAAAATTCGTCGCGGTACCACCCGGCTTCGCGGCCTCGCATAACTGCGAGCACCGCCTCATGGACCGCCGTCAACGTGTCGAGGGTCCGGCGCCCGTATCGTGAGCCACGCGGCCAAGCCTACTCAGCATTGCCTTTCGGTTGGCGACTCCGGGGTGATATTCAGCAGACTCAAACCCGGAGCTTGCACCCTCCTCCGGTCGCTAGAGCTTGAGCGGACTGCCTGTTTGTCCCCTTCAACGTCTTGTCGGGGAAATTACTGGCCATCCGCGCAAAACACAAGGGCGAAAGGGAAAAAATACGGTTTATCATGCAGCAATACTCCAAGCAGGAATCGGCATGTCCAAACACAGAGCACTAATCACCGGCGCCTCGGCCGGAATCGGGCGCGAGCTGGCTCACCAACTCGCGGCTTCGGGCAAGGACCTGATTCTGGTGGCGCGGCGACAGGAACAGCTGCAAGCGCTGGCCGCGGAGCTCGGCGACGCCCATGGAGTCGATATTGATGTCATGCAGGCGGACTTATCCGACCCGGCCGCACCGGCGGCATTGTTCGAGGAGACACGCAGGCGCGACCTCGACGTGGATTACCTGATCAATAACGCGGGCTCCAGCGGCCCTGATCTCCTGAGTGACCGTAGCTGGTCGGACAACGGCCACTACCTGCAGCTCATGACAACGTCGGTCGCCGCGATGTGCCACTTCTTCGTCCCGCCGATGCGCGAGCGGGGTTTTGGACGGGTACTAAACGTCGCGTCAGTTGCCGGCTTGATGACGGTATCCGGCGACTACAGTTACGGGCCGACGAAAGCCTATATCGTTGCATTGTCCAAGGGCCTGGCTGTCGCTCTGCACGACGAGGGCATTCACGTCACGGCTCTGTGCCCCGGATTCACGCATACAGACTTTCACGCGTCCGAGAAACTCACGAACATGAAACGCTCGACGCCTCGCTTTATCTGGTACGACGTTGACGTGGTCGTTCGCGAGGGGTTGAGGGCGCTCGAAAAAGGTCGGGCCGTGTACATTTCAGGTCGACTCTATCGATTCCTGGTGCCAATTCTACGCATGCCGCCGAGCCGCTGGCTGATCTCCGCACTCGGCGTGAAGCTCTGACGTGACCGCAATTACTGGAATTACGTGCCTGCAGATCGATGCGTTCACGGACCGGCCGTTCGCGGGCAATCCGGCGGCCGTTTGTCTGCTGGACGGTGAGCGTGATGCTGAATGGATGCAAGCCGTCGCCGCGGAGATGAACCTTTCAGAGACGGCGTTCGTTCGCCCGCTCACGAAGGGGTTCGAACTGCGGTGGTTCACGCCCACCATCGAAGTCGACCTGTGTGGCCATGCGACGCTCGCGTCAGCCCACGCGTTGTGGTCGGAGAACATCGTTGGTGCCGGCACTGCTATTCGGTTCCTTAGCAAGAGCGGTGAATTGATCTGCGTTCAGCAAGGCGATCTCATAGAGCTTGATTTTCCAGCTACGCCGGTAACATCTGCGGCGCCGTCGGACGAACTCTGCGATGCCCTGGGCGTGGAAGCTGTTTTTCAAGGGGCGTCAAAGTTCGACAGCCTGGTACTGGTCGAGTCGGAGCAGGTGCTGCGTTCCATTCAGTCGGACTATAAAAAACTGCGCGCATTACCGTCCAGAGGCGTAATCGTGACCAGCGCATCAGATGACTCGCGCTTCGATTTCGTCTCCCGCTTTTTCGCCCCGAACGCCGGAGTCGACGAAGACCCGGTCACCGGTTCGGCGCATTGTGCGTTAGGACCGTTTTGGAGCGAGCGACTGGGCAAAACTGACATGACAGCATTTCAGGCCTCCGCCCGCGGCGGAATCGTGCGCGTTCGAGTCGCCGGCGACCGCGTGTTTCTCGCGGGGCACGCCGTCACCGTTCTAAAAGGCGTGCTTGTCGACGCGGCTCAGGACTAGCGTGTAGCAAGCGCTTGCTGTCGGCTGTCTGGCACCGCTCGCGCCTCGCACTGATGGCAAAAAGCCCGGATTATTCGGCCGGAACCGGATAGGAGTATCATCGGGCAAGCGGAGAGCCAATAAGTAGCGCCGCTGCGACCGGCAAGACCTCAAATTTAGCCAAGAAGATGCTGCAACCAGACCATGATTATCGCGCCATACAGGGACAACCTGAAGCAGATCGTCATTCTGAATCCCAAAGGTGGTTGCGGGAAGACGACGCTGGCGACGAATCTGGCCTGCCACCTCGCACTGCGCGGATCCCGACCTCTGTTGATCGACAACGACCCGAAGGGTTATACGACGCGCTGGCTGGAAACCCGACCTCACGACAGCCTGCCAGTCGCCGGGATGACTTGCGACTCGTCGGGCGAAGTTGCCGAGCGCCACGCGCCGCGAATTCCCCGGTACGTCGATACGGCCATCATCGATACGCCGGCGGCACTGGGCGCACGCGAGATCATGCAGCTGACACATAATGCTGACTGTATTCTCGTACCTGTCCTGCCTTCAGCTTTCGACGTTCATAGTTCGACCCGGTTTATTGCCGACCTGTTGGTCATGACCGAGTTCGAACGGCCGGTCGCGGTCATTGCCAATCGCACACGACAGAACACCAAGAGTCTCGACATGCTGTTGCAGGCGCTGACGAGTTTCGACACGCCGACTATTGCCGTATTGCGTGACAGCCAGAATTATGTGCGTGCCGCTGATGCCGGTCTGGGCATTTGTGAGCTGCCCTACTCCAGAGTGAAGAAAGACCTTCAGCAGTTTGCACAAATCGTCGACTGGCTTGATCGGCAACTGACGGGGCGGTGGAAATCGGGATTCTTATCGGGATTCCGTCACAGGCGACGTGTGTCAGATCCGGTATCTACTAAACAACAGCGGCGCTGATCACTTACTCTCTTGTATGCTGGCGCAGTCGATGCAGCGCCGTACCGTCGGATCGAATTCAAGGCGCTTCGCAGCAATTGGCTCATCGCAATCAACACAGAATCCGTACTCGTCGTTGTCGATACGCTTTAAAGCAGCAGTAATGCCTCGCAACATTGCTTCCCGACGCTGACCCGACGCTTGCGCCATAGCCTGTGCTTGCATGGCATCCATGCGCGATAACCGGCCGACTTTCGACTGATCGAGCTCGACTATAGCCGCCGAGTCCCGAGCGATTTCGACAATGCTTTCAAGCTCAGCCCGCAGCTCGAGCAACCGCTTGCGCGCCTTTTGCAGATTTCCGCCAATTGCTGTCAAATCAGTCGAATGTTTCCAGAACCACAGTTTATCGACACCAACAGTATCCGGATGGCCGTCTACGAACAAGGCGAAGGCCCCGTGATTATTCTGTTGCATGGCTTTCCGGAACTCGCCTACTCCTGGCGCCACCAGCTGCCGGCGCTGGCCGCGGCTGGCTATCGAGCGATTGCACCGGACCAACGCGGTTATGGCAGCACAACCGCCCCGCCGAACGTCGAGGACTATCGAATTGAGGCGCTTATCGACGACGTCCACGGGTTGCTGGACGGTTTGAAGCTGGACAGGGCCGTTTTCATCGGCCATGACTGGGGCGCAATACTACTTTGGCACATGGCGATTCTGGCACCGGAACGGATCGAGAAGCTGATCATCCTGAATATTCCGTATTTTCGCCGGCCACCGATCGATCCGATCACGATGATGCGTGAGCGCTACGGCGACGGTTTTTATATTGTGAATTTTCAGGATTCCGACGACGCAGATCGAGTCTTCGCCGAAAACCCGGCGCATTTCTTTGATGTCGTCATGCGTCACAAGCAGATCTCGCGACAGCGGTTTGACGCCCTGCCACCGGAACGCAAGGTCGTAAATTTCATTCGCTCGCTCAAGCAAGAGCGGCACTTCGGTGAGCCGTTATTGCTTGCTGAAGAACGCGACTATTATGCGGCGGCGTTCACCAATAGCGGGTTCACGGGCCCGATTAACTGGTACCGCAACTGGACGCACAATTGGCGAGTCACTGAAGGGGTTGATCCGACGGTTACGATTCCGACATTGTTCATCGGTGCGGTCGATGACGTGATAGTGGCACCGGAACAGATCGCAGCGATGAAGCCGCTGGTTACCGACCTGACTATTCGAATGCTGGAGGATTGCGGACACTGGAGTCAGCAGGAAAAGCCCGCTGCTGTGAATAGGCTGATACTGGACTGGTTAGTGCAGCACCGGTGACACCGGTGACTCAGTACCGGCACCGAACATCGCCTGATCAAACGCCTTGATCATGACGTCGGTGCTTTGCGCCCCCACGACCAGCAGGCGGCGGTTCATGAGATAACCCGGTACGCCAACAAGGCCGCTTTCACGTGCCTGCGCTTCTCGAGACAAGACAATCTGCCGCAGCCGGTCGCTGTCGGCCGCCGCCGCAACATCGTCAGCCGACAGCCCATGCGCAGCGACGATATCGATTAACTCGTTTCGTTCACCGATATTTCGGCCACATTCAAAGAAAGCGGAGAGCAGGTCTTCTGCCAGTGCCGACTGATCCAGTCCGCGCACGTCGGCAAGCTGTAACAGCTGATGCAACTGCACGGTGTTCGGCACCTGTCGCAACAAATCGAAGCGAAACTCGATACCGGCATCTTTGCCCGCGGCAGCCAGGTATTGCAGCACCGGCTCGATTTTCTCCGGACTGCCAAATCGCCGCTGCAGGTATTCATCGAACGGCTGCCCTGCCGCAGGTATTTCCGGATTGAGCTGGAATGGGTACCAGCTGACGTCGTTTGGTCCCTGCACCGCTTCCAGCGCCGCGTCGAGCCGGCGCTTGCCAATAAAACAGAACGGGCAAACCAGATCCGCAATGACATCCACATGCAGCGCGGCCGACGGTGTAAAGCCGTCGTTGTCTCGAACGATATTGGACTGTGACTCGGTCACTGATTGATGCCTCCTGTGTAGCGGTTGAAATCGGGGCATAGCCGACGATTTCAAGTTTGCAGTCATGCCCTTGAATTCAGGCTGAACGTCCTGCCTTGATTGATTTGGACGGTCCGGAGGGGGATAAGTTGACTCTTTTTCGAGGAAGATTGCGGAAGAACCGCGAATTAACGATAAATTCTACCGAAAACCGGCGAAAATCGTAAAAAACTAACAGAACGTCTACGGAAGCACCCGCGGCAGAGCGTAGAATAATTTCAGCACGTTTTAGGTGTTTCGTATCGTTTATCGGGTTTAGAAGTCATTATGACGACTTTTATTGATTTTTAGCGGCACTTTCTGTGACGATTCACTAAAATCTTCGATTCGGCGTCTAAATTGCCGCTTTCGACTGTCACTGCATGGACTTTTTTTCAGACGTTAGGCACTTTTAACGACTTTTCGAATTTTTATCGGCCTCGGAGTCGGTCAATGCCGTGCGCCCAGGCAACGTGGGCGATGCTGCCGGCCAGAATGAAATTGATGATCTCCTGAGTAGTTACCAGGCCTCCGGTACTCTCCAGCATTCGGCCAGTCGGGACGATCGTGCGCATCCCCATGCTAAAAATCAGCGCGACGAGCGTGACCAGCGACTCAAAGGCACCGATCAATTCGGTCCAGGCGGGCCGCCACACCATCATCCCGAGGCAGAAAAAACAGATTCCGTAATAGGCGATGCGAGCCTCCGGGTAAGGCTCCAGGAATGACAGGCGCACGTTGAAGCCGAGTGCAAAGTCGAGGATAAGAAAGACTGCGGTTGCGGCGTAGTAGAGCAGCAACACGTTGGCTGCCGTGGATCTCTTTCCGTATTTGATAACGCCCTCCTCGTAACAAATTGTAGCCAGCGGCATTTCGCGCACCAAATTGTGCAATATTTCAGCCTTAGGCCCGGTCTTTCTGGGCAGACTGTAGCGTGAGGATCCTATCTGTGTTGATCAAAAAGCCGACTAATATCCGCCCTTCGGAGATTACGAGCAAAGAAAACTACCTGAATCGGCGTGAGTTCATGCGCGCGGGAGCCATCGCTGGCGGGTCGATACTTGCGCCGGCGGCGCTCGGTGC
Organism: uncultured Woeseiaceae bacterium; assembly: GCA_964615665.1. Lineage (GTDB taxonomy): Bacteria > Pseudomonadota > Gammaproteobacteria > Steroidobacterales > Woeseiaceae > UBA1847. The sequence goes on along the minus strand of CAZTQL010000010.1, from coordinate 29,054 downwards.
CTTGGTGCCGGAGCAGCGCCGGGCCAAGCTGGCTGATGTCAGTTCTAGTCCTTTCAGCACTGACGAGGCAGCTAACAGTTACGAAGACATAACGACGTACAATAATTTTTACGAATTCGGCACGGGTAAGGACGATCCCGTGATGAATGCCAGGGACTTTGAGCCACGGCCGTGGAAGATAACGGTGGACGGCGAGGCGGGAAAAACAGGCACCTTTGATATTGATGACTTTATCAAGCCGTTCGATCTTGAAGAACGCATTTATCGACTGCGCTGCGTCGAGGCCTGGTCAATGGTCGTCCCCTGGGTCGGAATTTCTCTGGCGGACGTCGTCAAGTTTCTGGAGCCGACTTCCAAGGCGAACTACCTTGCATTTGAGACACTGAATGACCCGACGCGCATGCCCGGGCAACGCCGGCGGTCTCTCGACTGGCCGTACCGTGAGGGCTTGACGATTGCAGAAGCCACAAATCCGTTGTCTATCCTGGCTGTCGGGCTTTACGGCGAGGTTCTGCCGAATCAGAACGGGGCACCGCTGCGACTGGTCGTTCCGTGGAAGTACGGCTTCAAAAGTATCAAGAGCATTGTGCGAATCCGATTCATGGAGCGGCAGCCGAAAACCAGCTGGAACATGTCGCAGCCACGGGAGTACGGTTTTTACGCAAACGTGAACCCGAAAGTGAATCACCCGCGCTGGAGCCAGGCGCGCGAGCGGCGCATCGGTGCGAGCATCTTTGCCAGCAAGCAACCGACGCTGATGTTCAATGGCTACGAAGAAGAGGTCGCGCATCTTTACAAAGATCTTGATCTGCGCCGCAATTTCTAAATCTAGTTGGATACGCTTAAACAAGTTCGACTGATCTGGAAGCCGCTGGTATTCGCGCTCTGCCTGGCGCCACTCGTCCTGCTTGTCACCGACGCATTTGAGCTGACGGGCCGCCTGGGCGCCAATCCGGTCGAGGAAATTCAAGACCGCTTCGGAATTTGGGCGCTGCGCTTCATTATGATTACGCTCGCCGTCACTCCGCTACGTCGGATTACCGGCTGGAACTGGTTGGCGCGATTCCGCCGCATGTTGGGACTGTTCACGTTCTTCTACGTGCTGATGCACTTCGTAACGTGGCTGCTTCTCGATCAGGGCCTGCTGCTGTCAGCGATTCTCGAGGACCTGGTCGAACGGCCTTTCATCACTATTGGCTTTGCCGCGCTGCTGTTGCTCACCGCGCTCGCAGCAACCTCAACCAACGCCGCCCGGCGGCGCCTGGGTCGGCGCTGGCAGACCTTGCACAACGCGACCTACGTCATCGGAATACTCGGTGTCTGGCACTACTGGTGGCAGGTCAAGAAGGACATCACCGAACCACTGATCTATGCCGTGATTCTCACCGTGCTACTGGGCGCACGCGTCATTTGGAGCCAGGGTCATAAGAGAAAACGGCGTCAAGCGGCTCGCCAAATACCGCAGCAATCTTGAAGGCTGCCTCGAGCGACGGCGAGTACTTTTCTTTTTCGATAGCAACGATCGTCTGGCGCGTCACGCCTACTTTTTCAGCAAGCGCCTGCTGCGTCATCTCACCGTGCTGGAATCGCAGCGCCCGGATATTGTTGCGAACGTGGGTCTTTACCATCAGGCCGAGAACCGATAGTAGGCAATTTGTGAGATGAGTTTCGCGACCTCGGAAACCGTTAGCGAAAAGAGAATCCAGACAGCAATCGTCAACGCAGTCATGGCCTCTGCTACTTGGAAAGCCTCTATGGCGACAATTCGTCCAACCAGAGTAAATAACGCGATCCCCAGGACGTAGCCGGCGATGCGCTCGGCCTTGAGATTGATAAGAGCATCCCTCTCGTCGCTCGCGCCGCCGTCTGCCGCAGCGATAACTGATTGATAGATCGCTTCAATAATGATCAGCGCGATGATGCAGCCGATGCTGATCCCGACCAACCGAGCTGGATCTGCTGCATGGCTAGCAGCGTTGAACGCTGCCGGGAAGAACCAGTATGCGATCAGGGCCAAAGCCGCGAGGGAACCCCACGCACTTTTCTCCTTAAACGTCATATTCATCAATGCCTCCGCTAAGTTCATCAATGAAAGTAATGTATAGTATTTTTTACATTGTGTCTATTTTTTTTGACACAACAATCCAATTAAAAGCCGGGGCGGCCGTAGCCGTCCCGGCGATTGTGCACAGGTAAGTCAGGCGACTTTAACCGTGTGCCTTTCTGCCGCCCGGATTTTCGGAAGCGTGACTTTCAGGATACCGTCCTTTAGCTCGGCGTGGACATTATCAGGATCGACTTCGTCCGGCAGCACGACGGTTCTCGTCAGCTTGCCGTAGCCGAGTTCATGCCGATAGAACTCTTCCTTCTCGTCTACTTCCTCGAACTCCCTCTCGGCCGCTATCATCAGGCGATTGCCTGCGCAGTGACCTCGACGTCGTCTTTCTCTACGCCGGGCAGTTCGCCGCGGGTGAGAGGTGCCGTCCGTCGTACATCGATCGCCCTGTCGCGGGGCTCGATATTGCGCAGGATCGACATACGACACACCTCCATCCCATTGCAGCACTGGCGATCCTCCGCCAGCAGACCACTTATAGGCTTGCGACAGCGAGAAACAATTCGGAGTAGTACCGATTGACAGCACTTGGACGATGTCGCGAAAAAAATTCTCCTCTTCTTTGCCAGCCAGCCCGTTGCAAAGACACAATTCTTGACATTTGAACCGTTCATCTCCCGGCATAATCAGCCATTCTTGATATAGTTACTCGCGAAGTAAAACAACATACGGGAGTGTCACACAATGAATGACATCATCAGTAAGTTAACGGACTTCTTGGGACCCGCGGGCTCGGGCGCAATTGGGCACGCGCTAATCGGCCTCGCTATTCTTGTCGTTGGTCTTTTTGTCGTCAAGATGATCATCGGCGTCTTAAAGCGCATGCTCACGACGGTATCGGCGCTACATCGCACCAATCCGGACGGTTCGGTCACGGACTTCGTGTCGCCAATCGCGTCGTTGGTCAAAGCGGTGCTTACGATCTTCGTACTCATCGCGGTGCTGCAACATTTTGGCCTGACGGACGTATTGGAGCCGCTGAAGAACCTGGTTGACAAGTTCATGGGCGCGTTACCCAACATCATTGGTGCCGGTGTCATCGCCTACGCTGGCTGGATCATTGCTAAAATCGTGTCACAACTGGCTGGCGTTGGACTGGCCAAGGTTGACGAGCAGCTGGCCGAACGCCTTGGAAACAAGGACATTAGTATTGCCAAGTTCGGTAGTGCACTAATCATGGCCGTCATCCTGTTGCCGATCGTGGTTTCTGCACTCGGTGTCCTCAACATTCCCGCGATCTCGGACCCGGCTTCCGCAATGATCGAGAAACTGATGGCTGCGGTACCCAATATCGTTGGCGCAGGCATCATTCTGCTGGTCGTGTTCTTCGCGGCGAAATTCGTCGTCTTCATAGTCAGCGGTCTTCTCGAGGGCGCAAACGTCAATGCTTTGCCGCAAAAGATGGGCATACAAGGCCTATTTACCGAATCGTTCACACCGACACGACTCGTCAGTATTGCGATCATGTTCTTCTCGATGGTGGCCGCAGCTACCGCTGCCGTGAACATTCTTGGGATCGATGTCATTTCCGAGGTGTTTGCCAGGGTGCTGCAGTTTGGTGGTGGCATTCTGGTTGGTGGCGTTATCTTGATCATCGGCAACTTCTTGAGCACGATTGCTTACAACAAGCTGTCGAGTCACGGGAGTAGCGGTATCGCAAATATTGCGAGAGTAGCGATTCTCGGCCTGGTACTGGCGATGGGTCTGAAAGCAATGGGCCTCGCCGACAATATTGTCACGATGGCCTTCGGCTTCACGCTCGGCAGCGTCGCGGTTGCGACGGCGCTCGCATTCGGTCTCGGTGGCAAAGACGCCGCCAAGTCGATCGCCGACGGCTGGGCAGACAAGATCAACACCCGTTAATCCGTCTGTTACTGGTACAACGATGGACCAAAAGAAAGCCCGGCAGTTGCCGGGCTTTTTTTTGCGCAAGGCGCAGGGTCAGTCTGCCGCCAGCAGATCATTTATAGGCTTGCGACAGCAAGAAACAATTTGGAGTAGTACCGATTGATAGGATTTACAGATGAACGCCTATAACGTGAGATTCGGTGATACATTATCCCGCCACTCCAAGGGCCAAATAGTCGGAGATCGCCATCAACGTGAAGACCTCAATAACACTGGTCGTCCTGCTGCTGAGTGGACTCGCGCATGGCGATGCCATACGCCAGACGAAAAACGACCATTACGATGCTTTTCGTCAGCTCGACGTGGACTTGCCGACTCCCAATGTCTACCGGACTGCGTCCGGCGCACCGGGCCCGCAGTACTGGCAGCAGCGGGCCGACTACAAGATCGACGTCCGGCTCGATGAAGATCTTCGACGGATCAGTGCGTCCGAGACGATCAGCTACAGCAATCGGTCGCCGGACACCCTGCGCTATATCTGGCTGCAACTCGACCAGAATCGGTTCGCCGATGGCTCAGCCGCGCGTTTATCACAAACGGCGGCTATCGCGGGCAGCGTCGCCGATACGGAAGAACGCGATGTTCTGAGTTATCAACAACTCGCCCAAAGCCAGTCTTACGGTGACAACGCGCACGGCCATGAAATCCTGAGCGTCACAGACGGTCGCGGCCGCGACTTGCCCTACACCATCGTCGATACCATGATGCGAATCGACCTGCCCACGCCATTGCAACCGGGCCAGCGCAGCACATTTTCGATCGAGTGGGCGTTCAATATCATCGACTACAACGCGATCGGTGGGCGCAACGGATACGATCACTTTCCGGACAACGACACGTATATCTATTTCATTGCCCAGTGGTTTCCACGGCTGGTCGCCTACACCGACTACGCGGGATGGCAACACCAGCAATTCCTGGGGCGCGGTGAATTCACGCTGGAATTCGGCGACTACAACGTGACGATCACCGTTCCTGCCGACCACATTGTCTCGTCTACCGGTGAACTGCAAAACGCCTCACAAGTGCTGACGGCCGAGCAGCGCGAGCGCATGACGACTGTCCGGAACGCGGATAAGCCGGTCTTCATCGTCACGCCGGAAGAAGCGATGGCGAACGAAAAGAGCAAGTCCGCCGGCACCAGGATCTGGAAGTTCAAGGCGGAAAACGTCCGCGACTTTGCCTGGTCAAGCTCGCGCAAGTTCATCTGGGACGCCTATATCCACAAACAGCCGGGGGCCGAGTACCCGGAGGTTCTGGCGATGTCCTTTTATCCAAACGAGGCCATGCCCATCTGGTCGATGTACTCGACCGAGGCCGTCGTGCACACCATGGAGGTCTACTCGCGGTTTTCGTTCGATTACCCGTACCCAACCGCACAGTCAGTCAATACCTGGGCCAGCAGCGGCATGGAGTACCCGATGATTACGTTCAACGGGCGGCGGCCGGAACCGTTCGAGCCGGATGAAGAGACGATCTCGGAAGATGTGCCCGACCGGACCTACTCGCGCCGCGTCAAGTATGGTCTCATCAACGTGATCATCCACGAAATCGGCCATATCTATTTCCCGATGACCGTGAACTCCGACGAGCGCCAGTGGACGTGGATGGATGAGGGCCTGAATTCGTTCCTCGAATACCTGGCTGAACTGGAATGGGAGGAAGAGCACGCGTCCTACGAAGATGCAAATAACGTGCTGGAGTACATCACGGAATACATGCAGAGCGAGTACCAGGTGCCGGTCATGACGCAGTCCGACTCAATCTGGCAGTTCGGACCTAATGCCTACAGCAAACCAACCGCCGCGCTGATGGTGTTGCGCGAGACAGTGATGGGCCGCGAACTGTTCGACTTCGCATTCAAAGAATATTCGCGACGCTGGATGTTCAAGCGACCGACACCGGCAGATTTCTTCCGCACGATGGAAGATGCCTCCGGCATTGATCTCGACTGGTTCTGGCGCGGCTGGTTCTACACGACCGATCACGTCGATGTGGCGATTACCGGCTTGCGCGAGTACAAGGTCTCGTCGCTGGACCCAGACACCGAGTCCGATCTCGATCGCGAGCAGTACCGCAAGGATGTGCCGGAGAATCTGGCACAAATTCGCAACCGCGAGGAAGGTCGAAAGACACGCCTGCAAAGAAAGCCGGAGCTGGGCGACTATTACAACGAAAATGACCGATTCACGGTGTCCCATGCGGATCGTAACGCGCACCAGGCGAAGCTCGAGGAGCTGGAAGACCGGGAGCGCGCCACGTTGCAGCGCGCGGTCGCGGAGAACAAGTTCGTTTACTTCGTCGACTTCAGCAACATCGGCGGCCTGCCGACACCGTTGCCGCTGCGCATTACCAATGTCGACGCGTCGCAGGAATTCATCATGCTGCCCGCGCAAATCTGGCGCCGGAACAACGTCGCAGTCACCAAGCTGATGATCCGCGATCAGCCTATTCGGAGCCTCGAGCTTGACCCGCGGCACGAGACTGCCGACGTCGACTTTTCGAACAACCAGTTTCCAAGCCAGATACAGCGCTCACGCATCGAGTTGTACAAGAGAGAAGACGAAAGGCGCGACTTGATGGCAGACATGCTCGAAAAGCTTCGCGACAATAAGGGTAACGTGACTGAATCCGGCAAAGCGGTGCCGTTGCAGCCGGCCGAATAGGTAACGATCGTTGAACGGTTACACCGTCGTCTGCCGCATACTGCTGGTCTGTCTGCCACTTGCGGTCATGGCACATCGCGTCCCGGAAAGCCTGACAACTATCCGCGAGAACACGACGACGGGCAATGTCGAAATCGTACATCGCCTGCATGCTCACGATGCCGAAATTGCACTTTCTGAAGCGCTGCAGCAGCCGCGCATTTCGCTTGGCAAGCTGGAGACGCAGGCAAAACTCGCCCTGTACGTGGAACAGCGTTTTCAGCTCGCGGATGCCACGACGCATGCACCGATCAGGTTGACGCTGCTCGGCGCAACGCTTGAGGGCGACTATGTCCTTGTCTTCCAGGAAACTGCAATAGAAACGCTACCGTCAACGCTTGCGGTGCGTAACGATGTCCTGCGCGATGCATTTACCGATCAAATAAACAGGGTCAATCTGTTTCTCGGCACGAGATTACGAACGCTGATCTTTCAGGGCGAGGACGCGTGGAAGGATGTCACGCCCGAGCCATAAAAAAAGCCCGGCGGTTGCCGGGCTTCTTATTTTGCGCAAGGCGCAGGGTCAGGCAGCAATTACATCATGCCGCCCATGCCACCCATGCCACCCATGCCACCCATATCCGGCATTGGCGGGCCACCTGCATCGTCCTGCGGCGCGTCGGCAACCATCGCTTCGGTTGTCAACAGCAGGCCGGACACAGAGGCCGCGTTCTGCAACGCGTAACGTGTGACCTTGGTCGGATCCAGGATACCGGCCTCAACCATGTCACAGTACTCGCCGGTCGCCGCGTTGTATCCGTAATTACCCTTGCCCACGGCAACGGCGTTCAGCACGACACTGGCGTCGCCGCCGGCGTTACGCACGATCTGGCGCAGCGGCTCTTCGATTGCGCGCTTCAGGATACCGATACCGACGTTCTGGTCGTCATTGTCACCCTTGAGCTTCGCAATGGCCGCAACGGCACGAATTAGCGCTACGCCACCGCCCGGTACCACGCCCTCTTCGACAGCGGCACGAGTTGAATGCAACGCATCTTCAACGCGTGCTTTCTTTTCTTTCATCTCGACTTCGGTAGCAGCACCAACCTTGATGACGGCAACACCGCCCGACAGCTTGGCAACGCGCTCCTGCAGCTTCTCCTTGTCGTAATCCGACGTAGATTCAGCGATCTCATTGTTGATCTGCTCGACACGTCCCTTGATGTCCGATGCCTTGCCGGCACCATCGATGATCGTCGTCGCTTCTTTCGTGATCTGGATCTTCTTGGCTTCGCCGAGATCATCGATCGTTGCTTTCTCAAGCGACAGGCCGACTTCTTCGGAGATAACCTGGCCACCGGTCAGAACAGCGATGTCCTGCAGCATGGCTTTACGGCGATCGCCGAAGCCCGGAGCCTTGACAGCAGCAACCTTGACGATACCGCGGATGTTGTTAACCACCAACGTAGCGAGCGCCTCGCCTTCTACATCTTCCGAGATGATCAGCAGCGGACGACCGGCCTTGGCAACGCTCTCCAGTACCGGCAGCAGATCGCGAATATTCGAGATCTTCTTGTCGTACAGGAGGATCAGCGGGTTCTCGTGCTCGACCTGCTGGCTGTTGGCATCGTTGATGAAGTACGGCGACAGGTAACCGCGATCGAACTGCATGCCTTCAACGACATCGAGTTCGTTAGCGAGACCGGAGCCCTCTTCAACGGTGATAACGCCTTCCTTGCCAACCTTGCCCATCGCGTTAGAGATGATGTCACCGATCTCGACGTCAGAATTGGCCGAGATGCTGCCAACCTGTGCGATTGCTTTCTCGTCCTCACAAGGCTTCGACAGGTTCTTCAACTCAGCCACGATGGCGGCCGAGGCCTTATCGATGCCGCGCTTGAGATCCATCGGGTTCATGCCGGCGGCAACGGACTTCAGACCCTCGCGCAGGATAGCCTGGGCAAGAACCGTAGCGGTTGTCGTACCGTCACCTGCAACATCAGATGTCTGGGAAGCAACTTCCTTCACCATCTGTGCGCCCATATTTTCGAACTTGTCTTCGAGCTCGATTTCCTTGGCAACCGAAACGCCGTCCTTCGTGACGGTCGGTGCACCAAAGCTCTTGTCGAGCACAACGTTGCGGCCTTTAGGACCCAGGGTCACTTTAACCGCGTTTGCGAGAACGAGAACGCCGGCAAACATCTTCTGCCGCGCGTCATCGCCAAAACGTACTTCTTTAGCAGCCATCTTAAGATTCCTCTTTTGACTGAGACGGTCGGAGCCGCCTGCTGATTATTTAAATTGATCAGGTATTGGGCGGCTTAGCCCTCGATGACCGCCATGATGTCGTCTTCCTTCATCACGAGCAGTTCTTCACCTTCTACCTTGACTTCCGTGCCGGCATATTTGCCGAACAGGACCTGGTCGCCGACCTTTACGTCGAGCTTGCGGATATCGCCGTTTTCGAGAATCTTGCCATTGCCTGCAGCGATAACTTCACCCTTGATGGGCTTCTCTGCGGCGGTATCGGGAATTACGATTCCACCCGGCGATGTGCGCTCTTCTTCCATGCGTTTAACGATGACCCGATCATGAAGCGGACGCATCTTCATGGTGCATATCTCCTATAGATTATTGATTTGAAACCATTTTTGGTCGGAATTCGGACCGAGCGCTGTTAGCACTCGACCGCGAGGAGTGCTAATGATAGGGATGGGCCACCAAAATTCAAGCTCTCTTGATGGACTTTTGTGTCGAAAATCGGAACTTAGACGGTGACACGCACTCGGTAAGCGGTGACAATCGCTAGCCCCCACTGATCCCGACATTGAATTCTTACCCCGAACGCCCTTTATGACACTAAATTCCAATGTCCTGACAATCTTCCTGATGGCCGCCTGGCTATCCTCGCCGGTGCTAGCGGACCCGGGGCTCGCAGACCAAGAGCCGCTACCCGTCACCGAGGCATTTCAGTACGTCGTCGCTGACAATGGGCAGGCGTTCGAGATCGACTGGGTCATTGCTGACGGCTATTACCTGTACAAGAAGAAACTGGGCTTCGAAAGCGCCGATGCCAGGCTGCAGCTCGGTGAGCCAGAGCTGCCGGACGGCCTCGACTACGAGGACGAGTTCTTTGGCCCACAGCAGATTTATCGCAAACGGTTCTACGTCACGATTCCTTACACAGTCTCAGGCGATCGCCCGGCGAGCGCCGAGCTTCTGATCAAGAGCCAGGGCTGCGCGGACCTGGGCCTTTGTTATCCACCGCAGCGATGGACGGCTTCGGTCGACTTGAAATTGGTCGACTTAAAATCGGTCGCAGGCGGTGGCGCTAACCTCGCATTGGAAAAAGCGCTCAGCACTTTGGGGGGCAGCAGCGAATTCCCGCCCGTCGACGAAGTGTTCATCCCCGAAGTATTTCCGCAAGACGGCAACACGGTCGAGGTCGGATTCCGAATCGAACCGGGTTTTTATCTTTATAAAGACAAGATCTCGGTTCGGTCACTGAGCGCTGACACCAAAGCCGGCCGGCTCGACCTGCCGAAAGGTAAAATGAAGGTCGATGAGTACTTCGGCGAAATGGAGGTTTACCTCGACAGCATCATTGCGCCGTTAACGATCGCGCGCGCATCGCCAGGTGCCATGGAGCTTGAGCTCGAAGTCAATTACCAGGGCTGCGCCGAGGGTGGCCTTTGTTACATGCCGCAGACACGTGTGTTTAACGTCAGCCTGCCGGAAGCAACAACGGTCTCGGAAATCTCAACGAGTCCCGGCGCTGCGCCCGTCAGCGAACAGGCGCGCCTGGCGAAGATCATTACAGACTCAAGCATTTGGGTTGCAGCAGGCCTGTTCTTCCTGGCAGGCCTCGGTCTCGCTTTCACGCCGTGCGTCCTGCCCATGGTGCCGATCCTCTCGGGCATCATCGCGGGCGAAGGCGATAGCGTCACACCCATGCGGGGCTTTACGCTTGCGCTGAGCTACGTGCTCGGTATGGCGTTGATATACACCGCGGCGGGCATCATTGCCGCGGCAGCGGGCTTGCAGCTGCAGGCGACGTTCAACCAGCCCTGGATCCTGATCCTGTTCTCGCTGCTGTTTGTCGTATTGGCGCTTGGTATGTTCGGCCTCTACGACCTGCAGATGCCGAGCGGCATCCAGACCAGGCTCGCAAGCGCCAGCGGCAACCAGAAGAGCGGCACGATGATCGGCGCGTTCGTCATGGGAGCTCTGTCCGCATTGATCGTCACCGCCTGCGTTGCGCCGGCACTAATCGCGGCACTAACGGTGATGGCGCAGACCGGCGACCTGTTGCGCAGCGGCACGGCACTCTTCGCGATGAGCCTCGGCATGGGCGCGCCGCTACTTCTCGTCGGCGCCGCGCAAGGTAAATTCCTGCCGAAAGCGGGGCCGTGGATGGTTGCCGTCAGGAACGCGTTCGGTTTCATGATGCTCGGACTCGCGGTCTGGATGTTGTCGAGGATCCTGCCGGGTAATATCACGATGTTGCTGTGGGCCATACTCGTTTTCATGGCCGGCGTGTTCATGGGCGGCCTGACGACGCTCACGACGGCATCCAGTGCCGTGCAGAAACTCGGCAAGGGCTTCGGCTTTCTGGCGCTCATTTACGGCGCCATTCTGCTCCTCGGCGCACTGACCGGCGGCAGCAATCCGTTGCACCCGCTGGCAAGTGTCAACTTCGGAACGGGAAACACTGTTGCATCGGAGGAGCACGCATTGCCCTTCAAGCGCATCAAGACCGTGGACGACCTCGACCGTGAACTGGCGGCGGCAGCGTCCAGAGGAGAGACAGCGTTCCTCGATTTCTACGCAGACTGGTGCGTATCGTGCAAGGAAATGGAGGCTTACACCTTTACCGACGGCGAGGTGCAGGCAGCGCTCTCGAATACAGCCTGGCTACAAGCAGACGTCACGGCGAATGATGAAGCCGATCAGCAACTCCTGAATCGATTTGGCGTTTTCGGCCCCCCGACAATTATCTTCTTTGGCACAGACGGCCAACAGCGTCACGGCTACGAAGTTGTCGGTTATATGAAGGCCGCGGATTTTTCGGTGCATCTTAAACAGGCACTGGACGCACCGGCGCCGATTGCCGCGCAAGCTGGCAGCTAACAAAAAAACTCTGACTAAAGGCGATACACGTGTCCCGAGTAATGTTGATTTTCGCAACCGCCCTGGTTGCCCTGATGGCCGGCGCGCTTTTCTATGCCGCCCGGATCCCCGTATTGGAACGGCCGGCGCCGGGCGCAACAGCTGCGGCTGCGGCACTGAAGGTCGTCGAGTACCCTGAATTTACGTTGCCCGACATTTCCGGCACGGATCGAGACTTTTCTGAATGGCAAGGCAAGCATCGCCTGATTAACTTCTGGGCGACCTGGTGTGCGCCCTGCCGCCGCGAGATTCCGTTGTTGAAAACGTTTCAGGATCTGCCCGCGAACGACGGCTTCCAGGTGCTCGGTATTGCTGTCGATTATGCCGAGGACGTCAGCGCCTACGCCGAGACCGCCGAGTTCAACTACCCGATACTCATTGGCCAGGAGGACGCCATGGCCGTCGCCGAATCCTCGGGCATTGAGTTCATTGGCATGCCGTTCACGATGATCGTAGCCGCGGACGGCGAATACCTGAGCGCCTATATCGGCGAGTTGCACCAGGAGCACCTGGACAGCGTCGTCGACGTCATGACACGGCTAGATCGTGGCGAAATCGACAAGGACGGCGCACGGGCGGCGCTTGACCAGCTGTGAGGAAGCCGCCCCCCATCGTTTAACCGTCGATTTATTCTGTCAAAAATAGCTTAAAGTCGGAAAAAAGGGTTAGAATTACCGCTATCTTCGGCTATCTCGCTGCGTCCGTCGTCAATGTCCGAACTCCTGCTAATCAATGGCCCAAACCTCAACCTGCTCGGCTCTCGCGAGCCTGAGGTCTACGGGGGCATGCGGCTGACGGACATTGAAGCGCGTTGCGTCGCGCTCGCGGACGAGCTCGGCCATCAACTTAACTATTTTCAGAGCAATGCCGAGCACGAGCTGATTGACCGCGTACAGCTGGCGGCCACCGAAGGCACTGATTTCATCATTCTGAATCCGGGCGGTTTTACCCACACGAGCGTCGCACTGCGCGATGCCTTTCTGGGTGTCGGGATTCCTTTTATCGAGATTCATCTGAGTAACACGTTTGCTCGCGAGGAATTTCGACATAACAGTTACTTCAGCGATATCGCGAGTGGCTGTCTTTTTGGGTTTGGGGCTTACGGTTACGAACTGGCGGTACAAGCTGCCAGCAACCATTTAGCCAACGCCGGGGATTAAGCAATGGATATCAGAAAAGTAAAAAAACTCATTGAGTTGCTCGACGAATCCGGGATCGCGGAAATTGAAATATCCGAAGGTGACGACTCGGTACGAATAAGCCGCTACGGACCAGCGGCGCCCATGACAACACACGTTGCTGCACCAACACCATCCGCCGCGCCCGCAGCCGCCGCGGCGCCGGCGGCGGCACCGACAGAACCAGAGGAAGACGGCACTGAAGTCAAAGCGCCAATGGTGGGCACTTATTATGCGGCTTCCTCACCGGGTGCCGCGCCCTACGTGCAAGTGGGCGATAGCGTCAACGAAGGTGACACACTGTGCATCATTGAAGCCATGAAAATGATGAACCAGATCGAGTCGGAAGTTTCCGGCGTCGTGAAATCGATCCGCCTGCAAAACGGTGAACCGGTCGAGTTCGGCCAGACGTTGTTCATGATCGATCAGCGTAACGACGACTAACGGGTCAATCTGATGCTCGAAAAAATCGTCATCGCCAATCGCGGCGAGATCGCGCTAAGAATCCTGCGGGCATGCCGCGAGATGGGTATCAAGACCGTCGCCGTGCATTCGACCGCGGACAACAACCTGAAGCACGTATTGCTCGCCGATGAGACCGTGTGCATTGGTCCGCCGCCGTCCGTGGACAGTTATTTGAACATGCCGGCCATCATCAGCGCGGCCGAGGTCACCGACGCCACTGGAATTCACCCGGGCTACGGATTTCTCTCCGAGAATGCGGATTTCGCCGAACGCGTAGAGTCGAGCGGATTCACGTTTATTGGCCCCACAGCGGATTCCATCCGACTGATGGGCGACAAGGTTTCCGCGATCCGGGCGATGAAAGCGGCTGGCGTGCCGTGCGTACCCGGCTCCGACGGGCCGGTCAGCGAAAACGCCGACGAAAACATGCGCCTGGCTCGCGACATAGGCTACCCGATCATCATTAAAGCGTCGGGTGGCGGCGGCGGCCGAGGCATGCGAGTCGTGCACGCGGAGGCCTCGCTCATTGCCGCAATTGCCCTGACGCAGGCGGAGGCACGAGCCGCGTTCGGCAATGACATGGTGTACATGGAGAAATTCCTCGAGACACCGCGGCACGTTGAGTTCCAGGTGCTCGCTGACACGCACGGCAATGCGATTCACCTGGGCGAGCGCGACTGTTCAATGCAGCGGCGGCATCAGAAAGTCATCGAGGAAGCACCCGCTCCCGGCATTACCGAGGAGCAACGTCAGCGCATCGGCGAGCGCTGCGTCAATGCATGCAAGGAAATCGGATATCGCGGCGCTGGCACGTTCGAGTTTTTGTACGAGGACGGCGAGTTCTATTTCATCGAAATGAACACCCGCTTGCAGGTCGAGCATCCGGTAACGGAGATGATCACTGGCGTCGATATCGTGCGCGAGCAGCTGCGTGTCGCCAGCGGTGAGGTGCTCGATATCAAACAGGAGGATGTTCATATCCTGGGCCATGCGATCGAATGCCGTATCAACGCAGAAGACCCGCGCACTTTCATGCCATCACCGGGACTGGTCACGCTGTGGCACTCTCCCGGCGGTCCCGGAATACGCGTTGAGACCCACCTGTACAGCGGTTACAAAGTGCCGCCCTACTACGACTCGATGATCGGCAAGCTGATTGCACACGGCGCGACCCGGGACGTCGCTGTCGCGCGCATGAAAAACGCCTTGAACGAGGTCGTTATCGAAGGCATCAAGACCAATGTCCCCCTGCACCAGGAAATCTTCCAGCACGCCGCGTTTCAGGCCGGCGGCACGGACATTCATTACCTCGAGAAGCGTCTCGGGCTGGTTTGACCGGGAAGCGCGGCAGGGTGGACTGGCAACAGTTTGTCATGAATCTCGAGGCGCTCGATCCTGCGGATATCGAGGTCATCTTCCTGCGTAATGGCGCCTGCTCGGTCACGTTAAGCGATGCGGGCGACAACCCGGTGCTTGAACCCGGCCCGGGTGAGACGCCGCTGTGGGCGGATACGCGCATCACAGGACTGTTTCCACTGACTTGCGATCTGCAGCAGCTCGAATCGGACTTGCTCAGCGAACTTGGGCTTACAATCCTGCCGCTGCATCATATCGAAGGCCTCGCGGACCGCGCCTGGGAGCGCGAGTGGCTGAAGGACTTCGGGCCGATGCGTTTCGGTAACAGACTGTGGATTTGTCCCGGCGACGCCGAGATCGCGGAGGAAGGCGCGGTCATTATCCGGCTGGACCCCGGACTCGCGTTCGGCACTGGCACGCACGCGACAACGGCATTGTGTCTCGAATGGCTGGACGCTCTCTCACTGCAAGGCAAGACGCTGCTCGACTACGGCTGCGGCTCCGGAATCCTCGCGGTCGCGGCGCTCAAGCTCGGCAGCCCATCGGCAACGGCCATCGACAACGACCCACAGGCCGTGATCGCTACCCGGCAGAACGCGATCAATAACGCTGTCGCCGACAGGCTCCACGCGCAGCACAGCGTGCAACCGGTCGAGGGGACCTTTGACGTCGTTGTGGCGAATATACTCGCCGGACCACTCATCGAGTTGGCCGAACAAATTACGGCGATGCTATCGAAGTCCGGAATCCTCGCGTTGTCCGGCGTATTATCCGAGCAGGTGGTGGATGTAATGGCCGCCTACGAGCCATGGATCGACTTCGCCCCCGCCGTATTCCGGGAGCAAGACGGCCAGATTTGGTCACGACTGAGCGGAACCAGGAGATAGCGCCAGGCGATGTACACCCAGTGCCCCGACTGCAGTGCAGCATTTCTCGTTACAGCGGACGACCTCAAAAAGGCCGCCGGCAAAGTGCGCTGTGGCGGCTGCGGCGATGCCTTCGACGCATTGAAGTACTTGTCGGAATCCCTGCCGGACACGCATCGTGAGTCCCGTACCGAAATTACGCTACCGGAACTCAAGCCGACCTCACAGGAGGCCAAGACCCTTCTCCCAGAATCTATCTCCCCCGACGAGAGTATCGCGCTGCTGCAGACACTCGACGAACTGGCAGGATCCGATATTCGCATCGAGGACACGGGAATCGAATGGCGCGTACTTGACGATGTCGCATTGGCCAAGCTGCCTACCGAAGACGGTAGTGGCGACGCTGCAACGATGGTTACCGAAATCCGCTATGACGACGACTCGCCGCTCCCTGAGGGCATTCCCGAGGACGAAAACGCTCCCGAAACACCAGAAGAGCCGGTGCAGGAAGCTACGCCGGACGAACCGGGCGAGCCAGTTGATGGCGATGATGAATTCGGCGAAACCCTCGGTTGGGAGGAAATTATCGATGAGTTCGACGATCTGGCCGCAAGCAACATCGAGAAGGTAGAGCTGGACGAAGAGAAACTGACACTCGAGGCTGGCGACGATGAATCAATCGAGGCGGTCGACGAGAATGAAATCGCGCCCGAACTGCCTGAAGACAGCGAGGACGATGAGGCGAACGACGACATCGAGCTTGCGCCTGACAGTGATTTGGCCGCGGACGATGACCCCGAGCCGGAGTCGCAGGACGATGAGGATGCCGATATCGATATCGATGTCGATGTCGATGTCGATGTCGAATTCGACCCGGACAGCAGTCCCTCGCAGTGGCAACTACTCGACGAAGATGACGATCAGGAAGAACCGCTGCCAACTTTGAGCGAACCGCTTGAGCCAGAAGCCGACGCGATAGAGGAGCACATCGCCGCTGATGGCGAAGACGGACTGCTGACTGAAGAGGACATCGGCATTGAGTCGATTGTGATGGAAGGCGAGACCGTTCGCTACGCACTCGACGACATGGAGGCAGCGGCAATTCGGCACGCTATCGATAGCAACACGGACTTCGCGGCAACCTATGCCGGCAGCGTTCCACGCCCCCGATCAACTGCTCGTCGCATCGGCACCGTCGTTGTGGCTTTACTGCTGCTACTGATCCTGGCCGCGCAGGTGGTGCACCAGGAGCGGGAAACACTCGCGAAAACTCCGGCAGTCAACAATTTGCTCGGTCCGCTCTATCGCGCGCTGGGCAAACCGCTGGTGCCCGCCTGGGACGTAACCGGCTGGAGCTTCGAAGCCACCACAGGCAATGCTGATGGTGGCGATCAGCAGTTAAGCATCTACTCGCGCATTGCCAATCGCTCCGATGAAGCGCTGCCCTACCCGTTGATCGGCATCTCGCTCACGGACCGTTTCGAGGAGATCATTGGCAGCCGTATGCTCGAACCCGGGGATTACCTGGCAAACAGCCTCAACCCTCGCAAGATGGTTGCACCAGGCGAGGCCTTCGATGCCTTCATCACCATTCCATCGCCGAACGCGATGGCGAGCGGCTACAAGCTCGACGTCTGCTATCGGCTGCCGGATCGCCGGCTGCGCTGCGCCATCGGCGATTTCAAGTAACACATTGTCGTGTCGGTCACGTTAAAACCCCTGCAGATAGGGCCTTACACACTGCCCAGTCCGTTTGTGCTGGCCCCCATGGCCGGCGTTACTGACGCCCCGTTCCGTCGACTCTGCCGCCGTTTCGGCGCCGGTATGACAACGTCCGAAATGACGACGGCAGACACCTCTTTGTGGCAGACACCGAAGTCTCGCTTCCGGCTTGATCTCGACCTCGACGCCGAACCGGTGGCCGTGCAGATTGCGGGATCCGAGCCTGGCCAACTGGCCATTGCCGCGCAGGCGTGCGTCGATCGTGGCGCACAGATCATCGACATCAACATGGGCTGCCCCGCAAAGAAAGTCTGCAAGAAACTGGCCGGTTCTGCTTTGCTCAAAGATGAACAGCTGGTTGCCGATATTCTTGCCCGTGTTGTCGCTGCCGTCGAGGTTCCGGTGACGTTGAAGTTCCGCACTGGCTGGGACCCCGACCACCGCAACGCTGTGACGATAGCGCGCATCGCGGAAGACAACGGCGTCAAAGCGCTGGCCGTCCATGGACGCACGCGGGCCTGTCGCTACCAGGGTGAGGCGGAATACGCGACTATTCAGGACGTTAAAGACGCTGTGACTATCCCGGTGCTCGCCAATGGCGATATCACGACTCCGGAGAAGTCGCTTGAAGTTCTGCGTGTAACCGGCGCTGACGGCTTGATGATTGGCCGCGGTGCGCAGGGGCGCCCGTGGATCTTTCGCGACCTCAATGCGCTGCTGGACCCAGCTGCGGAAAATACCGAGATCAAACAAATTGAATTGCGTGATATTATGCTCGGCCATTTGGACGATTTGCACCGCTTTTATGGGGATAAAACCGGCGTTCGAGTGGCCCGGAAACATCTGACCTGGTACTGCAACAGCCTCGAAGATGCCGACTGTTTTCGTCACCAGCTAGTGCGTGCCGAGAGTGCGTCCGAACAGGTAAGACTGATAAAAGAATTCTTCAGGAATCAAACAACGTGGCCCAGAATAAAAAGAACAGGATCGACCTGACGTCCAAACACAGTAAGAAGCCGCTCTGCAAGCACACAGAAGATGCTCTTGATTTGTACTTCACCACGTTAAATGGCGACCGCCCGGGTGACCTTTATGATCTTGTGATCGGCGAAGTCGAACGTCCATTGTTCAAGGCCGTTCTGGATTACACCGAAGGTAATCAAAGTCAGGCTGCCGTCATACTCGGTATCAATCGCGGAACTTTGCGCAAGAAACTACGAACCTATTCGCTCATCCAGTAGAAGCTCTCACGGCTTCCTTTTTTTCGACCGGGTGCAACCATGTTTAACGTACGTCGCGCGCTCGTCAGTGTTTCTGACAAGCGCGGTTTGATCCCTTTAGTCAGCGGCCTGGCCGAACTCGGCGTCGAGGTAATTTCGACGGGCGGCACCTGCCGCCAGCTGCGGGAGGAAGGCCTCGAAGTTATTGAAGTAGCGGAGAAAACCGGCTTCCCGGAGATCATGGATGGCCGCGTAAAAACACTGCACCCCACGATTCACGGCGGCCTCCTTGGGCGCCGTGGCACCGATGAGGGCGTCATGCAGGAACACGGTATCGAGCCGATCGACCTGCTCGTGGTGAATCTGTATCCGTTCGAAGCGACGATTGCCCGGGAAGACGCGAGCATCGACGACGCGATCGAAAATATCGATATCGGTGGGCCGGCAATGATCCGGGCAGCATCGAAGAATCACGATGGCGTCGCAGTCGTTGTCAGCCCCGACGACTACGAGTCGGTGTTGCAAGACATCAAGAACAACGCACTATCTATCGAGCAACGCCGACGTCTTGCGGCAAAAGCGTATGCGCATACTGCGAGCTATGACACGGCCATTACAAAGTACCTGTCCGCGTCTCTGAATGACGATGCTCTCGGCGAGCGCTTTCTGCATTCCGGCTCGTTGTCTGAGCGACTTCGCTACGGCGAAAACCCGCACCAGGGCGCCGCGTTTTACGTCGACCAGCAGGCGCCCGCCGGCTCGCTCGCCGCCGCCCGTCAGCTGCAGGGTAAAGCCCTGTCTTACAACAACATCGCCGACAGTGACGCGGCTCTGGAATGCGTGAAACAGTTCGACAATCCGGCCTGCGTCATCGTCAAGCATGCCAACCCCTGCGGCGTCGCCGTTGCCGGCAATATCATGGAGGCCTACGACAAAGCCTTCAAAACAGACCCGACCTCCGCATTTGGCGGCATCATTGCTTTCAACCGGCCGCTGGATGCACAGACAGCTGCGGCAATCATCGATCGGCAATTCGTCGAAGTGATTGTGGCCCCGGCGATTGATGCTGACGCTGCCGCGGTCACTGCCGCCAAGAAAAACGTGCGTGTATTGGAAACCGGTGACTGGTCCGGCAAATCGACGCCTGGCTTCGATTTCAAGAAAGTGACGGGTGGCCTCCTCGTGCAGAACACGGACCTCGGCATCATCACGGCGGACGATCTGAAAGTGGTTACGAAGATTGCGCCAACTGATGCGCAGATTCAGGACATGCTGTTCGCCTGGACCGTCGTCAAGTACGTGAAGTCGAACGCGATCATTTTCTGCAAAGACAACATGACGCTTGGAGTCGGCGCTGGCCAGATGAGCCGCGTATACAGCACCAGGATCGCGGCCATCAAGGCGGCCGACGAGGGCCTGGAAGTGAAGGGTTCAGTCATGGCATCGGACGCGTTCTTCCCGTTTCGTGACGGTATCGACGCGGCGGCGGAACATGGCATCGCGGCCATCATTCAGCCCGGCGGCTCGATGCGCGACAACGAGGTCATCGAGGCGGCCAACGAGCACAACCTGGCGATGGTCTTCACCGGCATGCGCCACTTCCGGCATTGATTCGCCCGCAAGGCGGGCTCCTACATTCGAGGCTCTATGAAGGTTCTTATTGTTGGTTCCGGTGGTCGCGAGCACGCGCTGGCTTGGAAATGTGCGCAGTCGCCGCGGGTCACCGAGGTTCTTGTCGCGCCCGGCAACGCCGGCACCGCGCGGGAAGACAAGGTCCGCAATGTCGCCGTATCCCCGGATGATATTGAAGCACTGGCAGCCATCGCCGACGCAGAAACCATCGGACTGACGATCATCGGCCCTGAGGCGCTGCTTGTCGCCGGCATCGTCGATCGATTCAATGAACTACGGCTGCCGTGTTTTGGACCGAGTGCCGCGGCCGCGCAACTCGAGGGCTCCAAAGCGTTTACCAAGGACTTTCTGGCGCGCCATGATATTCCGACCGCGGCGTACCAGAACTTCTCCGAGCTTGAGCCGGCGCTCGCCTATATTCGTGAACAAGGTGCTCCCATCGTTATCAAGGCCGATGGGCTGGCTGCCGGCAAGGGCGTAATCGTTGCGACAACACTGGCGGAGGCCGAACAGGCGGCGACCGACATGCTATCCGGCGGCACTTTTGGCACTGCAGGCGCAACGATCGTTGTTGAAGAGTTCCTCGACGGTGAGGAGGCCAGTTTTATCGTCGTTACTGACGGCGACAGCATTCTGTCACTCGCGACGTCTCAGGATCACAAAGCTCGCGACGAGGGCGATGTTGGTCCGAATACCGGCGGTATGGGTGCCTATTCACCCGCGCCCGTGGTGACCCCGGATATCGAACAAAAAATCATGCAGCAGGTCATTTGGCCAACGCTTGAGGGCATGCGAGCGGACGGCCACCCGTATCTCGGCTTCCTGTACGCGGGACTCATGGTCATGCCGGACGGCACGCCGAAGGTCATTGAGTTCAACTGCCGTCTTGGTGACCCTGAAACGCAGCCGATCATGATGCGCCTGCAGTCAGACCTGGTAGAGATCTGCGGGGCGACGCTGAATGGATCACTTGCAGAGCAATCGGCCGACTGGGACAGCCGGGCGGCGTTAGGCGTCGTGATGGCTGCGGGCGGTTACCCGGCTGCCTACGCGAAGGGCCACGCAATCAGCGGCCTTGATGCCGCTGACAGCGACGAACAAAAGGTGTTTCATGCGGGCACTCGCCTCGACGGCAACGCGGCAGTTACCAGCGGCGGTCGCGTCCTGTGCGTTGTGGGGCTTGGCGAGAACGTTGCCGCCGCCGCACACAGCGCCTACGACGCCGTCGGCAAAATCGACTGGCAGCAGGTTTACTACCGCCGTGATATCGGCCACCGCGCCATTGCTCGCGAAGTCGCCTGAGTTGGCCGTGCTGACCACGGCAGAAGCGCAGCAGGCTATTTTCGATGCGATGTCGGAATTCCCGGCAGTAACCGTGCCGAGCAAACAGGCGGTCGGAGCTGTACTTCGACAAACCGTCGTTGCGGAAAGAGACCAGCCGCCTTTTGACCGCGTCATGATGGACGGTATCGCGCTCAGGCACGCGGATATCGCTGCCGGACCGCGCGAAATTCCTGTGCAAGCGATGCAGGCTGCCGGTGACGCGGCTTTGCCGCTGGAGGCGGGACACTGCATAGAAATCATGACCGGTGCAGCGTTACCCGAAGGCTCAGATTGCATCATCCCCGTCGAGCGCATTTCTGTTAGTGGCGACGCGGCAATCATAGAGGACGGCTACGCTGCACAGCGCGACCAGTTCATTCACCCGCGCGCCTCCGATCACGCGGCTGGCACCAAGCTGCTGATCCCTGGAAAACGCGTTACGCCGATGGATATCGCGATCCTTGCGTCCGCCGGGCTGCGTGAGGTCGCAGTAAGCCGTAAGCCCTCCGTCAGTATTATTTCTACGGGCAATGAGCTGGTGGCACCGGGCTCCCCCATAGAACCGCATCAGATTCGCTTGTCGAACGGCCCGGCGATCGAGGCAATGCTTGGCCAGCACGGTTACGAAGAGTGTGCTCACGAACACCTCGTCGATGATATCGACGTGCTGCGTGAACGCATCGCCGCGCATCTCGACGACGCTGATGTCCTGATACTCAGTGGCGGCGTCTCCATGGGCAAGGCCGACTTTGTGCCGCAAGTGCTCGCTGATCTCGGTGTCAAGGTTGTATTCCACCGCATCAGTCAGCGACCGGGCAAACCGATGTGGTTTGGTATTGGCCCGCAACAACAAGCAGTATTCGCGTTGCCGGGCAACCCGGTATCCGCACTGGTCTGCTGTCGTCATTACGTGATCCCGGCACTGGATACGGCGGCCGTGGCGATGGCGCCGCTGCCGGAGTTTGCGGCGCTCGCCGCCGACGTGACATTCACGCCGGATCTCACCTGCTTTCAGCCGGTGCGTGTACTGTCCAACGCCGCCGCGCAGACGCTGGCCATGCCCGTAACAACAAACACCTCGGGCGACTTCACCGCCTTGTCCGCTACGGATGGTTACGCCGAACTGGCACGCGATCAGTCGCACTTCGCGGCAGGTGAGGTAGTGTTGTTGCATCGCTGGGCCCGGTCCTGACCAGCCTTGCAGCCTCAGGAGCCCTGCCGGATACTGGATGACAATGATTACAGCAGTTAAAGCACTGGAAAAACTCGCTGACGGAAACCACCGTTTCGTCAAAGGCGAGATCGACGCAGAATCACTGGCGCGACGAGCTCATCAGTCTGGTCTGTCGGGTGGACAGACGCCCTTTGCGATCATTCTCGCCTGTTCGGATTCCAGGGTGCCGGTCGAGATGGTCTTCGATCAGGGCTTCGGCGACCTCTTCGTCATCCGTGTCGCCGGCAACATTGTCGCGCCATCGCAGATCGGCAGTATTGAA
This sequence comes from uncultured Woeseiaceae bacterium, assembly GCA_964615665.1. Lineage (GTDB taxonomy): Bacteria > Pseudomonadota > Gammaproteobacteria > Steroidobacterales > Woeseiaceae > UBA1847. The sequence goes on along the minus strand of CAZTQL010000010.1, from coordinate 5,958 downwards.
TTCGCGGCGGAAAAGTTCGGCTGTCGCCTGGTGATCGTCCTCGGACACACCCAATGCGGCGCGGTGACCGCGACGCTCGATGAGCTGGTGCTCAAAGAGTCGCACCGCTCGCCAAATCTGCGGGCCATTGTGGATCGCGTACGCCCCGCCGTGGAGCAGGTACTCAAAGCACATGGTGGCAATGCCAGTGAGCAGGCGCTCAGAGATTCGATCCGCAGCAACATACGCGCATCCGTTGAGCGACTGTCGCACGGCTCGTTGATTCTCGAGAAGCTCATTGACGCCGATGAACTGTCCGTTGTTGGCGCTGAGTATTCGATTGAAACGGGTGAGGTCGAGTTTTTTCAGGAAGGCGAGCGTTGAATTCCGTCCGCGTTCTCGGCGGGTGTTTTTGCGGCAACGTTCGCTACGCCGTTACGGGCCCGGAGAAATTCGCCTGCTTTTGCCACTGTGAGAGCTGTCAGCGCGCAGCAGGCGCACCGATTGTCGCTTGGGCAACCTATTCCCGCAGCTCCTTCGAAGTCACTGCGGGCGAGATGCATTGGCACCGGTCTTCCCCCGGCGTGAGACGTGGGCTTTGCAGCAACTGTGGTACTGCTATCAGTTACGAAAATGACCGGCGACCCGGCGAGATCGATCTGACGTTAAGCAGCCTCGCCGGCGCTGACGTGCCTGAGCCGCGCGCTCATATCTGGACGGAAGACAAGCAACCCTGGCTGCAGCTTGGCGACAATCTGCCGGTATACGAGAGAAAAATGACCTGAAACCTGCGACCGACAAAATCGGTCGCGCGAGACGCATTGTACGACGGAAATTACGGAAGGGTGCCGCGCCAGGCGCGGCTCACGGCTATCCTAGCGCCTCATCGCCTCGAAGAATTTGGCGTTGGTCTTGGTGTCCTGCAGCTTGCTGAGCAAGAACTCGATCGCCGCCAGTTCGTCCATGGGATGCAGCACCTTTCTCAAGATCCACATCTTCTGCAGCTCGTCAGGGTCTGTCAGCAGCTCTTCCTTACGAGTGCCCGAACGGTTGATATTGATCGACGGGAACACGCGCTTCTCGGAAATGCGGCGATCGAGGTGGATCTCCATATTACCGGTGCCCTTGAACTCCTCGTAGATCACTTCGTCCATCTTGGAACCGGTGTCGACCAGTGCTGTTGCGAGAATCGTCAGGCTTCCACCTTCTTCGATATTACGAGCTGCGCCGAAAAAGCGTTTCGGTCGATGCAGTGCATTCGCATCAACGCCGCCGGTCAGCACCTTGCCCGATGACGGCACAACGGTGTTGTAAGCTCGTGCAAGACGGGTAATCGAATCCAGCAAAATGACGACGTCACGTTTGTGCTCGACGAGGCGCTTGGCTTTTTCGATAACCATATCCGCAACCTGCACATGGCGACTGGCCGGCTCATCAAACGTCGACGAAACAACTTCGCCACGGACCGTACGTTCCATCTCGGTCACTTCCTCTGGACGCTCATCAATGAGCAATACCATGAGATCGACTTCCGGATTGTTCGCACAGATGGCCGACGCGATGTTCTGCAGCAGCATCGTTTTACCGGCTTTCGGCGGCGATACGATCAGGCCACGCTGACCCTTGCCGATCGGCGCCACCATGTCGATGATGCGAGCGGTAAGATCTTCAGTACTGCCGTTACCCTGTTCGAGTACCAGGCGGTCATTCGGAAACAGCGGCGTCAGGTTTTCGAACAGCACCTTGCTGCGCGCATTGGCCGGGGCGTCGTGGTTGATCTGCCCGATCTTCAGCAGCGCAAAGTAACGCTCACCCTCCTTCGGCGGACGAATCAAGCCTGAGACCGTGTCACCGGTACGCAGGTTGAAGCGACGAATCTGGCTGGGGCTGACGTAAATATCGTCAGGACCGGCGAGGTACGAGCTGTCCGATGAGCGCAAAAAGCCGAAACCATCCTGCAAAATCTCAAGAACACCGTCGCCGTAGATGTCTTCACCGAGGGACGCGTGCGCCTTCAGGATGGAGAAAATCATATCCTGCTTGCGGGAGCGCGCCAGATTCTCGATGCCAAGCGTCTCGCCAAGCTCGACAAGCGCGGCGGCCGGACGGCTCTTAAGCTCCGTCAGGTTCATGATGTTCTTGGTTTGCTCGAGTTGCTCCGGCGGTATTACTTCGAGATTGCCGTCATCATCCGGGTATTCGCTTTGTGTTGGCCGACGACGTCGACGACGATTCGGATTGCTCTTGCTCTTGTTGCCCGTCTTATTCGGGCGGTTTTTAGTTGAAGTACCCAAGTACCCTCTCACAGATTAGTGTCCAGAAACTCATCAAGTTGCGACTTTGGCATCGCACCCATTTTTTGCGCCTGTACGGCGCCGTCCTTGAAAAGAATTAGTGTTGGAATGCTGCGAATGCCGAACTTCTGCGCCGTATTCGGATTTTCGTCGACATTCAGCTTCACGACCGCCAGGTTGTCTGCGCGGCTAACCGCAACTTCCTCCAGCAGCGGCCCGATCATCTTGCAGGGACCGCACCATTCTGCCCAGAAATCCAGCAAAACAGGTTTTTCGTTATTTATGACGTCGGCCTCGAATGTGGCGTCCGACGTGTGCACGATATTGTCGCTCACCGGCTACTTCCTCCAAATGATTGTATTAATGAAAAGCGGTTTTGCCCGTTGTCTGGCGCTTTGCCCAGCAAAGATTGCAAAATCGGATGACGCTGCCTGAAGTATCAGGCAATATGTCGCAGCCTTAATGCCGACTTTTTTCGGCTTCTTTCTGGATCGATGAAAGGCGGAATTGGCAGGTGCGACGGTTGTCGCGTCGAATTAACGCCAATTTGACCGCTTCGCGAGCCAATTTGCAAGCTTTTGATGCACATTTTCTGGTCTATATTCTATGTCTGATAACCATCTGAGCGATCTCAGGTTCGACTCGCTGCCGCTGAGCGAAAGCGTGCACGCCGGCATCCGTGATGCCGGGTTCGAGTTCTGCACACCCATCCAGGCGAGCACGCTGCCCATTGCTCTTGAGGGACACGACGTCGCTGGGCAGGCGCAAACCGGCACCGGCAAGACGGCCGCCTTCCTGATCGCCGCTTACGAGCGGCTGCTGAAAACTCCAGTGGAGGAGTCAGACGAGCAGCGCCAGCCGCGGTTGTTCGCGCTGGCGCCGACGCGGGAACTGGCCGTGCAGATCGCCAATGATGCCGAGGTCCTCGGCAAGCACACGGGGCTGAAAATTGGCCTGGCCTACGGTGGCACCGATTACGAGAAGCAGCGCAATATTTTGCAGAACGGTGTCGACCTGTTAATCGGCACTCCCGGACGCATTATCGATTACTTCAAGCAGGGTGTGTTCAAACTCGACCAGGTCCAGGTCGCTATTCTTGATGAAGCCGATCGTATGTTTGACCTCGGCTTCATCAAAGACATTCGTTACCTGTTGCGAAAGCTGCCGCCACCGGACCAGCGTCTCAACATGCTGTTCTCGGCAACGCTGTCCCAGCGCGTTATGGAACTCGCGTACGAACACATGAATGAGCCTGAGCTGATTCGTATCGAGCCGGACAAGGTCACCGTCGACCGCGTGCGCCAGGCCGTATTTTTTCCATCCAATGAACACAAGATGCCGCTGCTGATCGGGCTCATAAACGAGATGGGTGCCGGTCGCATCATGATCTTCGTGAACATGAAGCGCGAAGCCGAGCGCGTACAGGATTATCTCGAGGCCAACGGCATCAATGCCAAGGCAATCTCGGGTGATGTGCCACAAAACAAGCGCCTGCGCATGCTGATGGCATTCCAGGCCGGTGAGCTACAGGTACTGATAGGCACCGACGTTGCATCCCGAGGGCTGCACATTCCGGACGTGCAGTACGTCATCAATTACGACCTGCCGCACGATGCGGAAGACTATGTGCACCGCATCGGTCGGACCGCGCGTGCGGGCGCCGCCGGCGACGCCATCAGCCTTGGCTGTGAGACCTACGTGGTGACGTTGCCCGACATCGAGAAATACATCGGCCACAAGATACCGGTCGTCAACTATACCCCCGAAGATTTGCCCGAAATTATCAAGCCCAAACCGCGCAAGAGAAAGCCGCAAGGCTCGCGTGGGCGCCCCGGCCAGAGATCCGGCGGCAGATCTGGCGGTGGTGGTGGACGGCGCGGTCCGCCGCGGCGCTAGGACGTAGCGCGGTATCGTAGCGAGCTAGCGCCGCACGTTATGCCTTCGGGAGCAGGTCCTCAACGGTCTCGACGCCGCTGAACTCACCAACCTGCGTGAGCGGCTGTGTCGAATCCGGTCGTGTCACGGTAACCAGCATGCTCAGTCCGTACTCAGCGGCGCTTCGCAATACGGGCTGACTGTCGTCCACAAACATCGTGCTATCGATATCGAACCCGACGTCATCCTGTAGCGCGTGCCAGAACGCCTGGCTCTCCTTGGCATGACCGTAGTTATGCGAACTGAAAACGCCGTCGAAATAGTCGCCAAGACCGGTTACTGCTGCTTTCAGATCGAGCGTATCCGGGTGTGAGTTGGTCACCAGCAGAACACGCATGTCCTGTTGTTTGACAGCTTCCAGGAATGCCCGCGCACCAGGCAGGTAACTGATGCGGTCATCCGCATCGCGGTGCAGCTGTACGACATCGATACCCAGTCGCTCACACCAGTGATCGAGGCAATACCACTTCAGGTCACCCTGCACTGCCTGGTACTGGTCAAACAAATGATCTCGTGCCGCCTCGAACGTCAAACCGTTTTCGGCCGCATAATGCCGCGGCACCAGGTCCTTCCAGATGTAGTTGTCATACGCCAGGTCGAGCAGCGTGCCATCCATGTCGAGCATCAAAGTCTCGGTGCACTGCAACGCGGTTTTCGGATCGATATTCACTGTTATACTTCGCGCCCTGTTGATGACATGGAAAACGGATGGACTTGAAATCGCTGCTCGGACCCATAGTCGCGCTTGCCGAAGATGCGGGCCGCGCGATCCTCGAAGTCTACTCGACCGATTTCGACGTGCAAAGCAAAGTCGATGAATCGCCGCTGACACAGGCCGACCTCGCTGCGCACCGCTGCATCGCTGCCGGCCTTGAACATCTGACGCCCGGCATTCCGGTGATTTCCGAAGAGGCCGGCCTGCCAAGCTTCGCCGAACGCAGCCAGTGGCCACGGTATTGGTTGATCGATCCACTCGACGGCACCAAAGAATTCGTCAATCGCAACGGCGAATTCACCGTCAACATCGCCTTCATCGAGGGACACCGGCCGGTATTCGGCGTCGTGCACGTGCCGATCCGGGACAAAACCTACATCGGCTGCGAGGGTGTGGGTGCCGAGCTGCGGATTAGCGGCGAAGCGCCGCAAGAAATACGCGTTGCCACGGCAAGCGCCCACCCGGTGCGTGTTGTCGGCAGTCGTTCGCACCGTGGCGCAAGCCTCGATGCCTACCTCGATGCGCTCGGCGAACATGACATGGTACCCATGGGCAGCTCGCTAAAATTTTGCGTAATAGCGGAAGGCGGCGCTGATCTCTATCCGCGCCTTGGCCTCACGTCGGAATGGGATACAGCGGCCGCCCAGGCGGTTGTTGAACAGGCTGGCGGCAGCGTCGTAACGCTCGATGGTAAGCCGATGACATATAACGAAAAAGAGGATATTCTGAATCCACACTTTTTCGTTATTGGTGCGCACGATCGGGATTGGTTGGCCTTGCTACCCAACAGCGAGTAGCATATTTATATGTCCGAAAAAGTCGATACCGAATCATTCAAACAGCTGGAGCGGTTGCGCGAATTGCGCGTCAGTCACCGGGACCTCGACTACCTGATCGACCGCCTGCAGGAAGACCCGATGGTCGATCAGTTGCGCATTCGCCGACTGAAAAAACGCAAGCTGCTGTTGAAAGACATGATCAACGTGATCGAAAGCGAGATGATTCCCGATCTCGATGCCTAGCCCGCGCCGGGCG
>CAZTQL010000009.1:11594-46001 GCA_964615665.1 uncultured Woeseiaceae bacterium | reverse complement strand
CTTCGCCTACTGGTTGAGTGTCTTTTTTTTAAAGCGCAACGTGCGTCCATCCTCTCTGTATAGTTTCTTATAACTGGGGTCGAACCGCAGTTTCGTCGCTCGCAGGGATTATTCCGCGACTGGTAGGTTGTATGGCACGTTGTTGCATTGTCGAAACTGATGCCTCGCCAGCCTCGCTATTTTCTGCCCGGTTTTCCACAGCACGTTATCCAGCGTGGCGTGGATCGCCAGGCCGTGTTTTTCCAGCAGGACGATTACAAGCTGTATCGTCGTGCGTTAAGGAACGCCGCAGAACAGATCCAGTGCCAGGTTCATGCCTATGTGCTGATGACCAATCACACTCATCTGCTGGTTACGCCCGGAACACAAAGGTCGTTGCCTCAGCTGATGCAAGCCTTGGGGCGATTCTATGTTCAGGCGTTAAACAAGAAATACAATCGGACTGGGCCCCTTTGGCAGGGCAGGTATAAAGCCAGTCTGGTGCAGGACGATCGTTATTTGCTGACGTGCCAAAAATATATCGAGCTGAATCCCGTCCGCGCCGGGATGGTCGCCGCACCTGGCGACTATCGATATTCCAGTTACGCCTGCAACGCGCAGGGTACTGCAGACGACTTGATCACCCCGCACCAAATTTACGAGTTGCTTGCGGCAGAACCAAGGAATGGGCGGGCCGCTTATCGACGCTTGTTTGCGGACAGCATAACGCTCGATCAACTGGAGGCGCTCCGAAACACTACAAATGCCTGCCTGGTGTTGGGTAATGACCGCTTCAAGGATCAAATAGCAACAATGCTTGGCCGCTCAGTCCGCCCGGGACGGGGCGGTAGGCCCAAGAAAAATCCACGTTGATGGGCTTTCCGGGTTCAGCGTCATGAAGACCTAGGATCGACCCCCTACGGTTCGATGCTAATCGGCGACAAATACTGGCGACGCTAAAACCTCGGTTCGACCCCAAATAAGTGCCAGTCGCGGACCCAGGTGTCGAATTATTTTACAATTCTTCAGCGCCTGAAATTTTCAATTTGGCTAAGTCTTTGTTTAATAGCTACTTTCAAATCTTGGCACGCTTTGTGCTCTATCTTGGATGTACACAATACATTTTGATTAGTTTTAGCCAGTTCGTAGGAGAACAAAAATGAAAACAATAAAGATACTTTTAGCAACGTTGCTGTTGGTTGGACCTCTGGGGGCCCAGGCAGACGTAATTACAGTATCCGGGGCTGGAGCCTTGGATGGTGACTGGGACATTACCGTAATTCATACCAGTTTCGACGACAGCACCGATCTATTGACGGATCAGGCTTGGTGGGGCGCGGACAATGGTCAGGGTGGCATAGCCGAAATTTTTGCGCTTGCTCTTGGTACAAGCTACGCAAACGGCGTATTCGGGCCGTACTTCGCTTTCGACACAATTTGGGATCGGAGAGGCGGAACCTGTGTAAGGACGAATCGTTGGGGCTGGTGTAAAGAGTGGTCAGGAGAAAACGACGTAGAAATTCGCACACTTGGCGCATTTACAGGGAATGTGTATGACCGGAACGTCGAGACAGATCGTTACTACAATTACGCAATTGGCGCGAGAGTAGCAGCAGTTCCCGAGCCCGGCACCTTGGCACTCTTAGGCCTTGGTCTTGCAGGTCTGGGTATGAGTCGTAGAAAGAAAGTCTGAACGTTATTGAAGTTTCAAGAAGCCCCGCCTAGTGCGGGGTTTTTTGTGGGTGGCGCCCCCGCCCATACACCTGGGTTCTTACGTCGCTCGCAATCGCGCTGCGGCTTCGCGCACAGCCAGTAACAGGGCCAACATCGCCAACATTGTGGCAGCACCCGCAACAGCGGGTGTTGCTACCTGTTTGGCGGCAATGCCATAAGCCGCCCAGGCGGTGACGAGTACGAAAGCGGCATCGCGTGTTTTTAAAACAACCGTTGCACCAACCGCGCCAGCAACAGCGAGCTTCAAGAGCGTCCAGTTCACCGCTGTCAGTCCCACGTTGTCCCAGCCGTAACCCGTTTGAATGATGCTGATATTCGCGATCATCGCGACGCTGATCCAGCTCGTGTAAAGACTGAACGGCAAATACAGAACCAGGTGCTGCAGAAACGTCGAGCTGCTGATTTCGGCGAGCAGCGATCGATAAATGACGACCAGCGTTGCCAGAATGACCAGCATGATGAGCAGTGCCAGAACTATCTGGTCGTAATGCCAGACGACGAGCCACAAGGCGTTACTGATGCAGTTGATCTTGAAGGGCACGCTTAAACGCGCGATGGATGCGTTCTGTCGCTGTGAGGGCAGGGCCTGATAAATAATAAACGCTAGCAGCGTCAGGTAAATCACTCCCCAAATCGAAAATGTGAAGCCCGCCGGGGTGAAAAGTGACGGATATTTTGCAGCGATCTCCGTTTGGCTCTGGTCGTTGAAAGGCAGAGCGTTGGATAACCAATTAAAGACAATAACAAGTATGAAGGCGGCAATGTTCCCGCCCCAATCGCTGATTGATCTGTTCATGCTATTGGTAGACTCAGTTTGGCGATCAGGCGGAAATGCCGAGCCGAAGCTTTTTGTCCTGGATGCCCAGCAAGATCGGCTGGGCGCTTTCACGATAAATATTCACTTTGGCATTAAACGCGACACGCGACAGCCCATGTTTGTCCTTGATGACCAAGCGACGGATCGAGAATGCGCCGCCACCGACTTTCTCGCCGGTGAGGTAGCATTTGATCGCGGTGACCCGTTCACCGGCGAGCTCCATCCCGCTTAGCTGCGACAGGTTCCCCTGCGCACGCTCCAGGAACTTCACTGCATCTATATTGGGATCCACAAAGTCCGCATTTTCGCGGTCCTCGGGATCGATTGCTGCCATGAAATCGCCTACCAGAATCTGGCCTGGTTGGGCCGCCTCGATCATGCGTGCGAGCTCGATGGTCACATCGCCGACGATGAAATCCTGCATTGTCGGATTTAAGCCTTCTGCCTGATGAAACTCGTAGCAGCTACCAACGTGGAAACAGGCGCGCAGCCGCGGTACGGCTTTTGATGTCGTCTTGCTTCGGGCGATCGCGTTGTCTGCCAGTACGATATGCATGAGGTGGTACAAATTGACGCTGGCTTCGAGCCCCTCATCGCGATTCCAGACGTAAAAGCCGTCCCCGCTCGATGAGCGGGCAAAATTCAGATCGACGTTCTGCTCAAGCATTTTAGCGTGGGCGGAATTCAGCGAATACGAGAGGCTGTTCAGCTGCGTCATTTGCTCAAACGGGGTCAGCAGGCTGAAACCCACGATATCGAACAGCGTGACAGCACGATTTGCGACGTAGTTGATGCCGTAGCGACGAATCATCTTCTCGATGACCTGCGTTTCGACGCCGGTGCCGCTCAGCGGTTGCCGTAATACGACGTGGACAGGTTCAACTTCCAGCAAGCGGGCCACTTTCTGCATCTGGGTGATGGAAAGTTGCCGATTGCCGGAAATCAGCTCCGTGATGAACCGGCCCGACAGGCGAGGCGGCAGGCCGTTGGGGCGGGGTGCCGTGTATTCTGCGATCGCGTAATGCGGTACAACAAGAATCAGCACGCCGTCATCCAGCGTCGACCAGCTCAGGATGTTGTTCTCGCCCAGCGCCCACTGCTCATGCAGACATTTTTCGAGGTGCACGAGATTGCTGCGCTGCCGCAGACCCATTTGTTGGGCCAGACCGGCAAGCTGGTCGAGGTAAGGAGAATAGTCAGCGACCCGCCGAATTCCGGATTGCGACAAATTGTCAAATTCCATGCTATTGCCCGTAGCGACTTTCACGAACCGCCAATCTCTGCCACAGTTCGATCGCTCAAACTAATCAACTCTTGCAAACATAACAAGTATTATTAGAAAGTGCGCGTATCACTATTAATGTTAAGACATTAGGCGGAAACGCTTAGACAGGAGTTAACATAAGCCATGAGCGACTCCGGCCCTGAAATCGACGCGGTTCGCGCCCTCAGCGAGCAACTTAGCGGCACGATCGTCCACACCCCGGTTATGCGATGCGCGGCCATTGAGGACGCCCTCGGCGGTGATACCGAAGTCCTTGCCAAGCTCGAGTTCCTGCAACGCACGGGCACCTTCAAGGCGCGCGGCGCGCTGGCAACGCTGCACAGCTTGTCACAGGAGCAACTCGCGGCCGGCGTCACCGCCGTCAGTGCCGGTAATCACGCCATTGCCACGGCGTTCGCCGCGGCAGCGTTATCCACGTCCGCCAAGGTCGTGATGATGCGTGCATCGAACCCGGCGCGCGTGGCCGCCTGTAAAGAATACGGCGCCGAGGTCGTCTATGCCGATGATGTTCACGAGGCTTTTGCAATCGCGGAGGGCATTCGACAAGAGGAGGGGCGCTACTTCGTCCATCCGTTTGAAGGGCCGCATCTTGCGCTCGGCACCGGTACCGTTGGGCTCGAGATTTGCGAGCAAAGCGATGCTTTTGACGCGGTGATTGTGCCGGTCGGCGGCGGCGGCCTGATCGGCGGCATAGCGAATGTCGTCAAACGTCTGCGGCCGGATTGTGAGGTCATCGGCGTGGAGCCGACCGGTGCGGACACACTGTCCAGAAGCCTCCAGAGCGGCACCCCTCAGGGCATCGACGAAATCCGCAGCATTGCCGATAGCCTGGGCTCGCCGTACGCGCTGCCGTATTCTTTCGGCCTGGCGCAACTACACGTTGACCGGATGGTGCTGGTCGACGACATAGAAATGCAGAAAGTCATGGGGTTCCTGTTTAGAAATATGAAGATTGCAGTGGAGCCTGCCTGTGCGGCCAGTACGGCGGCCTTACTCGGGCCCTTGCGCACTGAACTCAGAGGCAAGCGTGTGATGCTTATCATGTGCGGTAGTAATATTGATTGGGAAACATTCGCGTCGCAGGCGATCTTTGATGACTGAGTTTCTCGAGTCTCTCAAAGTCATCGTCGGCCCGCGTGGATGGAAAACCGACGCACACGATCTCGAGCCTTATCTGACCGAATGGCGCGGCGTCTTCGTGGGACGAACGCCGATGGTGGTCGCGCCAGCGACTACCGACGAGGTGGCAGCGGTCGTGCGGGCCTGCAGCGATGCGGGCGTGGGGATCGTACCGCAGGGTGGTAACACGGGCCTGTGTGCGGGCGCGGTGCCCGATGAATCCGGGGAGCAGATCGTTCTGTCGTTGGAGCGACTCAATCGGATCCGTGAGCTTGATGCGCTCAATTATTCGATTGAGGTGGAGGTGGGTTGTCTGCTCGCGACCATTCAGGCAGCGGCTAATGATGGCGGGCTGTATTTTCCGTTAAGCCTGGCCGCTGAGGGCAGTTGCCAGATTGGCGGCAACCTGGCGACGAACGCCGGCGGGCTCAATGTGATTCGCTACGGTACTGCGCGCGCACTGGTTCTCGGACTCGAGGTCGTGCTGGCTGACGGTTCCGTACTGAGTAGTATGCGCAGCCTGCGCAAGGACACGGCCGGCTACGATTTGAAACAACTGTTCATCGGTTGCGAGGGCACGTTAGGGATTATCACGGCCGCCGCGTTGAAATTGTTTCCGGCCCCGGGCGAGCTAACGACCGCATTGATCGCCCTGCGAGAGAGCGGCGACGCGGTGCGATTACTGGCCAAGCTGCGGACAACACTAGCCGATCGTATCGAAGCGTTCGAGCTCGTATCCGGCCCCATCTTCGAGCTCGTTGAGCGTCATATTCCGGGTGCGAAGCTGCCGTTCAGCGATCAGCACCCATGGTATGTATTGATGCAGGTTGCGACGAACGGCGAGCAGGAGGTTTTGGAGAATGCGCTCCTGACCGAGCCCGAAGCAGAGCTCATTGTCGATGCCGTCATTGCGAAGAATTCAGCGGAGGCCAATCAGCTTTGGCACCTGCGACATTCCATTGCCGAAGCGGAGCGGCAGCACGGCAAAGGACTGAAGCATGACATTTCAGTGCCGGTAAGCAAGATGCAGGAATTCCTGGTGCGGGGCGATGCTTTGCTGGCGGACATGATGCCCGATGCCGAGCTATTGGCGTTCGGGCACGTCGGTGACGGTAATTTGCATTACAACGTGCAGTTGCCCAGTGGGCTGACGCAAGAGCAGTGGGATGAGGCCGGAGAGCGGATCACTGTGGCGGTTTACGATCTCGTGGCAACGCTCGGTGGCAGCTTCAGTGCGGAGCACGGTGTCGGCCGATTAAAGAAACGCTACCTCGAGCGCTATCGTGGTGGTGTCGAGCTGGAGCTGATGCGTCGCCTGAAGTCGACCCTCGATCCCCAGAATATTCTGAATCCCGGAAAAGTAATCTGACGACCAGTTCCGGGGCTAAAAGCCGCTATCGAAGTACACTTCCAAGACTACGATGGCCGCTCCAAACGACATAATCCCGGACGACTCCACCGGGCTCCCGCAGGTCGGCTCTTTGCTCGGCGGCCGCTTCCTGCTGCAGGAAGCCATTGCTGACCCGAGTATGGGCGTCGTCTATAAAGCGTCGGACCGCGCTCTCGCTAACGGGCCACTCGATACGCCCCAGGTTGCCGTTCGAGTCCTGGCACCCGAATTCGCGGAACAGAAAGCTGAGTTGCGCGCGTTGCAACGAGAAGTCGCCAGGATTCGCTGTCTGGCACACCCGAACATTGCCCGCTTCATCGATTTCGACCACGAGGATGGTCACTACTATCTTGCGTTGGAATGGCTCGAGGGTCGCACACTGGCGAGCATCCTCGATTCCGCCGAGGCACGGCACATTGATCGCGTTTACGCGTTTCGTATTGTCCGGCAGCTCGGCGAAGCACTGGACTACGCGCATCGTTGTGGCATCGTCCACGGTGGTATCGATCCTGCCAAGGTCATGATCATGCCAAACGGCGACGCCAAGCTGTTCGATTTTGGTCTCGCGAGTTTTCGACAGCGGCTCCTGGTGGCGCGGGCAGAGTCTGGTGGCCCGACCATCGCTGCAATGGCGTATTCGAGCCTGCAGGTGCTCGGCGGCGAAACGCCGGTAACCAGCGACGACACTTTTTCGCTGGCATGCCTGTTGTACAGGCTGGTTGCGGGCCACCGCGTATTTGGCCCGCGCCATGCCGCGGATGCCCATCAGGCTGAAATGGCGCCGCAGCGTGCTCAGGGGTTCACGAACTCGCAGTGGATCGCAATGAGCCGTGCGTTATCGTATTCGAGAGAATCTCGCTACCACTATGTCAAGGAATTCACTGCAACGCTGGAAGACGGTACCACCGCGCAACGGTCCGGTGAAGTTGAGAAGCAACTCAGTGCATCGGAGGCATTGACAAGCCATCGATGGATCATTGCCGCGGTCATCGGCATGGCCATGCTGGCCGGTGTAACGGTCATGCTGGGTTCTGTTGAGCCCGAGGTCGAGCCAGTCGCTGCACCTGCGCAAGAAACAGCGCTCGAAGTGCCGCTGACGATCGACGTACCGATGTCGATTGACACTCGCGTGGCGATCAACACGAGGGAAGAGCCGGTTGCGGCCATGCCGGAGGCTATTGAGAAGCCTCGGACAAAGCTGGCGTTACCCATGAACGCAATCGGCTTTGCCGCCGATCGGGCATTAGTGGACGAGTCCGATCCTGCCGTACAGATTGACGTGATGCGATTCAATGCAGACGATCAGTCGCTAAGTATCAGGTACACGGTCGAGAGCCTTTCCGCGATCGAAGGCGATGACTATTTCGCCCCTGACTCTTTGTTGCTCTCCTTTGCACCACGACAACGTACCACACGAGTGCTTGTGCCACTGGTGCAGGACTCCGTCGTTGAAGGTGACGAGCGCTTTGCCCTGCGTCTGGCCAATACGGCAGCGACGCCGAGCGTTTACGGCTACCAGCGAATTTTGGTCACGATTCGCGACGACGATCCGCAAGCGCCCTGATTTGCTGCTAGACTTTCGCGTCGACACGCGGTCCGTGTCGGATTCGAAACGGAGTTTCCCCACAGCATGAGCGAGAAAGAGTTGCGGCGCTATTCGCGCATTGTCGTCGATGGCGCCGAACAGGCACCCAGTCGCGCGATGCTGCGCGCCGTCGGATTCAGCGAAGACGATTTTAAGCGGCCCCAAATAGGCATTGCATCGACCTGGAGCATGGTGACGCCGTGCAACATGCATATCGGTGGGCTGGCTGAGCAGGCAGCGGAGGCTGCCAGCGACGCGGGCGGCAAGGGCGTAATTTTCAACACGATTAGCGTGTCGGACGGCATCTCGATGGGTACTCCGGGGATGCGTTATTCGCTGGTTTCTCGCGAGATCATCGCCGATTCCATAGAAGCGGTTGTTGGAGCCGAAGGCTTCGACGGTGTTATCGCGATTGGCGGGTGTGACAAGAATATGCCCGGCTGCGTCATGGCGATGGCGCGACTCAATCGTCCTGCCGTGTTCGTGTATGGCGGCACCATCAAACCCGGCAGCAAGCGTCGCGACATCGTCTCTGTTTTTGAGGCCGTCGGTGCGCATTCGGCCGGCACGATATCGGACGACGAATTACTGGAGGTGGAACAAACCGCAATTCCAGGCCCCGGTGCCTGCGGTGGGATGTATACGGCCAACACGATGGCGTCCGCTATCGAAGCACTTGGGATGAGCCTCGCCAATAGTTCGGCGCAGGAGGCCGTGTCCGAACAGAAACTGGCCGACTGCCGGCAGGCGGGTCAGGCGGTGATGAATCTGATTCGCGAGGATATCAAGCCACTGGATATCATGACCCGTGAGGCGTTTGAGAACGCGATCTCGGTAGTGATCGCGCTTGCGGGCTCGACGAACGCGGTGCTGCATCTGCTTGCGATTGCCCGCGAAGCTGACGTGTTGCTATCTCTGGATGATTTCACACGCATCGGTGCGCGTGTGCCGGTGCTGGCGGATGTCAAACCCAGCGGTCAGTACCTGATGTCAGAGTTGATCGAAATCGGCGGCATCCAGCCGTTGATGAAACGTATGCTGGATCGAGGATTACTACACGGCGAGTGCATGACGGTGACGGGAAAAACGCTGGCCGAGAACCTGGCCCTGGTCGAAGACTATCCCGCGGACCAGAGCATCATTCGGAGCTTCGATGACCCGATCAAGCCAGACAGCCACCTGGCCATCCTCTATGGCAATGTTGCTCCGGAAGGCTCGGTCGCCAAGATCACGGGCAAGGAAGGGCTGCACTTCAAAGGCTCCGCCAAGGTGTTTCATTCTGAAGAGGAGGCGCTGCAGGCGATCCTCGACAACCGTGTCAAAGCCGGCGATGTCGTCGTTATCCGTTACGAGGGGCCCAAAGGGGCGCCGGGGATGCGCGAGATGCTGAGCCCCACGGGGGCGATAATCGGCAAAGGGCTGGGTGCCGACGTGGCGCTCATTACCGATGGCCGTTTCTCCGGCGGTAGCCACGGGTTCGTCGTCGGTCATGTCTCCCCCGAAGCCGCGATGGGTGGGCCCATCGCGCTCATCGAGGACGGTGATTTGCTTGTTATCGATGCGGAAAGCAAGGAAATCAACGTTTTGGTCAGCGATGGCGAGCTTGCAAAGCGACGCGCGGGTTGGCGCCGGCCACCATCGCCGGTAACGCGCGGTGTGCTGGCCAAATACCGCAATGAGGTCGCTTCGGCCTCGGAAGGAGCCGTGACCATCCCGCCTGCCTGGGATGAATAATGGTCACGGGACTTGACCTTTTCCAGCGTATTCGCTCTACTTCAGCGATGCCATTTTCCGACACCCACGTAAAGTGCCAACGTATCGACTCTATCGATATTAAAAAACACTTACAAAAGATGGCGCGCCAGAGGTGCGTGGGTGCGCACGGCAATTGTACCGGCTACCAATAAAAGTCCGGACATTGTCAGCAAACCCGCCAGGAATTTCCTTGCGGGTTTTTTTTTGACAGCCGAGTGCAGAACGTCTGAATGAGCGATGAGATGATTGAAGCAGAATTTGAGGACAGCGGAATCCTGGGCGCGCCAGACGCCGTTGCTCGTTCCGAATGGGTGGTGATGAAGTTCGGCGGCAGCAGTGTTGCGACGGCCGAGAATTGGGAGACTATCGCCAAGCTGGTAGAGCGCCGCCTCGACACCGGGCTCCGACCCGTGATCGTACACTCGGCGCTGGCAGGCGTTTCAAACGCACTGGAAGCTGTCCTCGATGCAGCCATAGCCGGCGATCCGGGTGAAATCCTGGAGCAAATACGCGGACAGCATTACGCACTTGCTGATGCGATGGATCTGGATGGGCATGCGCTGCTTGAGGAGTCGCTGCAGCAGCTCGATCAGTTGGTAGCTGGCGTGCGTCTCATTAAAGAAGTGAGCGTGAGAGTGCGCGTTCGCGTTATGGCGTTGGGCGAGCTGATGGCCACTCACATTGGCGCCGCGTATCTCAAGCATCGTGGACGGCCCGTAGAGTGGGTGGATGCACGTGACCATTTGACGAGCGAGCAACGCAACAATCGCAACCCGGCCAATGCCTATCTTTCAGCCACCTGCGGTTACGGGGTCGATCAGAAAATGCAGGCGGCGTTGGGCAAGCGGGACAAGGTCATTGTGACGCAGGGGTTCATTGCCAGGAATCGAAACGGTGAAACGGTGTTGCTCGGGCGCGGTGGATCCGATACGTCGGCCGCCTATTTTGCGTCCAGGCTGCAGGCGCGCCGGCTCGAGATCTGGACCGACGTACCGGGCATGTTCACCGCCGACCCCCGCGTCGTACCTTCGGCGCGATTGCTGGTGGCACTGCATTTCGACGAGGCGCAGGAGCTGGCTTCGGCCGGCAGTTCCGTGCTGCATCCGCGTTGTTTATCGCCGGTGCGTGATGCCTGCATCCCGCTGTTCATTCGTAGCACGCGTTCGCCGGAAGTGCCGGGAACGGTGATTTCGTCGGTCACTGACGAGGCCGAGCCGCATGTGAAAGGCATCTGCATTCGCAACGGGTTAACACTGGTGTCAATGACTACCGTTGGCATGTGGCAGCAAGTCGGTTTTCTTGCCAAAGCGTTTGCCGCATTCAGCGATAACGGGGTCTCCGTTGACCTGGTGTCGACCTCGGAGACGAACGTGACGGTATCCATCGATACCAGTGATGGCATGTTGTCCGAGGACGTTGAGGCAGCGCTCATTGAAGATCTGCAGGTACTGTGCCGTGTCCGATTGATTCCCGACTGCTCGGGCGTCAGCCTGGTTGGCCGCAAGATTCGCACCATCATTCCGCGTCTTGCTCCTGCTCTCGAGGTCTTTGAGGAGGAGCGCATTCACCTGATGTCGCAGGCGTCTAATGATTTGAATCTGACCTTCGTGGTGGATCGTCAGCAAGGCCCCAGGCTCGTGAGCAAACTGCACGCCTCGGTTATTCGAAGCTCGGGAGCGACAGAGGTGTTCGGCGCTAGCTGGGAACGTTTGTTCGCCGCCGACAAACTCGAAGCACGCATGGCCGATGCATGGTGGATGCGAAAGCGGACCGAGTTGCTGCAGGTCGCAGCAGCAGAGCTCAACGCCTATGTCTACGATCGAGAGAGCGTCGAGTCCGCGGCGAAAAGTCTGCTGGGCCTGGCGAATATTGACCGTATCCTTTACGCGGTGAAAGCGAATTTCAATGAAGGATTATTGCGTGCTCTGGCGGAAACCGGCGTCGATTTTGAGTGTGTATCGCCGGGTGAAATCGAGTGGCTAGAGAAAATTGTGCCCGACTTCGATCTTTCACGGGTCTTGTTCACGCCGAATTTTGCGCCGCGCGAGGAGTATGAGTGGGCGTTAAAGAAGAAACTGCAGCTGACCCTCGACAACCTATATCCCCTGCAGGCATGGCCGGAGTTGTTTGCGGGCAGCAAGCTATTTATTCGTGTTGATCCAGGGCAGGGTCGAGGGCATCACGAACACGTCAAGACGGCAGGCGTGCATTCGAAATTTGGTGTGCCGCAGTTTGAAGTCGAGGAGTTGCGAGCCCTTGTCGATGCCGCTGGTGCCGAGGTTATCGGTATCCATGCACACAGCGGTAGCGGCATTCTTGATCCCGACAACTGGCGCAAGGTAGCGGCGGAGCTGGTGCAGGTTGCTCAGTACTTTCCATCGGTCAAGACTATCGATCTTGGCGGCGGCCTCGGCGTGCCGGAGAAGCCGGGCGATGCCGAGTTCGATCTCGAACAACTCGATCACACACTCGCAGGTATTCGTGAGGCGTATCCGCAGTACCAGCTGTGGCTTGAGCCGGGCCGGTATCTGGTGGCTCGTGCCGGCGTGCTGCTAACGCGCGTAACACAGGTGAAAGGCAAGGGAGACATGCGGTATATCGGTGTTGCCACGGGGATGAATTCGTTGATCCGGCCGGCGCTGTACGGCGCGTACCATGAAATCGTCAATCTCTCGCGTGCCGATGAATCACCGACTGAGACCGTTACCGTCGTCGGGCCGATCTGTGAGACCGGGGATCGACTTGGCAGCGATCGCTTGCTGCCGCCCAGTAGCGAGGGTGACGTAATTTTGATAGCCAATGCCGGCGCCTACGGTCATGTCATGAGCTCGAACTACAATCGGCGCGATGTCGCGAAGGAGATCGTCATATGAAGCTTTTCTGGACGCCGCAAACGCGATCGTTGCGCGTTATCTGGATGCTCGGTGCGCAGTTCACGGCCGCCGATGTAATGCTTGGATCGAGTGCGATCTTCCTGCGTCAGTTCGACATGCTACCGGATACGCGAAATATCGGTGACTACGTGGACCGTTGTGTCGCGCGCGAGGCTTTCCAGCGTGCATTGGCTGTTTCGGGCGACTGATGCCACTCGTTGCTCATTCTGATCTGCCCACGTTCGCCGAGCTGCGTGAGCGGGGCCACGAAATGCTGTCGCTGGATCGGGCCGTGCATCAGGATATTCGCGAGCTGCACATCGGTTTTCTTAACATGATGCCGGATGCAGCACTGCAGGCGACCGAGCGCCAGTTCATTCGCCTTGTCGGCAGCTGCAACCGCATTGCGCAGTTTTTTGTCTACCCTTTTTCGCTGCCGCAGTTATCGCGTAGTGCAGATACACAGTCTTACATCGAGCAGTATTACAGCTCATTCGATGAGTTGCGTGAGCAGGGCCTGGATGCTTTGATCATCACAGGTGCGAATGTCGCTAATCCGCACCTGGAGAACGAAGCCTTCTGGGAGCCACTGATCGATGTCGTCGGCTGGGCCCAGGAAAACGTGACTTCCATTCTGTGCTCATGCCTGGCTACTCATGCACTGCTGAAACACCTTCACGGCATCGAACGGACACCGCTGCCCGGCAAGCGCTGGGGAGTATACAGCCACCGCACCAGCGTTCAGCAACACCCGCTGTTGCGGGAGATCAACACGCGCTTCGATGCGCCTCATTCACGTCATAACGATATCTCGCGCGTGCAATTGGAGGCAGCCGGTCTGACGGTGCTGGCGGAAAGTCCGGACGGTGGCGTGCACATGGCAATCAGCCCCGACCAGTTTCGTGTCATCTATTTCCAGGGGCATCCCGAATACGACTACAACAGTCTACTGAAGGAATACAAACGAGAAGTCATGCGCTTTGTTGCCGGTGAATTGCAGGCGCCACCGCCATTCCCGGCACATTACTTCAGTCGCGAGGCGGAGCTTATAGCTGCCGCCTATATCGATAGTGCAAAAAGCAGTTTGCAGCGCGGTGAGCCGCTGCCGGACTTCGACGAACAGGTCTTTGAACCGCTTCTCGACAACACGTGGGGCGATACGGCGAAAGCGATCGTCAACAACTGGCTTGGCCTCGTCTACCAAACGACGAACCTCGACAGGACGAAGCAGTTCATGGACGATATCGACCCCAAAGACCCTCTTGGCATTCACGCAAGGAATCAACAATGAAAGACGAGACACTCGCTACGCACGCCGGATTCAAGTCAGATCCGACGACGAAATCGGTAACAGTGCCGATCTATCAGACGGTCGCCTACGAATTCGATAATGCGCAGCACGGGGCGGACCTGTTCAACCTTGCGGTCGAAGGCAATATTTACACACGCATCATGAACCCGACGGTTGATGTGCTCGAGCAGCGATGTGCGGCACTCGAGGGTGGCATAGCGGGTCTCGGTCTTGCGTCCGGAAGCGCGGCGGTCAATTACTCAATACTCAACATTGCGGAGAAAGGGAACAATATCGTCTCGGTACCGATGCTGTATGGCGGCACGTATACGCTGTTTAAGCACATGTTGCCAAGGCAGGGTATTGACGTGCGGTTCGCTGCCGACGACAGCGTTGATGCGATGGAAGCATTGATCGACGATAAAACGACAGCGGTTTTCTGCGAGTCTATTGGTAATCCGGCCGGTAACATTGTCGATCTCGAAGCGCTTGCGAAGATGGCACACGCGAACGGCGTGCCATTGATCGTTGATAACACCGTGGCGACACCGGCGTTGATCAAGCCGATAGAGTGGGGCGCTAACGTTGTTGTTGACTCGCTGACAAAATACATGGGTGGGCACGGTAACTCTCTCGGCGGCGTCATCGTGGATAGTGGCGAGTTTCCGTGGGCCGAACATGCTGAGCGCTTCCACATGCTGACCCAGCCCGAGGATTCTTATCACGGCGTGGTTTACACCGAGGCGTTTGGAGCGGCGGCGTACATCGGTCGTGTTCGCACCGTGGCGTTGCGCAACACCGGTGCGGCTTTGAGCCCGATGAACGCGTTCTTGATAATTCAAGGCATGCAAACACTGCCGTTGCGCATGGAGCGCCATTGCGAGAACGCGCTGGCCGTTGCCAATTACCTGCAGCAACACCCCAGTGTCGACTGGGTCAACTTTGCAGGTTTGCCCGATTCGCCGTATTTCGATCTCGCGCAGAAATATGCGGGTGGCAAGCCCTCGGCACTGCTGACCTTTGGAATCAAAGGCGGCTTCGATGCCGGCGTGAAGTTTTACGACGCGCTCAACCTGTTCTTGCGGCTGGTCAATATCGGCGACACCAAGTCGCTGGCTGCGCACCCGGCGTCCACGACGCACCGACAGTTATCAGAAGAAGAGTTGGCGTCTGCTGGCGTAACGCCCGATATGATTCGACTGTGCGTCGGTATCGAACACATCGACGACATCATTGCAGATCTGGAGCAGGCGCTGGCCGCTGCTGGTTAAGACGTTACGGGGGTATCGGGACGTTAGTCAGCGTGCCGTGATTCCAGCCTGTTGGCGACATCAGCAAGACTCAGGTCATGGCTGGCCAGCAGGACGATCAGGTGATAAACCAGATCCGCTGCCTCGTTCAATGTTTCGTCTCGATCACCTGTTACCGAAGCGAGTGCAACTTCCACTCCTTCTTCGCCAACTTTTTGCGCGATGCGTTTGGCGCCCGCGGCGGCCAGGCGGGCCGTATAACTTTCATCGCTCGGATTTTGCAGACGTTCGCGCACGATGTTTTCGAGTTCCGCCAGAAACATCAAATTAGAATTGCTCACAAACGACTCCTAGGTTCGCATGACAATGGCGTGATCGCCAAGATGGCGCTTGAGGTCGCCAATGTTGATTTCCGCACTGTGAAAGACGCTGGCGGCTAGTGCACCATCGACGCGCGCACGCTCAAAGACGTCGATAAAATGACTCATGGCGCCGGCCCCACCAGAGGCTATCAGGGGTACGTCGCAGACCTGCCTGACGGCTGCCAGCTGCGCAACGTCGTAACCCTCGCGCACACCGTCCTGGTTCATGCAGTTGAGTACGATTTCTCCGGCTCCTCTGCGTTGCACCTCTTTCACCCAGGCAACGGTTGTGCGCTCAGCAGCCTCGGTCTTGTCAGGATCACCGGTAAGTTGGTACACGACGTAGTCGCCGTGTTCTTCGCGACTGTCGATGCCGATCACTACGCATTGGGAGCCGAAGCGGCGCGCCAACTCGGTAATCAGGTTGGGGTCTGCCAAAGCAGGCGAGTTGATCGAAATCTTGTCCGCCCCTTTATTGAGCACATCCTCTGCAGCCGCAACGCTGCGTATGCCACCGGCGACACAGAACGGAATATCGAGGACACGCGCCACGCGGCTGACCCAGCTGCGGTCGACGCTGCGGTCGTCCGGGCTTGCGGTAATGTCGTAGAACACGAGCTCGTCGGCGCCCTCGGCACAGTAGCGCTCGGCAAGTTCCAGGATGTCGCCAACGACGCGGTGATTGCGAAACTGCACGCCTTTGACGACAACGCCGTCGCGTACATCAAGACAGGGAATTATGCGTTTTGCTGGAATGATGCAACCTCCGTTTCGCTGATGGCTCCATCCAGCAGGGCGCGACCGGTAATCGCCGCCGGCAGGCCCAGTTGCTGCAACTGTCTGAGATCATCCGCGTGACGAACGCCGCCGGACGCCTGCAAAGCGAGCGCCGGATAGCGCTCCAGAATTTCCTGGTACAGGCTGAAATTCGGCCCGGTCATCGCCCCATCGCGAGCTACGTCGGTGCACAGGACATGACGAATACCCGCGTCGGCGTATTGGTCGAGACCATCCCAGAGCGACACGCCGGCAGACTTGGTCCAGCCATGCGTCGTTAGTACGGGCAGACCGGTGTCGTCAATCTTGACGTCGAGCGCGAGGACGATACGCTCGGCGCCGAATTCATCGATCCAGGGCTTTACCGTGTCAGGTTCCTTGATCGCCACGCTGCCAAGCACGCAGCGGCTGACCCCGTGCTCAAGCCATTGTGCGACGACATCGCGATTACGAATACCTCCGCCCAGCTGGATCTCAAGCCCCGACTCGGTCGCAATTTCTGCGACGATCGCCCGATTCTCCTGTCTGCCCGTGCGCGCTCCGTCCAGGTCAATGATATGTAAGTCGCGAACGTGCAGCGCTGAGAAGCGGCGTCCGATCGCTGCCGGGTCCGAGCTGTATTCGGTTGTCTGGTCGAAGTCGCCTTTGAACAATCGCACGCAGGCGCCATCCTTGAGATCGATAGCGGGAATGATCCTCATGCGCCCGTCCCGAGAAAATTCTCTAACAATCGTGCACCGGCCACCGATGACCGCTCCGGGTGGAATTGGGTGGCGACGAAATTCTTGTGACGAATCGCCGCCGAGAAGGGGTGGCCATGTTCCGCCGTAGCGATCGTCACGTCGGACACGGGCAGTGCGAAGCTGTGCAGAAAATAGAAAAAACTATCGTCATCGATCTCATCCATGACGGCGTCGTTCCCGATCTTACGCGTTGCGCACCAGCCCATGTTCGGCACCGGATAGTCCGCTGACACCGTGAGCTCCGCGGCGATACCGGGCACGATACCGAGACACGCGACGTCTTCCTCCTCCGAGCCTTCGAGAAGGAGCTGCATACCAAGGCATATGCCTAAAACAGGTTGTTCCAACTCGCGAATGACATCAACGAGCCGGGCGTCCTGGAGACGCTGCATCGCGTCCTTTGCTGCACCAACGCCAGGCAGCAAAACACGTTCGGCGTTGCGAATGATCGTTGCGTCCGTGGTGAGCTCTGCTTCCCGGCCGAGCCGTTCAAATGCGTAGAGTAATGACGCAATGTTCGCGCCGCCGCTATCTATTATTGCAACCCGGCTCATCGGATCAGCTCAACGTGCCCTTTGTCGAGGGCAGCTCCGCGCCGTCACGTGCGATGGCTTGCCTCAGGGCTCGGCCCGTCGACTTGAAGCAGGCCTCGATCATGTGATGGGTGTTCTCGCCCGTGACTTCGATATGCAGCGCCGCACCCAACGCGTCAGCCAGCGAGTGAAAGAAGTGCTCGACCATCTCAGTCGACATTTCACCGACGCTGCTACGTGGAAACTGTCCGGCGAATTTGAAAGCGGAGCGACCCGAAAGATCGAGCGTCACTCGGGCTTCACTCTCGTCCATCGGTAACAGGAAACCATACCGCCCGATGCCGACCTTGTTACCCAGTGCCTGGCGCAACGCGGCACCCAAACAAATGGCTGTATCTTCGACGGTGTGGTGCTCGTCGATCTCAAGGTCACCATCACAACTCAAGGTCAGTCCAAACCCGCCGTGGCGCGCGATTTGTTCCAGCATGTGGTCATAAAATCCGATGCCCGAATGAATCGCCGTTTGCGCCGTTGAATCCAGGTTGACTCGTACAGAGATACGGGTCTCGTTCGTGTTGCGCTCGACGACCGCAACTCGGTCTGCATAGCAAAGCAGTTCAACGAGCTCCGGCCAGCTCAGCGAAGGCTCGTCGGCTGCGTTGATCAGGAGCCCGCGAACGCCGATCCGCTCGGCCAGCTGCATATCGGTCTGGCGATCACCAATGACGGCCGAACCGTCCAGGTCGATGTCGGTCGCAGCAAGATAACGCGTCAGCAACCCTGTTCGCGGTTTACGGCACTCGCAGTTATCGGCCGGTAAGTGCGGACAGATAAAGACGTCATCAAATGGTATTCCCTGGCTCGAGAAAAGGTTCATGACATGGTCGTGACACACATCAAACTCGACTTGCGGAAGAGACGCAGTTCCGAGTCCGTCCTGGTTGCTGACCATGACCAATCGATAGCCGTGCTCTTTGAGCTCGAGCAATGCCGGTATGACGCCGGGCACCAGGCGTATCTTGTCCAGCGCGTCCACCTGAAAATCTTGCGGTTCTTCGATCAGCGTCCCGTCGCGATCGAGAAACAGTACTTTGACGGACATCGTTATGACTCCTCCAGCTTGGAGAGTGTGCGCAGTAATTCATCATTTTCTGTAACGCTGCCAACCGATATACGAATACAGTCAGCGAGATCGCCACCGAAGTAACGCAGCAGGATTCTGCGCTCGGCGCAGTGCTGCATGACCCGCTGCGCGTCGTCAACCTGCACCAGGAAAAAGTTGCCCGCGCTGGGCCAGACCCGATGCACGAAGTCATACTTCGCAATGGCTGCAATCAGGCGCTCGCGCTCGGCAACGATTCCCTCGACGTCTGCCTCGGCTTGCGTCAGCCGCTCAGTCTGCAGCGCATCTTCGACACATTCGACGACAGGGGTTGCCAGTGCATAGGGCGATTGCACGGCACTCAACATGCGGATGACCGGCTCCTGCCCGATGACGGCGCCACAGCGGGCGCCAGCCAGCGCGAGTGCCTTCGACAATGTTCGCAGGACCAGCAAATTGGGATAACGCCTGAGCAACTCGACGGTGCTCGCCGAATCACCAAACTCGATATAAGCCTCGTCAACGACAACGGCTGAGCGTCCCGCACGTCTTTCCAGCAGATTTTCGAGGTCTGCGCGCGGCACGGTTGTTCCGGTCGGATTGTTGGGTGAGCAGATGAAGATCAGACGCGTATCGTTTTCACAGGCCGCCAGCAGCGCATCCATGTCGGTTGCGAAGTCACTATCCGCATGCGTCGGCACCTCAATGACTTTGGCCCCTTGCACCGCGGCGTAGTGCCGATACATCGAGAAGGAGGGCGACGTCGTCAATACGCTGTCGCGCCCGGCGCGGCAGAAGCTCCGGACCAGGAGGTCGATGGCCTCACTCGATCCGCGAGTCACCAGCAGTTGATCGGTGTCGCAGCCAAAGCGCCTGGCCAGGGCGGACTGCAACTTCCGTGGCCGCACTTCGGGATAGCGATTGAGCGGTCGCCGAAATCGGTCATCGCGATCAAGACGCGGCGATTCGTTCGCGTTCAGCCGAATAGTATTGTCGACCTGCTGTGCTGCCGCATAAGCGTGCAACGCCTGAATCTCCGGGCGGGCGAGTTCCACGAGACTCATGCGGGTTCCTTGAGTCGGATCGTGACGGCCGCCGCATGGGCATCAAGGCCCTCCATCCCGGCAAGGCTGAGTACTGCCGATGAAATACCCTCCAGACCCTCGCGCGACAGTTCCTGAATCGTCATCTGGCGCATGAACTGGTCCACGCCCAGGCCACTATAAGTCCTGGCGAACCCGTAGGTGGGCAAGACGTGATTCGTGCCGCTGCAATAGTCGCCAACGGATTCTGGAGTCCAAGGACCGAGGAACACCGAGCCGGCATTGCGAATCTGTGGCAGGACCTTGCGAGGCTCCCTGATTTGAAGAATCAGGTGTTCGGGAGCGTATTGATTGCTGACCGCAACCGCCGTATCGAGGTCATCAACCAGGAATATTCTTGAGTGCTGTAGAGCCAGTGACGCGATTTCGGCGCGGCTGAGCTCGGCAAGCTGCGCTTGCAGGGCCACGTTGACGTCCTCGGCCAGCGATGCGCTGGTGGTCACAAGAACGACCTGGGAGTCGCTGCCATGTTCCGCCTGGGAAAGCAGGTCCGACGCCACGAATTCAACAGAGGCGGAGTCATCAGCGATCACCATGACTTCCGACGGTCCCGCTGGCATGTCAATTGCGGCCCCGTGTGCGTCAATGCTGACCAGCGTCTTGGCGCTGGTCACCCAGGCATTGCCCGGGCCAAATACCTTGCAGACTTTCGGAACGCTCTCGGTGCCGTAGGCCATTGCGGCGATGGCCTGAGCGCCGCCAACCTTGTATATGTCGGTGACTCCCGCGCGCGACGCGGCCGCGAGCACCGCTGCATCGGCCCGGCCATTCGGCCGTGGCGGCGTGCACAGAATACGCGTCGGGCAGCCGGCAATAGCCGCGGGTACCGCGAGCATAATCGCGGCGGAGGGCAGCGGCGCGGTTCCGGCTGGTACGTAGAGCCCTACTGCGTCCAGCGCGTGGCTGACTCGTTCGCAGACGACGCCTGGCATGGTCTCAACCTTGATCGCGGTCGGCCGCTGCTGTTCGTGGAAGCGGCGAACGTTGTCGATCGCGAGATCGATCGCGGCGAGTTGCTCGGGCGACAGTTGTGCAATCGCGGCCTCGATTTCGGCCTCGCTGACGCGTAGATCGCTGATATCAGCGCCATCAAATTGCAGCGTGAGTTCGCGCAAAACAGTGTCTCTGCCGGCCCGCACTTTTGCGATGATCTCGGCGGTCGTCGTGCGGATACTGTCGTCATCCGCGACGGACGGACGCTCGAGCAACGCGTCCCGCGCCACACTATCGAGTTCTGACCATCGGTTAATCGCTATCTTCATGACTCAGGCCAGCATCTTCTCAACGGGCAAGACCAGTAGTGAGCTGGCACCCGCCGCCTTCAGGTTCTCGAGCGTCTCCCAAAATACGTTCTCGCGACATACCGCATGCACAGCGACCCTGTCGTCGAAGCCGTCCAGGGGCAGCACCGTCGGTGCTTCGGAGCCCGGCAGCAAATTGCGAATTTCCGGCAACGCCGAGCGAGGCGCATGCAGCATGATGTATTTGCTCTCGTGAACCTGCAGGACCCCGTCCAGCCGCTGTAATATCTTGTCGACCAGCGCCTGCTTCTCGTCGCCAAGCGGTGCCTGAGTCTGGATGACAACAGCTTCGCTATCGAGCAACAGGTCCACTTCCCGGAGGCCGTTGGCCTTCAGCGTGCTGCCCGTGGAAACCAGGTCGCAGATGTAGTCGGCCCGGCCCAGTTTCGGCGCAATCTCCACGGCCCCTGAGAAATACACGGTCTCTGCCTGGACGTTGTTCTTATCTAGAAACTCATTGAGAAGACCGACATAACTCGTTGCTATTTTTGTATTTTCCAGCGAACTTGGCCCCGAATATGGGGTGCCGTCCGGCGCAGCGAGGGCCAGCCGGCAGTGGCCGAAGTCGAGCTCGTAAATCTGCTTGAATAGCGCCTTGCGGCCTTCCGAAATCCGGTTGAGGCGCTTCTCCTCGACAACATTCAGGCCGACAATGCCGAGGTCGCAGACATCTTCACTGACAAGCCCAGGGATGTCATCGTCTCGCACCAGGAGCAGATCAATGGGCATGTTCTCGCCATAGCAAATGAGCTGGTCCTTGCTCTTGGTGATTTTCAGGCCGCATCGCTCGAGGAGATCAATCGAATGATCGGTCAGACGGCCGGTCTTTTGCACCGCAATTTGTATGCGCTGCTCTTTGTTTTCCATGGGGGTTCCTCAGTGAGACGCGCGGGTGTCGTTGTTGCTTGCGTGTCGGGTGCGTTCGATTGCGGTGCGGTAGCCGCCAAAACCATCCGCCAGAAAGCGTGCGACGCGACCGATGGTGGTGACACTCACTCCCGTCAACTCGTGGATCTTGCGGTAGGGCAGGTCCTGGCCCAGGTATGCAACCACCTGCCAGCGGTCAACCAGCGCCTGTAACTCGGCCGGCGTGCACAGATCCTTGAGGAAGGAGCGACACTCATTCACGTTTTCGAGGCTGATGAGTGCCTCGAAAAGCTTGTCTTCGGCCGCCTTTTGCTGGCGCTCTGTATCGTGTCGGTTCGGTTTCATATTGAATCAGTGTATTAACGTATTAGTACACTAATGCATTGACTAGTGAATAACAACCCCCTCAAAAAGTAAATTCCAAAAGTACATTCCGATGAAACTAAATAGTTTGAAAACAGGAACTTGACGGTGGTGCCCGGGCTGTCATAGAGTGACCGCTACTCATCGAGACCGGTCGAGGGATAGGCCCGACGACGCCGGGGCAACCAGCGGAACTAACCATTCCGAAAAGGTGCCAACTCCTGCGGTGCTTAGCGAGATTCGCAAAGCATCGAAAGATGAGGGTTACTGCAACGAACCGGTCACGTATCGGACGAAGGGCAGAACCCCTCCCTTGCGGGCTTCGCAGGGTTCCGATGAGAAGGTATTGGAATCGACCAGCGGAGACCGACAATGACATCCTCAGCCAGTAAAGCGACCTGCGCCGTTCGTGCGTCCATAGAATCGGATACACAACATGGTGCGGTAGTTCCGCCTCTGCATCTCTCCTCGAACTTTGCGTTTGCCGGGTTTGGTGAGAAGCGCGAGTACGACTACACGCGCTCGGGCAACCCGACGCGAGATGCGTTAGCCGACGCGCTCAATGAGCTTGAGGGTGGCGCAGGTGCTGTAGTGACATCGTCCGGCATGGCGGCTCTGACGCTGCTGACGCAGTTGCTTGAGTCCGGTGACACAATTATTGCACCTCACGACTGCTACGGCGGCACCTTTCGGCTCTTCGAACAACAATCGCGTAAAGGGCTTTTCAAGGTGCGATTTGTCGATCAGACGAATCTGGAGGACCTTGAAGAAGCGTGTGGTTGCGGGCCGAAGATCATCCTGACCGAGACGCCATCCAATCCGCTGCTGCGAATTTCTGACATCGAAAAAATCTCGGCTATTGCCAAAGGCTGCGGCGCGCTGCTGGCTGTCGATAACACGTTTCTGTCGCCCGCGTTACAAAACCCGATCGAGTTTGGCGCCGACCTCGTGATTCACTCGACAACGAAGTACATCAACGGGCACAGCGACGTGGTCGGTGGCTGCGTCATTGCGGCAACGGAAGAGCTTGCCGAACAGATGAGTTACTGGGCCAACTGTATCGGCATTACCGGCGCGCCGTTCGACAGCTTTTTGACGTTACGCGGAATTCGTACGCTGCATCCGCGGATTCGACAGCATGAGGAAAGCGCACGAATCCTCGCTGATCTTCTGAACGAACACGATCTGGTCGATACGGTTTATTACCCGGGCCTGCCGTCCCATCCCGGGCATGAAATTGCCAAACGGCAGCAACGCGGTTTCGGCGGCATGGTTAGTTTTGAAATTGCTGGTGGCGAAGCTGCAATCCGGGCTTTTGTCGAGCACCTCAACTATTTCTCACTCGCGGAGTCCCTGGGTGGCGTGGAAAGCCTCGTTTGTCATCCGGCATCCATGACGCACGCGCCGGTTAGTGAGGAAGCTCTCCAGGTGGCAGGCATCAAGCCGAACCTGGTCAGGCTGTCGGTCGGCCTGGAATGCGGTGAGGACCTGGTTGCCGATTTGCTGCAAGCCCTGGAGGCGTCACGCGCGGCCGTATCGGTACAGGCACTCGAGGTCGTCTGCGGCTAAGCATCGCCCAGATTGCTAACGATGGTCGCGGTCATCGTCTCGGTCGAGACGGAGACTTCGTTTTCGGCGGCGATATCGGCCGTTCTTGCCCCGGCAGCGATGGCGCGGCCAATGGCGTTCTCGATGTCGGCAGCCTCTTGCTCAAGTTGCAGGCTGTAGCGCAGAAACATTGCGACGCTTGCGATCGCGCCGCAGGGATTCGCGATGTCCATGCCTGCAATATCGGGCGCCGAGCCGTGTATCGGCTCATAAAGGCCACGCGTGGAGTCACCCAACGACGCTGAGGGCAGCATGCCCAGCGAGCCTGCGAGCATGGAAGCTTCGTCTGTCAGGATGTCGCCGAACATATTTTCGGTAACGATGACGTCAAAATCGCTCGGCCTACTCAGCAGATGCATTGCGGCAGCGTCGACGAGTAGTGTCTCAACGGCGATGTCAGGGAATTCGGCCGCCAGGACGCGATCGGTCGTTTCTCGCCAAAGTCGGGAGGTTTCAAGGACATTGGCCTTGTCGACCGAACAGAGTTTGCCGCGACGCGCAGTGGCAAGCCGTGCCGCGACTCGGACGATGCGCTCGATTTCATGCGTGTGATAGACGCACAGATCACTGGCCGAATTTGCATCGCGCGTCTTCTCGCCGAAATAGATGCCGCCGGTCAGTTCGCGCACGACCAGCAAATCGACGCCCGCGAGTATTTCCGGACGCAGAGGTGACGCCCCAGCGAGTTCTTTGTAAATTTTGACGGGCCGGAGATTGGCGTAAACGCCGAGTACCGAGCGCAGCTTCAAGAGACCCTGTTCCGGGCGAATAGCAGCGCCGGGATCCGACCACTTCGGTCCACCAACCGCGCCGAGGAGCACCGCATCGCTGCTCTCGCAGCTTTGTATCGTTGCTGGTGGCAGCGGATCGCCGCAGGCATCGATGGCCGCGCCGCCAATGAGCTCTTCCTCATACTTGAACCGGTGACCGTATTTTTCCGCAACGGCTTCCAGCACCTCGTGTGCGGCGGTGACTACGTCCGGCCCGATGCCGTCGCCCGGCAGGAGCGTGATTACGGCTTCCAATTGCGTGTCTCCTCGAAGCGCTCAATGTCAGGCAATTGTTGTCTCAGGAATCCCAGCTGGTCGATGCCCTCGACCAGGCAATGCCTGGCAAAACCATCGATCGGAAACTCGACCTGCCGTCCATCCGGTAGCGTTAGTGTCGCCGACGGTATGTCGATGCTGAGTTGCACGCCGGGGTTGTCCAGCAGCCAAAGATGCGTCTCCGCTTCGACAATCACCGGAATAAAACCATTCTTCAGAGAATTGTTACTGAATATGTCAGCAATCTCGGTTGAGATTACCGCTCGCAGACCGAAGTCGAGGAGCGCCCAGGGGGCGTGTTCCCGCGACGAACCACAGCCAAAGTTTCTGCCGGCAACCAGGATCTCGCAGCCTTTTGCGGCCGGTCTGTTAAGCGGAAAGTCCGCATTCTCGGCACCGTCTTTGTTGTAGCGTAAATCGAAGAACGCATTTTTCCCAAGCCCATCGCGTGAGGTCGTTGTCAGGAATCGCGCGGCAATAATCTGGTCGGTGTCGATGTCATTGGTCGGCAATACCACAGTGCGCGACTCGATACGTGTGACCGGATTCATGACAGTGTTCTCGGGTCTGTAACTCGACCGCAGACCGCCGATGCCGCTGCTGTCGCCGGGCTCGCCAGTATCGTGCGTGCGCCAACACCTTGCCGCCCTTCAAAATTGCGATTACTCGTGCTGACGCTGAGTTTTCCCTGCGGCACCGTGTCTCCGTTCATGCCGATGCACATCGAGCAGCCAGCTTCGCGCCACTCAGCGCCCGCCGCAAGGATGATGCGATCCAGCCCTTTGGCTTCGGCCTCTTTCTTGACCTGCTGTGAGCCAGGTACGACCAGCATGCGTACATCGTCGGCGACCTTTCTTCCCTCCAGAATCCGAGCCGCTTCCTCGATATCTGAAAGGCGTCCGTTCGTACAGCTGCCAACGAACACAACGTCGACGCTCTTATCAGTCATTGGCTTACCCGACTCGACCTGCATATAGTCCAGCGCCTTCTTGAAGCTGGGGTCATTGCCGCCATCGGGCACAGGGTCGTTGATGGCAACGACCATCCCGGGGTTGGTCCCGAAAGTCACCATCGGCTGCAGCTCGCTGGCATTTAGCGTGACTGTCTTGTCGTGGCGCGCACCCTCATCTGTTGCCAGATCCTGCCAGCGCGTGACAGCAGCGTCCCAGTCGGCGCCCTGTGGCGCGCGCGGGCGACCGTGCAGATAATCAAATGTCACCGTATCGGGGGCGATCATGCCGGCTCGTGCGCCGGCCTCTATCGACATGTTGCAAATTGTCATGCGAGCTTCCATGTCAAGCGCACGAATGGCCGCGCCCCGGAATTCAATGACGTGGCCCGTGCCGCCGTCGACGCCGATTTTTCCAATGATCGCGAGAATGACGTCTTTCGCGGAGACGCCGTCCGCCAACTGCCCATCGAGGTTAACGGCGAGCGTCTTCGGTTTCCTCTGCATCAGACATTGTGTCGCCAGGACGTGCCCGACCTCCGTCGTACCGATGCCGAAGGCGAGGGCACCGAAAGCACCATGCGTGCTGGAATGACTGTCGCCACAGACGATCGTCTTGCCGGGCTGCGTGGCCCCGAGTTCCGGCCCGATGACGTGCACGATGCCGCGCAATTCACTGTCGAATCCGAGTAGATCGATGCCGAACTCTGCACAGTTCTTTTCCATTTGCCGAATCTGGTTGGCAGCGTCGATGCCGACAATATCGATGTCTTGCAAGCGGCGGACCGGCGTCGTCGGCGTCGAGTGATCCATCGTGGCCAGCGTCAGGTCCGGACGCCTTACCGGAAGTCCGTGCTCGCGCAGTACTGTGAAAGCTTGCGGCGTCGTCACCTCGTGAATGATATGCAGGTCGATGTAGAGGACAGCAGGGGTGTCCGCGGTCTCCTGGGCCACGATGTGATCGGACCAAACCTTTTCGAATAGGGTCTTCTTCATCGGAGGGGTCAGATTGTTGCTTGTTCCGGCGTCGATTTGCCCGGTCCGGATCGGCCATTCCGGCTGCGGCGGAGTATCCGGTTCATTACCTCGAGGCAGGCCTGACAGCCGGCTTCGACAATATCGACACTCGCGCCCCGACCGCGATAGCTTGCGCCATCATGATCTACCGTAACGGTTACCTCGCCTTGCGCATCTTCACCAATTGAGGCGCTGTGAAGCTCGAAGTTCTTGAGCGTCAGCTGGACGCCGGTCGCTTTCTCGAGCGCGAGAAACGCGGCCGCAACAGGGCCGTCGCCGTGGGCCGATTCAATGCTCTCCGAGCCGTCTTCGCCCGTCAGAGTCACGGCGGCAGTTGCCGGTTGATCCGTATGCGTTTGCACTTCCAGTGACTTAAGTGTCCAGGGACCCGATGAAGCGCTATCCGCATTCATGATGATCGCCTCGATATCGCCGTCGTAGACGTCCTTCTTTTTGTCCGCCAGTTTCTTGAACTCCTGAAAGGCACGGTTGGTTTCAAACTCGTCCAGTTCGAAACCAAGCTCGGTCACGCGAGCTCGAAACGCGTGCCGGCCGCTGTGCTTGCCGAGCACCAGGTTCGACTTGCTCAGACCGACATCTTCAGGTCGCATGATTTCGTAGGTCGACGCGTGTTGCAGCATGCCATGCTGATGAATCCCGGCTTCATGCGCAAAAGCGTTCTCACCGACGATTGCCTTGTTGCGAGGCGTATGCATGCCCGTAATACTGGAAACCAGTCTCGACGTCGGGTACAGGCGCGTCGTGTCAATGCCCGTTTCCAACCCAAAAAACTCGGCGCGTGTTTTTATCGCCATGACGGCTTCTTCAAGACTGCAATTTCCCGCACGCTCGCCAATGCCGTTAATCGTGCATTCGATTTGCCGAGCACCTGCGCTAACTGCCGCGAGGCTATTCGCTACTGCCATGCCGAGATCGTCATGACAGTGCACACTGAGCACGATGTCATCGATTCCCGGCACCTTGTCTTTCAGGTAACGGAAAAGTCGATCGAATTCGGCGGGTACCGTGTAACCGACGGTGTCGGGAATATTGACAGTACGCGCGCCAGCTTCGATCGCCGCGGTCACTACCTCGGCGAGGTAGGACAATTCTGTGCGCGAGGCATCCTCCGGCGAAAACTCGACATCATCAACGAGCTCACGCGCCAGCTTGATCGCACCGACGGCACTCTTGATAATTTCTTCTTTCGCCATCTTGAGCTTGTGCTCGCGATGAATGGCGCTCGTAGCAACAAATACATGGATGCGATGCTTGCGTGCGCCTTTGACCGCTTCGTAGACCTTTTCGATATCGCCTGCGTTGCAGCGGGCCAGTCCGCAGATAACCGGACCAAAGTCACGATCAGCAATTTCTTTGACCGACTCGAAGTCGCCCGGTGAGGCCGCCGGGAAACCGGCCTCGATGATGTCGACGTTCAGTTCTGAAAGCGCCTTGGCAACACGTAGTTTTTCGCCAAGCGTCATGCTGCAGCCAGGCGCCTGCTCGCCATCGCGTAGGGTTGTGTCAAAAATCCGAATACGTTTGTCAGACATCGATTTACTTCCTAGGTAAAGCGTTTCAGCCAGGTCAGTTCCTTTAGTCCTCCAGCCAATCCATACGGCCGCGCAGATCGGCACCGACTTTTTCGATCGGGTGCTCGAGGTCCGCATTCATCATCCGTTTGAACTCCGGCATACCGTTTTCGCTTTCGGCAATCCAGTTACGCGCAAACGTGCCATCCTGAATTTCGGTCAGGACGGCTTTCATCGCGGCGCGCGACGTATCGTCGACAACGCGCGGACCGCTGACCATGTCGCCCCAGGCGGCCGTGTCACTGATGAACTTGTGCATCTTGCGCAGCCCACCCTCGTGCAACAGGTCTACGATCAGCTTCAGCTCGTGCATGACTTCGTAATAGGCGACCTCGGGCTGGTAGCCGGCCTCGACCAGCGTTTCAAATCCCGCCACGATCAACTCGGTGGCCCCGCCACAAAGAACGGCCTGCTCACCGAACAGATCCGTCTCTGTTTCCTCGGCAAACGTCGTTTCGATGACGCCGGCGCGAGCTCCGCCAATACCCGCCGAATAGGCGAGGGCGATCTGCAGGGCATCTCCGGTTGCGTCCTGATGCACCGCAACCAGGCAGGGCACTCCATGACCCTCTTCATACTGGCGTCGGACCAGACCGCCTGGGCCCTTCGGGGCAATCAGAGCAACGTTCAAATCGCTGCGCGGCTGAACCTGCTCGTAGTGCACAGCAAATCCATGTGCAAACATCAGCGTTGCTCCCTGCTCGATATCGTCGACGACCGCCTTGTAAAGGGCCTTCTGGACCATATCAGGCGTCAGGAACATGACCACTGTCGCACCTCGCACGGCGTCGTTGGGCTCCTTGACAACGAGACCGTCGGCTTTTGCCTTGGCCCAGCTGCTACCGGTGCTCCGCAAGCCGACGACAACATTGAAACCACTGTCCTTCAAATTGAGCGCATGCGCTCGGCCCTGGCTGCCGTAGCCCAGAATGGTGACCTGGCGATCCGCCAAGGTAGAAATGTCGACGTCTGCTTCCGAGTACATTTGCATGGTGTTTCCTCAAGCCTGATGCAATTTCTAAATAATAAAAAACCCCACGATCCTTTTGGATGCGGGGTTTACGATGTCCAGAAAATGGATACGTGCTACCCGCGATGCCCCCCGCTAAGGAGAAGAGCAAGTCGAATGACGACTGAGAGCGGCAAGCTATTCTGAAAGGTATTCATAGCGCCGAATAATGTTTTAACGCTCTGGTGATGTCAACCGTTGTTTAATCAGTTACGGGTGTTACCAAAGAGACTCGGTTAAGAACCAGCGCTAACTCTTTAAATTTATGTAGTTATTCGGCTAAATTACGTCGTAGCTCAATATTTAGGAGTGGGCTGACACCCGTACAACATTATTCGCTTGCCAATATTGAAGAATGCAGTCTTTTTGTGCGAGAAAGATCATCAGACTACGCCCATAGGTTCGGGCATCGTCTTAGCGTTGAACGTTATGTTGTTGTTGGGCTGGCGATCTTGCAAGCATGTGTTATTCTTGCCGCGTAAGTATCAGGGGAACTTGCAAAATTAAAGAAATAAATGGCAGGGGAAGTCCGTACCGGATTTCGGAACAGCCAATGATCAAGATGCAATCATCCATCGGACACATTGCATCCCTCTCTGAAGCAGTTTTTAACAACTTACGACTTTAAGGAGCGTTCATGAATCGGTGCATAAGCAGCAGTCGGCGCATTACCGCGGCTTTTTTCGCAACCATGGTTTTTGCGATTTCCGGCAGCGTTTTCGCCCAGTCAGTCGATCAGGTCTTGCAGGCTGATCAACGACGACTAAATCTGGCTCAACAATCGCAGGAACGGATTAACAAGATCGTTCAAGGTACCCGTTCTCTCGAAGACCAGTATCGGGCTATAAACAAAGAAATCGACGGACTTAAAGTCTACAACCGACTGATGTCGGCTCAGGTCGAAGGCCAAAGCGCCGTTCTGGAAGACATCGCATTGTCGATGGATCAGATCGACGTCATTAACCGCCAGATCTTCCCGCTAATGGAACGCATGATTGACGGACTCGCGCAGTCCGTGAAGTTAGACGTGCCGTTCCTGATGGCGGAGCGCACCAAGCGCATCGAGGATCTCAAGGGCATCATGGAGCGTTCCGATGTCAGCGTTTCGGAGAAATTTCGCAAGGTGATGGAGGCCTTCCAGATCGAGAATGATTACGGCACTTCGTCCGAATTCTACGAGCAATCAATTACGATCGAAGATGAAACGCGGGCTTTCAATATGTTGCGTATCGGCCGCATCGGGCTGTATTTTCAGTCTGATGACACCAAGGTCACCGGTCGCTGGGATAATGCCGCCCGTGACTGGGTCATCGATAATTCATCGCGCAACGAGGTCCGAAAAGGACTTCGCATGGCCAGGCAGCTCATTGCGCCTGAGCTCATAATCGTTCCGGTTCCAGCAGCGGAGGCTTCTTAAATGAAACGTATCACACTCATTATTGCTGCCGGACTGCTCAGTCTTGGTTTTGTAGGAACCGCGAGCGCACAGGATGGTGCTCGCAGCATGGGCGAACTGCTCAAACTCATCGAACAAGGGCAGTCTCGTGACTCGCGAGAGGCGAGACAGCGCGAATCGGCTTTTGCTCAGGATAAGAACAAGCAACAGTCACTGTTGAACCAGGCGCGTTCCGAACGTACGCGTCAGGAAAATACGAGTACGCGGCTGGAGCAGAGCTTCGAAGAGAACCAGCAGAGCATCATCGCTGCCCGGGCAGCTCTGGACGAGCGGCTTGGCGCCTTGAAGGAGCTGTTCGGCGTGCTGCAAACTGTTGCCGGCGACGCACAGGGCCGTTTCAATGCCTCTTTGACTGATATCCAGTATCCGGACCGCGACCAGTTCCTGTTTGCGCTTGGCGATAAAATGGCCGGCGCCAGCAGCCTCGCATCCATCGAGGACATCGAAGAGCTGTGGCGGATGCTGCAGCAGGAAGTCTACGAGTCCGGTCGCGTGGTGCGCTTCAATCACCTCGTGACAAAAGCTGACGGTCAGCAAGGCGAAACCGAGGTCATTCGCGTCGGTACGTTTAACCTGGTCTCAGACAATGGCTATCTCGAGTACAACCCGGGCGAAGGCTCAATCTCTGAGCTGGTTCGCCAGCCGGACGGTCGCTACCTGGGTACGACGGATGAAATGATGTCCGCGGACGGCGGAGCCGTTGAATTCGGCCTTGACGTAACTCGTGGTGGCATCCTGGGATTGTTGGTCGAGTCGCCGACCATGAAAGACCGTATTGAGCAGGGCGGCATCGTCGGCTACTGCATCATTGCGCTCGGCATCATCGGTCTTCTCATTGCGATCGCTCGCTTTTTCGCCTTGTCGAGTGCCAGCCGTAAGGTCACGGCGCAGTTGAAACGTGACACAGCCAGTACGGACAATCCGCTGGGTCGTGTGCTTGCTGCGTATGAGAGCAACACGGGGGCGGATACCGAGACTATGGAGCTCAAGCTCAGTGAGGCGGCGCTGAAGGAAATGCCGTCTCTCACGAAGGGCCTGCTCTTCATCAAGGTGGTTGCCGCAGTGGCGCCGCTCATGGGACTTCTCGGAACCGTCACCGGTATGATCAAGACCTTCCAGGTGATCACACTGTACGGTGCCGGCGATCCGAAGATGATGGCCGGTGGTATTTCACAGGCGTTGATGACGACGGTACTGGGTCTGGTTGTGGCCATTCCGATGGTATTGCTGCACACGGTGGTTAGTGGCCAGAGTCGCAAGATCGTCAACATCCTTCAGTCTCAGAGCGCTGGCCTTGTGGCTCAGCACTCCGAACGGAATGGCTAACGCGATAAGGAGTCGACATGCTTTGGATTGCTGATAGCTTCGAAGCGATACGAGACTTCATGAATCTGGGTGGCCCGGTGCTCCGGGTCATCGCAGTCACCATATTTCTGATGTGGGTCGTCATTGTCGAGCGGATTCTGTATTTCCGTACGTCGATGAACACGATGTCCCGCCAGATTCATGACAGCTGGGAGTCACGCTCCGAGCGCCGTTCCTGGAACGCGCAGCAGATTCGCGAGTTGATGATTTCGCAGTTCAGCGAAGCCACCAACAAGGGAATCAACCTGATTCAGACGCTGGTCGCGCTGTGTCCTCTGCTGGGGTTACTCGGCACGGTTACAGGCATGATCAGCGTGTTTCAGGTGATGGCTGTTTCCGGTTCCGGCAATGTTCGGGCCATGGCAGCCGGCGTCTCTCAGGCAACCGTGCCGACCATGGCCGGCATGGTAGGCGCTCTCTCCGGCGTTCTTCTGGTCACCCTGTTAACCCGCCGAGCGGCGCGTGAAGTCGAGTTCCTCGAGGATTCGCTTACGATGGATCACTAAAGGACACTCGCGATGCGCAAACATCTGGATGACATACATGCCGACGAGGATGAAAATGAGATCAACCTGACGCCGATGCTCGACGTCGTGTTCATCATGCTCATTTTCTTCATTGTTACGGCATCTTTCATCAAGGAATCCGGGATTGATGTGAATCGACCCGATGCCCCGATAACAGAGAGCAAGCCGGAAAACGCCAATATTCTTGTTGTGATCAATTCGAATGATGAGATCTGGATTGATCGTCGCCTGATCGACCCCCGCGCTCTGCGTGCAAATATTGAACGAATGCATGCGGAGAATCCGCAGGGGTCGGTGGTAATACGAGCGGACAAAGCCTCGACCAACAAAATGTTGGTGACGGTTATGGACTCTTCCCGAAACGCGGGCGTCTACAACATATCCATAGCCGACCAGAGCTGAGCCGAGCTAAACAGGACTAGTTTAATGCGAAAGAAAAGTGGCTCGATGCACCAGGAAGAGGAAGAGAACGAGATCAATTTGACGCCGATGCTTGACGTCGTTTTCATCATGTTGATCTTCTTCATCGTTACCGCGACCTTCATCAAGGAAGCCGGCATTCAGGTGGAGCGGCCCGATACCGTGACCGCCGACAGTCAGGATGACGCCTCGATCTTGATCGCTATCAGCCCTAACGATGATATCTGGATTGATCGTCAGAAGAGAGACCCGCGCGCAGTGCGCAGCCTTCTCGAACGATTGCACGCTGAAAACCCGAAGGGCTCTATCGTCATTCAGGCTGATGAAGAATCAACCCACGCCACGCTGGTGGTTGTTATGGAGGCCGCCAAAGGGGCAGGGGTCACGAATGTGGCAATCGCCACCGACAATGATTAGGAACCCGGCTTACGCACGGTAGTCATAAAGGTAAGGTCGGGAGGCGCCGGAAACTCAGGTAGCGCCCGCTGAGGAGAGTTAGAGCATGATAGGTCGTTATGTTTTTTCGATAGTGATTGGCACGGTCGTGACGTTGAGTCTGTTGTTCGTTATGCAGTTACTTATCGTGACGGGTAAGGCCGCACTGACCAAGCCTCGTGACCGGGCGAAACTGGAATTCGTTCGAGTAAAGCGTAACGAAAATCTCAACACCGAAGACCTGACTCCTGAGAAGCCGCCGAAACCACCTGAGACGCCGCCAGAAACGCCGCCGCAGGAAATGGACAACATCGATCCCGATGCACCGACGATTTCGGTCGCAGCGCCGACTATTGAGGCCAATACCGATATCGGTGGCCCGGGTGGCATGAACATTGCCGAGGGCGACTATCTGCCGATTGTACGCGTAGCGCCGGTGTATCCCGCGCGTGCGTTGTCCCGCGGCCTCGAGGGCTTTGTAGATATGAGCTTCACCGTGACCTCAGCGGGAACCGTCAAGGACCCGATTGTGCTGCAGTCGTCGAGTAGTCTGTTCGAACGCGCGGCCATTCGTGCTGTACTGAAATTCAAATACAAACCGCGAGTGGTCGATGGTATTCCGGTAGAGGTGGCGGGCGTGAAAACGCGTATTTCATTCCAGATCGAGGAATGACGATCCCATTGGTTTAGCAAGACAAGGGTTTAGCAAGACAAGGGTTGAGCGAGACAAGCATATTGCTTATGCACCGACAGA
>CAZTQL010000009.1:0-11494 GCA_964615665.1 uncultured Woeseiaceae bacterium | reverse complement strand
GGTT
This sequence comes from uncultured Woeseiaceae bacterium, assembly GCA_964615665.1. Classification (GTDB taxonomy): domain Bacteria; phylum Pseudomonadota; class Gammaproteobacteria; order Steroidobacterales; family Woeseiaceae; genus UBA1847. Next base: position 11,490 of record CAZTQL010000009.1, on the reverse strand, counting down.
TAGCAAGACAAGGGTTGAGCGAGACAAGCATATTGCTTATGCACCGACAGAGGGTTTCTTTTTGACATGAATATCAGAATCAAACACGGAATTGCTGCCCGTTTTTGCCTGGCGCTGATTGTCGGCGTTTTGGCTGTCGGCACTGCCAATGCTCAGAATAAAAAGGCAACTGACGAAGATCGCGATAAGACGAAGACCAAGCAGGCGCAAGCAGTCAGCAAGGAAGTCTACGAGAAGATCCAGAAAGCTCAGGAAATGGTCGATGAGAAGAACTATAACGGTGCTCTAAAGTCGTTAAACAACCTCTACAATCCTGACAAGCTCACCGAATACGAACAAGCCAATGTGCTTAATTATATCGGCTTCGTTTACTACAACATGGACGATGTCGGGAACGCTATCCGCACCTACGAGAAAATGCTGGCCATACCAACGCTCGAAGAGCAAACAGCGAAACAGACTACATATACGGTTGCGCAGCTCCTGACGATGGAAGAGCAATATTCCAAAGCGCTCTCACGTCTCGACAAGTGGTTCGTGCTGGAGACCAATCCAGCGCCGGAGCCCTTCATCCTCAAGGCACAGGTTCTATATAACCTCAATCGCTACGCAGAGATGGTTTCCCCGATTGAAAACGCTATGCGTGTTGCCAGGGAACGCGACAAACCGGTGAGGGAAGACTGGTACGGTTTGCTGAACTTTGCCTATTTTCAACAAGAGAACTACGGCAAAGTCCGTGATATCCAGAAAATTCTGCTACAGAACTGGCCGAAAGCCCGATACTGGAAGTCACTCGCAGGCGCGTATACCGAACTCGGAGAAGACGAGAAACTCATCTACGCTTATGACGCAGCGCACACCCAGGGCATGCTCGAGAAGGACACTGAATTTGTAACGATGGCGCAGCTTTATCTGCAGGCGGAGGTTCCTTACAAAGCCGCCAAGCTGCTGGAAGAGAAAATGGACGCCGGCGTAGTACAAAAGAATGAGAAGCACTACCGGTTGCTGTCGCAGGCATGGACTCTGGCTCAGGAAGACAAGAAGTCAATCCCTGCGCTTACTGAGGCGGCCAGGCTGTCCTCGAATGGTGATTTGAATCATCGGCTGGCCAATGCATACCTGAACACGGGCAATTACGCTGAGTGTGTGTCATCGGCTAATGACGCAGTCCGCAAAGGCGGCCTTAAGAGTCCGGATAACGTGCAAATCTCCATGGGCATGTGCCTCTACAACTTGAAGCGTTACCGTGATGCAAAAGCCGCTTTTGGTAAGGCAGCAAAGACGCCTCGCTCGGCCCGCACTGCGGGACAGTGGATCAGGGTTATCGACGCGGATGTAGAGCGCAATCGGCAAATTCGCCTGGCAGAGGAAGCGGCACAGAAGAAGCGTCGTGAACTCGAAGAGAAGAAAGCCAAGGCGGCTCGTGCCTAGACCTTCCAGGGTCTGACCTTTAATCTAATCATTATCATGGGTGTTGACCCAGGGGCGTTGACCGGAAGCGGTCAACGCCCCTAAAATTGCGCGCCGATTAATTGTGGAAATTTCCGATGCCTAAGATTACGTATATCACTCCCGATGGGACCCGACACGAGGTGGACGTTGAAAACGGCTATAGCGTGATGGAAGGGGCCATCAACAATGAGATAGAGGGAATCGTTGCGGAGTGTGGCGGTGCCTGTGCTTGTGCAACTTGTCATAGCTATATCGATGAATCCTGGCTCGACAAGATGCCACCAATGGATGACATGGAAGACAGCATGCTGGATGCCGCGTTCGAACGTAAGAACAACAGTCGCCTGACTTGTCAGATTGAAATATCCGACGCGCTGGACGGACTGATCGTGCATGTAGCTGAGAACGACTATTGAGTATCGACTGTAGGAGGCCGCCTTGCGCGCATGGCCCGCTCCTACAGCGCGACACAACCCTACCGCAGACCCGTTTCGGCACGCCCGATGACCATGCGCTGAATCTCGCTGGTGCCTTCATAAATCTCGGTGATTTTCGCATCGCGGAAATAGCGTTCCAACGGCAGTTCCTTGCTGTATCCCATGCCGCCATGAATCTGCAGCGCCTGGTGGGTTATGAACATTGCCGCTTCTGAGGCATAGAGCTTGGCGATACTCGACTTCAGGGTATTGCGTGCACCGCTGGTCTTCGCCCGTTGTTTTGCCCAGGCCGCTTCCAGCGTCAGGAGCCGGGCCGCCTCGAGGCGCATTTTCATATCAGCGATCTTGCCCTGAATAGCCTGGAAGCTGCCGATGGCAGAACCAAATGCTTTGCGTTCGCGAGAATAATCGACAGCGGCCGCGTAAGCCGCTTGAGCGATGCCGACAGCCTGGGCGGCCACGCCGACACGACCGGCATCCAGCACGGTCAGGGCAATCTTGAATCCCTCACCTTCGTTGCCGATGCGGTTTTCGGACGGACAAATGTAGTCTTCAAGCTCAATCTCGCACGTCGCAGATGCACGAATACCTAACTTCGGCTCGGTCTTACCTTCCCTGAAGCCCGGTTCCTTCGTATCGATGACAAAAGCCGTGATACCGAGATCGTTGCCGTCGTTATCGGCCGTTTGCGTAAACACGACCATGTAGCGTGCTACCGGTCCTGACGTTATCCATGCTTTCTTGCCGTTCAACGTATAAGTGCTGCCGTCCGCCGAGCGCACGGCGCGGGCTCGCATCGTGGCCGCGTCGGAGCCGGACTGCGGCTCGGTCAACGCGTAGGCACCATTCACTTCACCGGAGGCAACCGGCCGCAGGAATTTCTGCTTCTGCTCCTCAGTGCCGAACTCCATCAGGGGTACACCGAATAACGAATTGTTGACTGACACGATGGTTCCATGAGCGGCGTCGGCCGCCGAGATTTCGATCATCACCAACACGTAACTGATCGAGTCGAGGCCGGAACCGCCATATTCCTCCGGCATCTCTATGCCCATGAAACCCAGTTCACCGGCTTGGCGAATGGTCTCTGACGGAAACTCGCCAGTCACATCGAAAGCAGCAGCTATCGGCGCAATTTCATTTTGAGCAAACTCACGGGCAGCTGCTTGAATAAGCTGCTGATCTTCAGTCAATGCAAAGTCCATCGGTATAATCTTCCTGCTAGAATTGAATCGTACGAGGCCGGTCAAAAATGATTGCTGATTGGGCCGATAAACTCAATACCAAAACAGGAGTAATTGTTGATGACCATTTCAGCTGGCCAGAAAATGCCGTCCGGAGCTTTCGGCATAATGACCGACGCAGGACCCGGAGCGGTTTCTACCGACGAGCTATTTGCGGGCAAAAAGGTTGTCCTCGTCTCGGTACCCGGCGCATTTACGCCCACCTGCTCGATGAACCACTTGCCGGGATTCGTCGATCACGCGGCTGATCTGAGCGGAAAGGGCGTTGATACGATCGCATGCATGGCCGTCAATGATGTTTTTGTGATGGACGCTTGGGGTAAAGATCGCGGCGTCGGCGATAAAGTCATGATGCTTGCTGATGGCAATGGCGAATACGCGAAAGCACTCGGGCTCGAGATGGACGGCACGGCATTTGGCATGGGCATGCGCGGTCAACGCTTTGCAATCGTCGTTGACGATGGCGTGGCCACACATGTGGGCGTCGAAGCCCCGGGGCAGTTCGAGGTCAGCAAGGCTGAGGCGATTCTGAACGCGTTGTAAGCCCGGTCACCGCGTGCAAAGAGGGGGCCAACCCCCCAAAATCCATGCACGCCCCAAAACCGGCTAACTGATGGCGTCAGTTAGTTCTGGCACGATTTTGAAGAGGTCGCCGACGAGACCTATGTCGGCGATCTCGAAAATCGGGGCTTCTTCATCCTTGTTGATCGCAACGATCGTGCCGGCGTCTTTGATGCCGGTAACGTGCTGAATGGCGCCCGAGATTCCAACGGCAATGTACAGATCCGGAGCAATGATCTGGCCGGTTTGTCCGACTTGCGTTTCCGGCGGTACGTAACCCGCATCGACTGCTGCTCGAGACGACCCAACGCCGGCGCCAAGTGCGTCCGCGAGCTTGTAGATCAACTCGAAGTTTTCCTCGCTGGCGAGTGCTCGACCGCCAGCTACGACTTTGCTGGCGGATTGCAGGTCAGGACGATCAGACTGCCCGGTCTGGACACTGACAAACCGTGTGTGCTGCGGAATCTCGACATCAGCGTCGACGTTTTCGACCGGCGCTGAACCACCGTCGGCAGCAGCCTGGTAAGACGCGGTGCGCACCGTAGCGACGACCTTGTGTTCGGCCGGTGCGCTAACGGTAACGACCGCGTTGCCTGCATAAATCGGCCGTTGGTACTGATGCGTGCCCATCACCGCCATGATGTCGCTGATCTGATTAACGCCGAGGAGGGCAGCCACCTGCGGCATCAGGTCCTTCCCAAAAGCGGTTGATGGCCCGAAGACATGGCTGTACTCACTGGCGACCGCCACGACTTGTGGTGCCAGAATCGCGGCCAGGGCGGGAGTGTTCTCCGATCGTTCAATGGTCAGGACGCGGCCGACGCCGTTGATCGCTGCGGCTTCAGACGCGACCGCCGCAAGATCCGCGCCCAAGACAACGATATCGATGTCTGCGCCGTCAAGCTGGGCGGCACAGCTTACGCATTTCGCCGTGCTCGGATTGAGGCTTGCGCCGTCGTGTTCGGCAACTACGAGTACTTTTGTCATCAGACCAGTCCTTTATCTTTGAGAGCAGCAACCAAAGCGGGAACATCATCAACCATGACGCCGCGCTGCCGCCCGGCCGGCGGCTCAAAGGCTGTTGCTTGAATCGGAGGCCCCTGCTCGATAGCCAGCTCCGCCAGAGCGATCTTATCCAGCGGCTTCTTCTTCGCTTTCATAATATCGGGCAGTTTGACGTAGCGCGGCTCGTTGAGGCGCAGGTCGACCGTGACAACCGCGGGCAGGTCAATCTCGATGGTCTCCAGGCCGATATCAACTTCACGGGTGACCGTCGCCTTGTCGCCGTCAAGCACTACCTCGGACGCGAAAGTGGCCTGTGGGCGACCCCAGATCGCCGCCAGCATCTGGCCGGTCTGGCTATTGTCGTTATCGATCGCCTGTTTCCCGAGAATCACGAGATCTGCGCTTTCCCGTTCCGCCAGCGCCTTGAAAATTCGCGCAACGCTGAGCGTATCCAGTTCTTCACCCGTCTCGACCAGCACGGCCCGGTCAGCGCCCATTGCCAGCCCCGTTCGGAGCTGCTGCTGCGACTCAGAAGAACCGATCGAGACGACCACAACCTCCGAGGCCTCGCCGCGTTCCTTGATTCGCAGGGCTTCTTCAAGCGCGATCTCGTCGAAAGGATTAATGCTCATTTTGACGCCGTCGGTTTCAACACCACTGCCGTCACTCTTGACCTGAACCCGGACGTTATAGTCAACGACTCGTTTCAGGCCTACGAGGATTTTGTCCACTTCGTTCTCCGTTTTTGTGCTGATGCCGGATTGGCAAGTGCAATCTTTCGGGTTGGTATTGTCCACGACGACAAGGGCATGTACAAGATCAATACCGCCAACCGGCAGGAGGCACTGTGACCAGCGAAAGCAATCTCATTTCAGTCGAGGAACTCTCTTCTCGTATCGATGACCCGGACTTGCGGATTATCGACTGCCGATCCGACCTTGCCGACACCAGCGCCGGCCGTCGGTGCTACCTGGATGCCCATATTCCGGGGGGCGTCTTCGCGGATCTGGACGTTGATCTAGCGGCACCCGTTGCGCACGACACCGGTCGTCATCCACTTCCCACTGCCAGTACGTTTGCCGATACCTGCGAGCGACTGGGCGTTAGTAATACGACAGAAGTGGTCGTGTACGACCGCGACACCGGAGCACTGGCAGCCCGCGCATGGTGGATGCTGCGCTGGCTCGGTCATAGTCGGGTGCGCTTGTTGGACGGTGGATTCGAACGTTGGGTGGCATTATCAAAGCCGATCGTTCGAGGCGCAGAGACTCCAGAGCCGGGCGAGTTCATCGCTAGCCCGCGGCCGGACCGAGTGTTAACAACGGCCGAACTGGCAACCCAACCTCGAATCGCGAGCCTGCGTTTGTACGATGCTCGAGATGCGACGCGTTTTCGCGGGGAGCATGAGCCCATTGACTCGGTTGCAGGCCATATTCCCGGTTCACGCAATCTACCTTATGCAATAAGCCTTGCCGCAGATGGCCGCTGGAAATCGGCCGCGGAGCTTGAGGAGCTATGGGGAGGTGTCCTCGGCGACGACAAAACGAAATCCTGGGCGGTGATGTGCGGATCGGGTGTCACAGCCTGTCATCTCGCCCTGTCAGCAGTCGAGGCCGGGTATTCAGACCCGCGTCTGTACGTCGGATCATGGAGCGAGTGGATTCGTGATCAGGCACGCCCGATCGGGCTCGGTGAGGCCTGAAATTGGGGGCTGGTGGCTGCGGATTTGGCGTAAACTAATTCGCGAACAGGCGTCTAATTCTAGTAACCGGGTCATCGAGTGGAACGCCAGCTCCATCAGCTTTGGTGGATTATTGATTGATAAAAGATATTTATAAACATAGTGTTATGCTGCTTATATCAAGTAGTCTCTTAGCTTGTGCCAGTACCGTCTCAGACACCGATGAAGGCAATTCGAGCCGTCCGGATTGCATCTATCAGTCAAGTATCCGAGGATATACCGTCCTTGATGAAGCGAACCTCATTGTTGAGGGATCCGGCCGCCGCAGATATCACGTTAGTCTGCCGCGCCGAGCATACGGGCTAAATTCGAGCTGGAGCATTGCCTTTAGCTCGCCGACTAGCTGGATATGCGCCAGTTTCAGCGAGCTGATATTTAAGGGCGATTTTGAGAGAGATTCGATTCGCATCTCGTCGATTAAGGAACTAACGGCGGTGGAGGAGGAGATCCTTCTCATCCAATACGGCAAGAAGGAGCCGGAAATCAAACAAACACCCGCGCCCGCGGAAGTACCGGGCGCCGAGGTAGAAGAGCTGGATCCAGACGCCAACGACTAACTGTCGGGCGACTGAATCACGCAATCCGCAATCTCCGTGCGGACCCGCCCGGCCAACCTAACGGTTGGCCGGGTTTTTTAGTGCTCGCATATCGGCTAGTCTTCGATGGCTATGCAAACACCACTGTCAAATTTACGTGTCGTCGATATGAGCCGGATTCTGGCGGGCCCTTGGGCCGGTCAACTGCTCGGCGATTACGGCGCCGACATCATCAAAATCGAGCGGCCGGGAACCGGCGACGATACCCGACAATGGGGGCCGCCCTGGCTCGGCAAAGGCGAGGATCGAGAGGCTGCCTATTTTCTCGCGACCAATCGCAACAAGCGCTCGGTTACGGTGGACCTGTCGGTGCCCGCGGGGCAGCAACTTATCCGGGAGCTGGTAAGCAATGCCGATGTCCTGCTTGAAAATTTCCGCGTGGGAACGTTGCAGCGCTACGGATTAGGCTACGAGGCCATGCGCCGTTTGAATCCACGGCTGATTTACTGCTCCATATCCGCATTTGGCCAGACTAGCTCGCGAGCCGCTGAACCCGGCTACGATGCCATGATTCAGGCGTCGGCGGGCTTGATGAGTATCACCGGCCCGGCGGACAATTCCGCGGACGATGCCGCGGGCGGACCGCAGAAGGTCGGAGTCGCCATCGCCGACATTATGGCGGGGATGTACGCGTCCACGGCCGTCCTGGCCGCTCTGAATGCGCGCCAGACGACCGGCGAAGGGCAGTACATCGATGTGCCTCTTTACGATAGCCAGGTCGCGTGGCTGGCAAACCAGAACATGAATTTCCTGGTCGGCGGCAAGGCACCGGTTCGAATGGGTACCGCGCACCCGAACCTGGTTCCTTACCAGGCGTTTTCCACGGCGGACGGTAACCTGATGCTGGCCGTCGGCAACGATCGGCAGTTCGCTGACTGCGCTGAGTGCATCGGAGAGCCAGAACTGGCTCGTGATCCGCGTTTTGCCCGCAACAGTGACCGCGTTGCGAACCGTGATGCGCTGGTGCGGCTATTACAGAATGCCCTGGCAAAGAATCCGACGGGACACTGGCTCGAACAACTGGAACAGCGCAGCGTGCCGGCTGGCCCGATCAACGACATCGGCGAGGTTCTCGGCAATGATTATGCCCGCGAGCGTCGGCTGGTTCGTCATGTCGAGAACTCGGCGGGCGAGTCGGTGCCAACGGTTGCTAATCCCGTCAATTTCTCTGCAACGGCAGTGCGCTACTCAAAAGCGCCGCCGCGGCTTGGCGAACACACCGATGAGGTATTGCGCGAGTGGTTGGGTTACTCTGACGAATCCATCGCAGAGCTTCGCGAGAGCTCCGTTATTTGACGCTTTAGACAACGACCGACTTCACTTATGGACCAACAAATTCGCAGTAGCACGGCACTGCAGGGCGTTCGTTATGAGATTCGCGGGCAGCTTGCACACCGCGCATTCGAACTCGAAAAGCGTGGTTATGAAATTCTGTCTCTGAACATCGGCAATCCAGGTCTGTTCGGGTTTCGGACACCAGAAACGATGCGCCTGGCGATGATTGAGAACCTCGGTCAGGCGGAACCCTACTGCCATCAAAAAGGCATTTTTCCTGCCCGTGAAGCCGTTGTGATGCAGCAGCAAAATCGGGGCATTCAAGGGGTCACGGCGGATGAAGTTTTTATCGGCAATGGCGTTAGTGAGCTGATCGATCTGTCACTCAGGGCATTGCTGAATCCGGGAGACGAAGTGCTCGTGCCAAGCCCGGACTATCCGCTCTGGAGCGCCGCCGCCACGCTTAATGGCGGCACCGTTCGACATTACAGCTGTCGAGTTGATAATGGCTTCTTGCCAGACATTGCGGATATCGAGCGTTTGGTGACTCGCAACACGAAAGCGATCGTGGTCATCAATCCGAATAATCCAAGCGGCGCCGTCTATGATCGGGAAACGCTGCAGGCGATTGTCGATCTTGCGGAGCGTCACGGCCTGGTCATAATGGCCGACGAAATTTATGACCAGATGGTCTACGACGATGCGGAGTTTATCCCGTTAGCCACGCTGGTCGAGAACACCGTTTGCCTCACATTGTCAGGTCTGTCAAAGATTTACCGCGCCTGCGGTTATCGAGTCGGTTGGGGAGTATTCAGCGGTGATCTGGAACGCGCCGACGACTTTATTCACGGCATGGAACTACTCTCGGCGCTGCGTCTATGCAGTAATGTGCCCGGGCAATGGGCCGTGCAAACGGCGCTTGGCGGATTTCAGAGCATTGTCGATCTGGTCAAACCGGGCGGCCGCCTTTACCAGTCACGCCAGGCAGTTATTGAGCGCGTAAAGGACAGCGAGTTTCTGACCTGCGAGAAGCCCATGGGAGCGATGTACGCATTTCTGCGACTTGATCCGCGTTTTGCGGGTGCCTTTGATGATCAGGCCTTTGCGCTCGAGCTGCTCGAGAATCAGCACGTCCTGGTTGCGCCGGGCAGCAGTTTCAATACCTCGTACACGGATCATTTCAGAATCACGACGCTACCCGACACGGAGACCATCAACGTGGTTTTTGATCGTATCGATGCTTGCCTGAGACAGCACGCCTGAGCGATGTACGATTGGCTTGGCGACGCTCTGCACAATGAAGCTACGGTAGTTACCGCGAACCGCCGCCTGGCGAGAGTGCTGCGGCAGCAGTTCAATCAGCAGCAAGTTGCCGCTGGCCACATAGCCTGGGCGGCGCCGGCTATTGATTCGTGGAGAGACTGGTTGACACGCGCTTTACGCAGCGCGGATACCCAAGCTTCATTACCCACGTTGATCAACCAACATCAGAGCCAGCTCCTTTGGGAGCGCTGTCTGGCAAAAGAGCTCCCGGATGCGGGGCAGAGTATTCATGGCCTGGTACGCCTGTCACAGGAAGCCTGGCAGCGACTCGCTGACTGGCAGGTGACTATCCAGGAAGTGGCACGTTCGGCGCAAAGCGACGATCAGCGTCTGTTCGCCCGGGTGGCAGGGCGTTACCTGGCGATTCTGGAACACGAGAATTGGGTTGATAATGCGGGTCTCGGTGCGTTATTGCTGGAGACAATCGTTACCGGGCACGTCGAGGTTTCGGGCACTTATACTTTTGCCGGCTTCGATAGACCGAGACCGATAGAAAGCGCGTTCCACGATGCAATTTTAGCAATGGGCGGCAGGGTTCAAAAGGCACCGACGCCGGCGGCACCGCCTTCGATAGCACTACTGTCATTCGAGACGGCTGACGCCGAAATGCGGGCAGCTGGGGCTTGGGCTCGCGCACGCCTGGAAGAGGACGCCGAGCAGAGTATTGCGATTATTGGCAGTAACCTCTCACAACAGGCTGAGCGTAAAGCGCGGCTGGTTAGAGAGGGTCTGGTACCCGGCTGGCAATACGCGCAGGGCAAGCCGCACGGCGCCGTAAATGTCTCGTTCGGTCGGGCACTGGCAGACTATCCAGCTGTGGCCATAGCATTGTTGCTGTTGCGGTGGTTGGTGAAAGACCTGTCGTCGCCTGAGGTCGGTCAGCTGCTGCGGTCGCCGCTGCTCGGCAATGCCAGCCTCGGTGACCGCTCCCGGGTGGAGTTGCGATTGCGACGGCTGCCGGAAAGAAATTGGTCACCGGAAATGCTGGCGCGTGTTTTTCGCCAGAAGTCGACCAACGAGGATAGCGATGACTGGGCGTTAGTACTGTCGCAGCTTGTCGAGCGACGCCAGGCGATACCGCTGCGCGACAGTCCGGCCGCCTGGGCTACCTTTCTTAATGAAACGCTGCGGGACTTGAGATGGCCCGGTTCCGATGCCCTCGACAGCCTGGACTTTCAACTGGTAAATCGCTGGCGCGAGCTCCTCAACGACCTCGCTCGCCTCGATCTTGTCAGCCCTTCGATGAGTCTGGACGTGGCACTGAAAAGGCTACGGCTGATGGCAGCGGAAACGGTTTTCCAGCCTGAGTCGGAGTTCGTATTAGTGCAGTTACTTGGCCCGCTCGAGGCCTCCGGCGCGCAGTTCGACGCCGTCTGGATCAGCGGCGTCACTGCCGCCAACTGGCCGCCGTCAGCGGCGCCATCACCGTTACTGTCACGCGGCTTGCAACGGAGCAAGGGCATGCCGGACGCGGAACCGGCAGACACGCTGGCGTATGCGGAAACAACGCTACAAAACCTGAGACGAGCCGCGCCGAGCGTTGTATGCAGCTATCCGGAGACTGACGACGATGCGGAGCAAACGCCAAGCTACCTGCTCGAGAGTTTGAAGACGCGGAGCCTTGGCGCCATTACTGACCCAGGGTGGCACGCCACGACATTTGGGCAGGACAATACACTCATTGTGGTCGATGATCCTGTGCCAGCATTGCTCGTCGAAGAGGCGATTGGCGGCGGGGCAAATACGCTGCAATTGGCACTCAGTGATCCGCTGGCGGCGTTCATTCGTGGACGGCTCGGGGTTAAGGTTTTGCAGCCACAAGCCAGCGGGATTCCTCCATGGTTACGGGGCAACAT
>CAZTQL010000008.1:0-47456 GCA_964615665.1 uncultured Woeseiaceae bacterium | reverse complement strand
TTTGCCTGCAAGACGGTGCCTGTCGGTGCTTTGATCGTTCTCTTCATTGCCTTAGTGCCTCGAGCTGCACGACATCGGCCGATGTCGATCGCGGTGTTCCGGGTGGGGTGTAATGACCCGTCAGCTCGTAGCGACTGCCGGGATGATGTAGTCGGGCGAACGACACAGGATGGCCGCGTGACCAGGTGCGCCTCAAGACGACCAGGCAGGGCGCGTTATCCGCCATGTCGAGGTGTTGTCGCACGGCTGCGTTTGGCATGCCGGCACGCACCACCTGTTCTGCTTCCTGTAGCGGTGCAACCGCCGTCAGGTAGGCGCTGGGCGTAACGGCGCCGAAATCCTGCTGCAGGCAATCGGGCGCAAAGCTCGCAGCCACGTGACGGTCCTCGAGCTGCACGGGCGTGCCATTCTCGGTGTGTACCAGCAGCAGATGAAAAACATTCGTGCCTTGCTTCACGTGCAGCACTTTCGCAATCTCGCCGCGGGCGCGTTGTAACGACTGTCGCACGACACGACTGGCATGAACGTGACCGCGCTGCGCAATCTCGTCGGCAATGTTGTGCACTTCCAGCAGATGCGATTGCGAGCGAAAGTCCGAGACGAACGTGCCGCTTCCCGCAACGCGCTCGACGTAGCCTTCATCATTGAGCTCGCGCAGCGCACGATTAGCCGTCATGCGCGAGACGCTCATTGCCTCGACCAGTTCGTTTTCCGACGGCACGCGGTCACTGGGCTTGAGCTCACCTGAAGAAATTCGGCCGATAATCAGGTCCTTGAGCTGCTGGTAACGCGGCTTCACGTGGCTCATTGGCCGTCCCCTAAAGCCCTCAGCGTTGCCGCGAATTCGCTTCGAGCCAAGTCGCGCTGTACGTGGACACCATCGATAACGCGCCACTCACCGTTGACCATGACGCGTTCTATCGGCAGCGGGTAGCCGGAGAACACCAAGGCATCGAGTCGCGAGGCATCACCATGACCAGCGAGCATCGGGTCGTCGTCGCTCAATACAACGATATCCGCAGCCGCGCCGGGCTGCAGACCTGGCAGTTCCTGCCCGCTTGCGATTGCACCACCTGCCAGAGCGCGCAGGAAAAGTTCGCTGCCAACATGGCCGTCACGCAGCGACGCGACATTGCGCGACTGTGTTGCCAATCGCTGACCGTACTCCAGCCAGCGCAGCTCTTCGAAAGGGTTGATCGAAATATGACTGTCGGAGCCGATCGCCATATGGCCGTCATGTTCCAGGTAGTCGTGCAGCGGGAACAGGCCATCGCCGAGATTAGCCTCGGTGCTGGGGCACAGCGCGACCACGGCGCCGGACTCCGCGAGGGCGCGGGTCTCGTCAAAATCCATGTGCGTGGCATGCACCAGGCACCAGCCGTTGTCGACGTCGAAGTTTTCGAGCAGCCAGCGCACAGGCCGCCGGCCGTAGGCCGCCATGCACTGGTCGACTTCACGCTGCTGCTCGGCGATATGCAGGTGCAAAGGAACGGCCGACGCGCTTGCCACACGTGCGATTTCAGTCAGCGAATCGTGGCTGACGGCTCGCAGGCTGTGTGCGCCGATCGCAACGGTAATCGCGCTGCCGCTAACCTCGACGGCCCGTTCGAAATGTTTCAGATACTCCTCAACACGCATGGCGAAGTTGCGCTGATGCGCAAGAGGTTCATCGTCGTCAAACCCGGCACGCTCATACAGTACGGGTACGTAGGTCAGGCGAATGCCGCTGTCGCCTGCGGCGCGCGCAAGCGCCTGCAACATGGCGTCGTCCTTGTCAGGCTGTGCCGTATCGTGATGCAAGTAATGAAACTCGGCGACCGCGGTGTAACCACTCGCAACCATCTCGCAATAGGCCTGACGGGCGATGGCGGTGAGCACGGTGGAATTGACACGCCCTGCCAGCTCGTACATGCGTTCTCGCCAGGTCCAGAAACTGTCACGGCCCGCCGGAGAGCGTTGCTCGGTGTGTCCGGCCAGAGCGCGCTGAAAGGCGTGGCTGTGCGCGTTACAAAGTCCCGGAATGACAAAGCCCGCTAGCTCATCCGCAGCTGCGGCCCGTACGCCCGCCTCCGCGGCGCTGATACGCCCGCCGTCCAGCGTCAGACGGACATTGTCGCGCCAGCCGCCAGGTAGCAGCGCCTTGGTTGCAAATAACGATGTCATCGCATCTCCCGCAGGTTGTATATACAGGCTAGACCATGGTAATTTCGAATGCAATTGCCGGGAGAAGATCCATGACCCAATGGGACCTGCTGCTTACTGGCGTGCGCATCGCAACGATGCGCGCGGATGCAGAGGGTTATGGGGAAATCGAGCAGGCGGCGGTCGCAATCAGCGGCGGTAAACTCGCCTGGGTGGGCCCGGAAGCCGAACTGCCACGCGGTCAGGCAAACGAGTCTCGCTCCCTGTCAGGTCGCTGGTTGACGCCGGCGCTGATCGATTGTCACACGCACCTCGTATTCGGCGGCAACCGTGCCGAGGAATTTGAACAGCGTCTCGAAGGCTCCAGCTATGAAGCTATTGCAAGAGCCGGCGGCGGCATTTTGTCGACCGTGCGCGCAACCCGGGACGCAACGGATGACGAACTGTTGCAGGCGGCTATTCCGCGGGCCCAGGCGCTCCGCGCCGAAGGCGTTGCAACGGTGGAAATAAAATCCGGTTATGGACTCGATGTCGGTAACGAGCTGAAGATGCTCGAAGTCGCACGGTGGCTGGGAGAGGCAGCGGGTCTCAACATTCGCAGGACCTTGCTGGCTGCGCACACGGTGCCACCGGAATACGCGGGGCGCGCAGACGACTATATCGACCTGATCACCGATGAACTGCTGCCGCAGGTTGCGGACGGCCACCTCGCCGACGCAGTCGATGCTTATTGCGAGTCGATTGCTTTCACCGCGCCGCAGGTCGCCAAAGTATTTCGCAGGGCCAAAGAGCTGGGGCTACCCGTCAAACTGCATGCCGACCAGCTGATGGACGGCGGTGGCGCCGAGCTCGCGGCACATTTCGAGGCGCTGTCGGCCGATCACCTCGAATACACTTCCATTACCGGCGTCAAAGCGATGGCAAAAGCAGGCACTGTCGCCGTCTTGTTGCCGAGTGCATTCCTGACACTCGGCGAAACGCAACGGCCGCCCGTCGCTGCGCTGCGTGAGAACGGCGTGCCCATTGCAATCGCCAGCGACTGTAATCCGGGCACCGCGCCGATTTGTTCGTTGCGCGCTGCGATGGTCCTTGGTAGTCGACTCTTTGGCCTTACGCCGCTGGAGTGTCTGGCCGGAGTTACGCGCGAAGCCGCCCGGGCACTCGGGCTATTGTCTGATCGCGGCACGCTCGAAGTCGGAAAACGAGCGGATATCGCTGTCTGGGATATCGATCATCCGCGCGATCTGACCTACTGGATGGGAACACCACAGCTACACGAGCTGCTGCTGGCGGATTCGATCTAGCGCGGGCACACTACACGCCCTTGAACGCGCACCTCATCCAGTCCCGCAGTTTTATCCTGACCTTAGGCTTACTCACGGCTATGGCAGCGCTGACCGTGGATCTCAGCCTCCCGGCTATACCATCCATGGTCGAGGCGCTCGACTCGACGCTGACGCGTGGTCAGCAAATTGTCGGCATCTTCATGCTCGGCATGGCTGTCGGGCAGATTCCCGCGGGTCTCACCTCCGATCGACTCGGTCGCATGCCGACACTTTTTGCGGGCATGACGTTGTTCGCGATTGCAGCATCGGTCGCAGCGGCATCGAACGACATGGAATGGTTGCTGGCAGCGCGCTTCATACAGGGCATAGGCGCTGCTTCGGCCGTCGTGCTTTCACGAGCCATCGTCAGGGACATCTCGTCCGGCCGGGACGCGGCCCGCCTGATGTCACTGATGACGATGATCTTTACTGCGGCACCGGTTATCGCGCCGACGTTCGGGGCACTTCTGGTAGCACAGTGGGGCTGGCGCGCCCCATTCATCGCAATCGCGATCTGTGCGTGGCTGATGATCGTGGCAATTCGCGGCAACCTGGTTGAAACGCACAAACCGGTGGTACGTGAGCATCCACTGCGCCAACTCACATCCAGCTTCCGTGAATTCTTCTCGCACCGCCAAAGCGTGTTCAGCCTGTTGCTGCTGATATTGCTTCCAGCAGGCTTCATGTCCGTCATCGCAGTCTCTGCCGCACTCACCGTTGAGATCTACGGCTACTCGATCAAAGCGTACGGACTGATCTTCGCCTGCGCGGGGCTCTCGATCCTTGTGGGTTCCGTAATCAACCGAGTGCTGGTCCTGCATTTTGACGCGTTGCAGCTGATCGGCCTGGGCATCGGTCTCATCTTTACATCCGGCGCGCAGCTAGCAGTGATCGCGTGGACAGACACAGCACCGTTCTGGTGGGTCTGGTCCGCTGTTTGTATTTTCATGTTTGCGATCCCGATCCTGATGTCGAATGCGATTGTGGTCGCGCTCGACCCACTGCCGAAGATCGCCGGCGTTGCATCGTCGATTATTGGCACACTGCAAAACCTCGCCGGAGCCAGCGGCGCTTTACTCGCTGCGTTGATTTACAACGGTTCCGTGAGAAATGCCGTCATCATCATGGCGATCGTCGGCCTCACTAATACCGCGATTTTCCTGATGCGTCCGCTGATCGCGCCGGGACCGTTCGTGCACCACCCGGACGAATTGGCGCGGGACTAGCAAGACGATCTGTGACTATACTGGCGCCGGGGAATCCCAAAAACACAAAAACGAGGAATAATGATGAAGAGAATACTCCTGGCCGTAACCGGCCTGATGATGTTGTGCATGAGCGCCGCGCAGGCGGACCCGGCGACCGAAGCTGCCGTCAAGAAACACATCTTGGACAACAATGCCTACTCGATCAGAGAACTGAAATCGCCGGGAGGGCAAGTTTCTAAAGAGGGCTCGATGGAATTCTGGTCGAGCGGCGGCCTGCTACAGGAAGTTCCGCCCGCTGACGAGGTCGAGGAATTTGACGCATTCGGACTCAAGCCGAAACACATTCATGTAATAACACTGGTTCCGGGTAAGGTAGCCGTCGCAATGTATTACTCGGAAGGCGCAATCGACCGCAAAAACTCCGCCGCAGTTCCGAACTATCGCACCCGCGCAACGCAAGTTTTCGTCAAGGAAGACGGCAAATGGAAAGTGCGTGCCGCACACTGGTCGCCGATTTCAGGTGGCGCCGGGACGAGTCAGACGTCAGTAGAAAACTAGACGTCAATGCCCGAATGAAAAAGCCCCGGCCGTGCCGGGGCTTTTTTTTTGCCGGGTTCGTTTGCAGCAGTCATCTACGCCTGACATTCACGGCAACCTGGTAACGACTTCAAACAGGTCTTTGCGAGTCTGCGTTGGTGTCAGCTTAGGGTAGCCAAACCAGATCGTGCCGACGACAAACGCGTCGTCTCCATCGATGCCCAGAATTTCAAGAAACCGTGGATCCCGCGTGATGTCCCCGGACGTCCATTTCGACCCTAATCCGGCTTTCCACAAATACAGCATGAAGTTCTGCACGGCCGCGCTGCACGCAGCGTAGTCTTCCTGCTGCCGCAACTCGTCTTCGCTACGCTGACATGTGACCACCAGCCAGCCGGGCTTTTCCGACCAACTCTCGCGCTTGTGACTCGCGAGCTCCGTGCCTTTCTTCGCGCAGACGAGTTGCTCGCAAAGATCCAGTATTTTCTCGACCGTCTTCTGCCCCGGCAAGATAAAGCGCCAGGGTTCGGTAACGTGATGATTCGGCGCCCAGGTCGCAACTTCCAGTGCCTCGAGCACCAGCGCGTCGGGGATCGGCGTCTGCAGATAAAGATCGACCGTGCGGCGACCCTGCAGGACCTCGGCAAATTCTCGCAATGCCTGCGTTTCGTAACTGGGTGCTGACTTCTTCATAAATCTCGCTAGTCTGCTTACTTGAGGCCGACGGTCATGCGTCGCAGCACATCATTCTTCGCAACAAAGTGGTGGTAGATCGCGGCCAAGATATGAACGATGACCAGCAACGCCACAATGCGCCAGGCGAACTCGTGAATTTCTTCCCAGAAATGATGGCTATCGCTATCCTCGGCCACCGGCAACGGAATCGAGAACAGGCCGAAGAAAGGCAGCGACCTGCCACCGGTCGCAACCGTCATTCCACCCGCGATGAGCTGCACGAAAACCGCCGCATACAGCCCCCAGTGCACGACGGTCGCTGTCAGCCGTTGCCACGCGGGAGTGCCTTCCGGGTGCGCCGGAGGCTCGTTCATGAAGCGCCAGACGATGCGGATCGTCATCAGAAAAAAGACCGCCAGCGCAATCGAACCATGGATGAAACGAATTTCGGACTTTTCCGGTCCTCGTTCCATGCCAGCCTGCTGCAACCCTAAATAGACCAGTGCGCAAATGCCGGCAGCCACCAGCCAGTGAAGGGATTTCGCCAGCGAACCGAACTCGCTTGTCGTGTTTCTGAGTGTCACTTTTCCTGGTGCTCCTTAAGTTATTGCTCTGGAATTTATTACTCGGGGTCATGCCTGGTTTTTGCCAGGCGATCATAGGATCTGCCGAGGTATATTCCGACCACGGCCCACAGCGCCGCGATGACAGCGCCGACGGCAGCGACTGCTCCAAGCCCGAGGCCGAGACCCGCAGTCAGAAACGTAAACGCCCACGCCGTAAGCATGTCCCCACCCCGGTACAGAACAATGTCGATGATCGGTTTCGCCTTGAAGCGCGTTTCGCGGTCAACGATCGTGAATAACATCTCACGTCCGGGTCGGGTAATCGCGTAATTACCCGCACGTCGCGCGACCCACAATCCCGCAACCACAGCGACAACAGGAGAGACCGCGACAACCAGCATACCGATCACGATCAACACCGGTATCAATGCCAGGGTGGTCGCCATGCCAAAGCGAGTAGCGATGCGGCTGGTCAGAAACATCGCCGTAAAAATCGCCAATGAATTGACCGTGAGGTCGATGTACGCCCAGATCTGCGTTCTGTCCTCGCGCGAAAACTCGGCCAGCAGGTTCTTGAGTTCAAACCAGACGAATGAGCCAACGGCGACATATAAGATGATGAATACGCCGATGCCCAACAGAAAAGGATTGGTCAGGAAGAGCCTGAATCCGGCGAACGGGTTGCGTCCCATCGCTTTTTGCGCGCTTAAATCCACGTTCACATCGGCATTGCCAAGCGTGGTTACTTTCAACCTGTCGAGCCTGAAAATGATCGGAATCGGAATCAGCAAAAGTGTCGCAGAAGTGAGCATGAGGTTGCCCGTACCGATGTGCTCAACGAGCAAAACCGTAATTAGTGGACCAACAATTGCGCCGGCGCTCGCACCCGTCGCGATGAAACCGAAGAGTCTTGGCGCCTGCTCACGATTCCAGAGATCTGACATGAAACTCCAGAACACGGAAACGTGAAACAGACTAAATACGCTTAGCCAGACATAGAACGCCTTATCAACGACAACCGAATCCGCGACGTAAGATGAGCCAACATAGAAGGCGAAGAAAGAAGCCGCAAAGAAAGCGTAAACACCCGGGACCAGCAAACGAAAGCGAACAGCCGAGATGATCGCACCATAGACTGTAACGGCGATAAGGCTGAAGAAGAACGTCATCGACCACAGCAGACTGACCTCGACGTCGGTCCAGTCGCTCGCCATGGCATCGCGAACGGGCCGCATGATGAAATACGCGGTCATCAATGTGAAGACGAACGCGAATGACAGCAGCGCGGCGCTGAATTCGTTGGCCTCTATCTTGGTTGTGGTTTTGAGCAGGCGCCCTAGTACGCCGCGATCTTGAAGGTTCGGCATTAGTCCAGGCCGAGCTCGAATCCCGCTTCCAGTTCCTGCTGTGAATAAGCGCGGAACGCGATCATCGTCTCTGTCTCGACGATGCCCTCGAGGTGGCGCATTTGGTCAGTGATGACATCCGCCAGGTCCTCGTTACGTGCAACCCGCACGATAGAGACAAGATCGTAGCGTCCGGCCACGGAAAACACTTCAGAGACACCCGCCATGTCCGCAATCTTGTTGGCGAGCTCCGGAATGCGGCTGGTTTCCGCTTTGATAAGAACGATCGCTGTAACCATTGGGGTCTCCGTGCCGGGCTGTGAGCACGAAGCCTACCATTAGCCAGCGCCGTTCTGCACGATGTGGCGCTAGGAGGTCGGCGCGATCTCTTTGGCGGCTGCGATGAGTTCGTCGCCCGACAGCCGAATGCGGTAGTCGGGATTGGCATAGGCAAACGTGATCGTGCCGCTGATGTCGATTGCAAACACTGCCGGTACCGGCAGCACGCCGTGGCGGGCCATAGACGACCCAGGAAATTCATCGCCCGGCGCAGCACGCCGCTTGGCAAGCACGCGCTCCGATGTCTTGAAAGCGATGCCAAGCGCCAATGCCGCCTGCGCATCAGCGTCCGACAGAATCGTATAATCGAGCCCGTCGATGGCTTCTTGAGTTTCGCGATTGAGGCTGTCATACAGCCGCTCGGCGCGGTCGCCGCTCAGAAACAGGACATCGACGCCCATCTCGCTGATCTGCGGAATGGCGGTGCGCAGTTCGGACAGATGCAAGTTGCAGTACGGACACCAGCCGCCCCGGAACGTGATCAGCACAACCGGCCGCTCGAGTTTTCTTGGGTCAAATTCGAACGGCAGGTTATCGACAGTCTCGACCGAGAAATACGGCGCCTTGTCTCCGGCCCCCAACGGTTGAATATCAGCGGCCGTCGGCGCAGCGGGCACATCGGCATGCCCGTAGTGGATCGACGTGCTGTAGGCCAGGCTGAGAATCAACACGAAAGCCAACGCGCCGAGGATCAGGGAACGGTTTTTGGGGCGGTAATCGGACAGCATGATCTACTCCATAGGGTCTGAATATTGGACCGGCAATCCCGACAAATTGTTACAACGACAATTCGTTACAGCGACAATTCGTTACAGCTATTCGTGCCGCAGCGCATCGATCGGATCCAGCTGCGCGGCACGATTGGCCGGCCATATACCGAAAATCATGCCAACAGCAGCGCTGAAGCCGAACGCCGTGAGTGCCGAGGCGCCGGTCACCACCGTCTGCCAACCGGCAAACTTCGCCAGTAGCATCGATGCACTGGTCCCTAACAGGAGGCCAAGCAACCCGCCGAACAGGCACAGAATCGTGGACTCGACGAGGAACTGCAAGAGAATGTTGCCCTTGGTCGCGCCGAGTGCTTTGCGCACACCGATCTCCCGCGTGCGCTCGGTAACCGTGACCAGCATGATATTCATGATGCCGATGCCACCGACGAGGAGACTCACGCCTGCGATGCCCGCGAGCAGGTAGGTGAACACTTCCGTTGCCTGCTGGCGCGATTCCGCAAACTGTTTACGATTCATGATCGCAAAGTCGTTGTCCTTGCCAGGCAGGATGCCGTGCTCGCGGCGCAGCACGCGCTCGATTTCGAGCATCGCCATTGGGACGCTGGAATCATCGGCGACCTTGGCACTGATGGTTTCGACGAACTCGTCCCCGGTGACTCGGAACTGCGCGGTCGACAGGGGAATCCAGATATCGTCATCCGGGTTCCTCCAGCCCGAGCCGCCCTTGGCTGCCAGCACACCGATGACTTTGAAAGCAATCGATCGGATCTGCAGCGTCTGGCCAACCAGTGCGGGCCCCTCCACATCCAGCATGTCCGGCACCTCGGCGCCCAGCACGACAACACGACGCCGCGCCGCCTCGTCGGCCACATTGAACATGCGTCCGGCAGCCATCTCGAACCCGTGAACATCGGGATAGTTTGGCGTCGTGCCAATCGTTTGAAGGTTCAGATTCTTGTTGCCGTACTTTGCCTGATAGCGACTACTGATTTCAGGGACCACGGCGTCGATATGCCGTGACTCTGCCGTGAGCGCCATTGCGTCATCTGTCGTCAGCGTGCGCTGGTTGCGCGCCACGCCGCGGCTGAACCAGGCCGAGGACTGAATAGAGAGGATATCGCCGCCGAGGGCCGCCATTTGTTCGTCAATTGCGCGCTGTGCCCCGGTTCCCAGTGCAACCATTGTGATAACGGCGCCGACGCCGATGATAATGCCGAGCATGGTAAGCATCGCACGGAACAGGTTGCCGCGAATCGATAGCAGCGAAATGCGAATGGTCTCGGTCAGCAACATCAGCGGCTGCCGATGCCCGGAACGCCACCAATGCGTCGATTGATGAAGTTCTGCAGATCCTGCTGCGTTTCCACGAGATGACTGCTGGGCAGGACCAGCACTTTGTCAGACTCATCCAGCCCGCTGATGATTTCCACGCGATCGAGATCCGTCACTCCCGTGCGTACTTTACGTAGTTCCTGACTTTCGGTATCCATGACGACCCAGAACTCGCCACCAAAACGGTAGTCGGTTGACCCTTGTGGCGCGCTGCGCCGCGGCTGGTTACCGGCACTCTGAAACACTTTTCGCAGCATGTTCTGTTCGTCAGCAGTCAGCGTGCCACCGTCACGTCGCTTTTTCATGAGCCCGCGCACTTCGCTCGCCTTGACGCCCTCGGGCAACTCAATCGTCATACCGCGCAGCTCGATCGTCTCCGGTGCGTCAGGATCCTCAGGCGTCTGGTCAGATGAATCACTCAGCGCATTGATAATCTCGTCCTCCGACCGACCCAGAATCTGCGCTGTCGTTTCGATATCTCTGCCAGTTCGGAGCGCCATCACAGGAATCGTCAACGCATTCTCGCTGCGCGCGATCGACACCTCGACTTCCGCGTTCATGCCCGGCAGCAGCAGTCCGTCAGGGTTTTGTATCGACACCAGCACTGCGAACATGGTGACGTTTTGCTCAACGACTGCCTGCGGCTCAACCTTCAGCACTTCGCCGGGAAACGGCTGGTTCGGATAGGAGGCGACCGAGACGCTCGCCGGCATGCCAGCACGAATTTTGCCGATGTCGGTTTCGTCAACGAGAGTACGAATTTGCACTTCGCTGAGATCGGCCATCTGCATTAACAATGTGCCACCGGCGAAATCCTGCGTCGGCGAGGAGATGACCTGACCCCTCTCTACCGGTTTGAAAATGACAGTGCCGCTTATCGGCGCACGAATATCAGTATCGTCGACAGCGATACGCGCATTCTCCACGCTAACCCGCGCGGTCACGACCTGGGCTTCCGCGTTGGCGAGGTCAAGGATGGCCTGTTCGAGATCCGCCTGCGTAAGCGTACCCTTCGCCCGCAGCGACTCGACGCGTTGTTTTTGCGTCGTCGCAATGCCGCGGCGCGACTGTGCTGCTTTCAACTCGGCATCGGACTGATCAAGACGATTTCGAACTGTGCGCGGATCGATACGCACCATGAGCGTACCGGCCTCGACCATGTCGCCCGTTTCCACGAGCAGCTCGAGCACTTCGCCGGAGGCTTTCGACTTTACTTCTACCGTCGCGAGCGGTTCGACGACACCGGCCGAGCTGACGGAGACCTCAACGGTGCGTCGTTCCACGCCTGCCGTGTCATAGATTGGGCCGCTGTCTTCTTCCTTGGCGCAGGACACCAGGAGTACGCAAGCAAGCGGTATCAGCCATTGTTTCATAGGGTATTGCTCGAATGAGTATCGCTGACAATGTCGCCGTCACTGAGCCACACCGCGCGTTCCGCATAGTCTGCGATGCTCTGCTCATGCGTGACGATCAGCAAAGTATTGCCCTTGGAGTGCAGCTCGTCGAACAAATTCATTATTTCGACACCCGTTCTGGAGTCCAGGTTACCGGTGGGTTCGTCTGCAAGCAGTATGCTCGGGTTCGTAACCAGCGCCCGCGCAATGGCGACCCGCTGTCGTTCCCCGCCCGACATTTCCGAGGGTCGGTGTCGCATGCGATCAGCCAGACCGACCGTTTCGAGTGCTTCGGCCGCGCGCTCATCGCGCGCTTTCCTCTTCATGCCGCTGTAAATCAACGGTACCTCGACGTTAGCAAGCGCTGTCATACGAGGTAGCAGATTGAAAGTCTGAAAAACAAAACCGATTTTTCGGTTGCGAACCCGCGCTAGCTCGCGATCGTTCATCTTCGAGACGCGCTCGTTGCCGAGCCAGTACTCGCCGGCGGTGGGCCGATCGAGACAACCAATGATATTCATCAGCGTCGACTTGCCCGAACCAGACTGCCCCATGATCGCCAGGTACTCGTTCGGCTTGACCTCGAGATCCACACAACGCAGTGCGTCGATATAGCCGCCGCCCATTTCATAGCGACGCTGCAACGCCTCGAGACGAATAATCGTCTCAATCTGAGTCGCTGTGGTCGCTATGGTCGCTGTGTCCGCGGTCGTCTGGGTCAAGGCAGGCGCTATTGTTGTTATCAGGGCGCCGTATTAGAGCATGGTTCACATGGCCTTTTCGAGAAGATCGTTCGCGCTGGTCTTGCCAAGGTCGCGCGTCCGTGCTTTCGCCCGGTACATCGCCTGATCCGCCTCGCGCAGCAGGCCGGTCAGGGTCTTGGCATTTTTTGGATACAGTGCCAGGCCAATGCTCGCCGGACAGTGCAATGACAGGTCGCCAATGACGTACGGCTGATCCAGCGCCTTGGTCAGGCGTACGGCCAGGTTCTCTGCAATGACCTCTTCAACATCCGGAACCAGTGCGACAAACTCGTCGCCGCCCGGCCGGCCGATAATATCGTCGCCGCGCAGTACCTTACCCAGACGCTTTGCCGCGGCTCTCAGAATTTCATCACCGGCCTCGTGTCCGCTCTGATCATTGATCTGTTTGAAGCCGTTAAGATCAACGAACAGCAGCGCACCGTAGCCCTCATCACCGTCTTGCGCCAAGCGTTTCGTCGCGTTGCTCTCGAAGCCGCGTCGATTGAATACGCCCGTCAGCGAGTCCACTGCCGCAATCGTCTCCATTTGTAATTCTTTCACTTTTCGATGCGTCGTCTCGACAAACGTCACGGCGAAATCTTGGCCGACCGGCTCGCAGATCATACGCAGCCAGCGACCGTCACCGTCGGCACTCTGCATCACATCAATATCAAGGCTATTGCGCACACCGACGGCAGCCTCGAATTGCTCCTGGATGTCTCTGGCGACTGGCCGCTCCATGCCGGCTGTCGCCAGTTTCAGCACGCGGGCGGCATCCTGATCTACCAAGAGTTTGGCATCGACGTTGAGAAAGCGCCCGGCGGCAGCATTGGCGAAAATAGTGCGTAGCTCCCTTTGATCGTCATCTACCTGTAACCAACGGAAGCGGACGATGCCATTCGCCGAATGATCAATAATCGTCTGCAGCATTTTCTCGCTGTTCTGGACCTCGCTGTGCGCCTTTTCCAGGTCGCTGACGTCCCGGAACATGAGCAACTGACCATCGCTTCCAGATGTACGGCTCCCCGTGATGACTGACACCTGTACATGCAGCACGCGACCGGTTTTCGTCACCATTTTTTGCGATTTGCCGGTATCCAGCGCCGCAAACACTTCGGGCCAGCCTTCGCCGAGCTGGCTGTGCAGCGGTTTGTGCAGCGCCGTGGATTCAGTCGCCCTAAGCATGTTCTCGGCGCCGGGGTTCAGGCCAATGATGCGTCGCTGCTCGTCAACAACAATGACGGCATCCTGCATGTTCTGAAAAACCGCTTGATAGGGCAACGGTGAAAACTCAATGATTCTTGCGCCGACGATCACCCAGGCATTAAAAGGCAACATGGCCGCGAAGAAGAACGGCACGTAGGACAGCGTATTGGGGCCAAACCCGAGGTCGTACGCCAGTGTCGACGAGAGCGGGACGACGCAACACGCAGTTAACAGGAACAGACCACGACGTTGTGCCGGTGCGACGGCGGAACTATGTACCATCAACGCGATAATTGCCGACGCCATAAGCAAATAGCTGTATGGCAGATGCACGAACAGGAACCAGGGACCCCAGCGTTCCGGCCGCGTGAGGAATCGCCCTGTCTCGTCAACAAACGGCGCCAACCACATGAGCTCATGCTGCGCGTTGGTCGCCGCGAAGAATATCGAGATCACCGGAATAATGCTGAGAAAGAACAGCATGCTGGCACGCGTGCTCGACTGCGTGTATTCGCGGAAGAACACGAGCGCGACAATAGGCACCAGCGCAGTCCCGACGAAGTGGCCGGTGCGGCCGATCGAGAACACCATAAAGCTCGTCGCCTGCAATTCAACAGCGCCGCCGATAACCCACACGCTGATAACGATGAACAGCACGCCGACCGGCAAAGCACCGACACCCTTGTTAAGGGCAATAACCCCCGCACCAACCAGCAAGTAGCAGCTGGCGGAGACGATCAGCACAATTGACAAGGCGAGGTCCAGGGTCATCGTATCTTTAACATAAGTAATAACTCTCGGCATGCTATAAAAACGGGGTCGTTGAACAAAGGAACTGCATCCCAAATGGGGCACGGGAACGCGTCCACGGCCGCGAGTGCGGCCGATTATTGTTAAATCGCGGTATCGCCCGAGACGATTGAGAGTGGCCGGCGGATTTGTTCCGTGAAGTGGGCCCGGCCGAGGCTGTCCAGCGAATGCAGAAAGTTGATGGCGCCTGATTCGAGCTGCAGCGTTTTTTGCCGATAGGGATCTTGCTCGTCACGGGCAGCAAGGCGCCAGTACAGCAGCGTGATCGTGGTCACCAGACGCGCGCGCGCCAGATCGAAAAGCGCAGCGATTTCATTATCTTGTAGCGGTGTCACCGCAATGTAGCCACCGACGAAAGGCACAATCAGTCGCAGCGGGTCGGGACTGTCAGCACGCAGGTAGGACGCCGCGATCGCAACATCAAACACACGCGGGGCCCTGATCGCGTCGCTGAAATCGATGAATCCCGAAAATCGGCGCTTCCCTGCGTCGAGGAGGACGTTTTCCGGATTGGGATCGCCGTGAATGACCTGTGCCGGGAGCCGATCGAGCAATGGCACGATCAGATGCTCGAAATCATCGGTCGCGCTGGCAACAGCATCAAGCCCGCGCCGATCATCGATATGATGCTGCAACGGGCGAAGCTCGGCCACCCGCTGCAGATCCCACAGCAACAGCGGTTTTTCGCCCGCGTGCGAGAACCCGCGAAGGCCCCGCCCCAGTGTCGCCAGCTGCCGGCCGAACTCGTGTGCGAGCAAATCGTCGATCGCTGCCCCAGCCAGCAACGAACCCTCCAGGTAGCTGACCACTCGCAGCCGGCAGGTGCTGCCGTCTACTTCGATGTCCCCGTAGGGTCTGCCGTCGATGGTAAGCCGCACCTGTGGTGTACCAACGGCGCTGGTTTGCTGCAGATGCAGCAACATCTGAACGTGGAAGTCGCTGACGGTGGCAGCCTCGGTCGCATTCGTCACCTTGACGACGAATTGCCGGCCATCAGCGGACTTGAGGTGAAAGTTCTGATCACGCTCGCTAACCAGCGGCAAGTAATGACCGGCCACGCCAAACTGCTGCTCGACAGCGCTGGCCACCGCGGCCACGGCGACGGCCGGCGGGGCCGAGTGCCGTGCCTGATCGACTGCTGAAATGGGCTCCATTGCTCCATAGTCACCAATACGTGGCGCCCTGTAAATCTCAAAAACACACTGGCTATTTGCTCGAAAGTGTCGATTGGTTCGCGCCGACTGCGACATAACTCAGTCAAAATCAGCAAAGACATGAAGCATCTTGAACAAATCATCGCCGCGGCAACGCCTGACACGGGTGTTCAGTTTCGTAGCAAACCTTACGAAACCGACGGCAGCCGCGACTTTCTTCGCGATGTCCTGGCGCTCGCCAATACCGCGGTTGAGGGTACGCGGCACATCGTTGTCGGTGTCGGCTTCGACTCAAAGGGCCGTCGCCAATTGCACCCGGTTAATGACAGGGATTTCGCCGGTAAACCGGACTACGCCGCCCTCGTCAGCGACTACATCGAGCCGGCAGTGCGCCTCCGCCACCAGAGTGTCTCGGTCGACGGCCAACAGATCGGTGTTTTTGAGATCGCCGATTGCCAGGACCGCCCTTACATGATGCGCATCGATTTTTCGGAAACGCTGCGACGTGGCGACGCCTACATGCGCGTCAACGATGCAGCGATCAAGATGGGAAGGCGTCAGTTACAGACCCTCTTTCAGGCCAAGCTCCAGGACGCCGTTTCGGCGCAGGACATCGAGGTCGGGTTCCCGGGTGAGGTCATGCTTAAGGACCTGCATCTCCAATGCCGGGACCTCGCAGGATTGCCGTCGGCAATGGCGGCGGCGAAGCTCGACGAGTTGATGAAAGTCCAACTCGAATCGCAAAAGTCGGGCGCCGAGTCCCTCATGGGGCGACTCGTGCACGCCCGGCTGTACGGCTCTGACGATCCCTACGTGAGCCGCTCGCCGGAAGACCTGCTGCAGGAGATGCGACAAATCCGCACGAAGTATGCGGCTGAGGACCAACACTACATGTTTGGGTCGGATGCCGAGCAGATACAAATGGTCGTGTACAACCAGTGTAACGAACCCATACTCGACGCATCGCTCGTGCTGCTACTGCCATCCGATGACGCCCTGTTTATCGCCAACCGTTTACCCGGGACACCCGACGCAACGGGCAGCCACTCCGCTTATCCCGTCGTCACAGTCCTGGACAATTCGATTCGCATCACTCAGAAAATCGGCGATATTCCGGCCGGTGAGCCCGTTGAGATCTTTGAGACGCCGCTTCGAGTCTGCGCCGGAGCCGCCTTGCGCGGCCGTAAATTCGGTGTGCGCTATGCCCTGTTCGGCCAGAACCTGCGCACGCCTGCTAAAGGCCGGCTGCGGCTGTTATTCGGCACCTAGCCTGCTTCAGCCCGTCCATTTGTCGACCTGCGGCGCCGTGTAGCGTTCGAATTGCCGGATCAGCCCGACGGCCGTCGTGTCATCCAGCAACATCTGTCGATTCTCAAGACGGAGAAATCCTTCCTGATTCGCGTGGTCGAAAAATTTCAGCAGATGATCGAAATAACCATCCACATTCAGTAGCCCGCATGGCTTGTCATGAAAACGCAGCTGCGCCCATGTAATAATTTCGATGATTTCCTCGAGCGTGCCAAAACCACCGGGCATTGCGATGAATCCATCAGACAATGCCGCCATCATCGATTTTCGTGCATGCATCGATGACACCACATGCAGTTCGGTCAATCCCCGGTGCGCGACCTCTTTGTCACAGAGCATCTTCGGAATGACGCCATGCACCTCGCCACCCTGCTCCAGCACGGCGTCGGCGATGATGCCCATGGTTCCTTTGTCACTCCCTCCGTACACGAGATCGAGATCGTGTCTCACCAGCACGGTTGCAAGGTCGCGCGCCGCCGCTGCGTAGGTCGGGCTATTTCCCGTGTTGGATCCGCAATAAACGCAGATACGCTGCAACAGTAATCCGTGACTCAAGCGTTACTGACCTTCGAAGTGATGCCGTGCACGATGCTGGCGATTTCCGGCCGACATTCCTTTAGCTCATCCGGTGTCAATGCGTCGAGTTCATGCGGAAACACCAGCCATTCTTCCGTTTCATGCAGGAAATAATCCGGAATCATGTCCGTTTCGTTGCGGCCGGGCTTGAACCACGGCACGGCAACGCGGATATCTTCTGGCGTATTGCCGCGCGCGCGCTTGCCAAGCTCGTCGACGACCGCTTTGATCGTATTACCGGTATCAAAGACATCATCGATGATCAGGACACGATCGTCGTGGCAGATCTTCTTGATGATGTAGTTGAGTCCATGCACGGCAACGGCACCACGCTGATCGACACCGACGTACGACGACGTCCGAATTGCGATGTGATCGGACTCGATGCCGCAGTAGGAGAGCACCTCCTGGACCGCCACGCCGACCGGTGTGCCACCGCGCCATATGGCGATGATCATCGTCGGCTTAAAGCCGCTCTCGAGGATCTTTATGCCAAGCTCAATGGAGTCTTCGAGGAGGTCCTGGGCGGAAAGAACGGTTTTGTCCATTATTATTCTCGTGGATGTGGACTTGCGGCTGTCGTTATAATGCGTGACCTCGATTCTATCGCAGCCTGGCCCGGGAATAACAACAATGAATGAGCGATTCATCAACGCGGACGATCTGCTGCGAGATTCCTTTCAGCTGGCGGCTAGTATTTACGAGGCCGGCTTCAAGCCCGACTTTCTCGTCGGTCTGTGGCGCGGCGGCAGCGCGGTTGGCATCGCGGTCCAGGAGGGGCTCGACTATTTTGGCGTCAAAACTGATCACATCGGCATCCGAACCTCGTATTCGGGGGCGCCGGGCTACACGCAGATGGTCACAAAAGCCGACGCGATTCGCGTCCATGGCCTGCAGTACTTGCTCGAGAACCTGTGCTCGCATCATTCGTTGCTCATCGTCGATGACGTTTACAGCACCGGATCCAGCGTCGGCGCCGTCATCAACCAGCTAACGCTGCGAACGCGCCGTAACCTGCCGCACGATATCCGGATCGCATCGGTATGGTATCGGCCAACGGAAAAAACCCTGCGGACGCCCGAATATTTCGTGCATAAGACGCAGGACTGGCTGGTTCTGCCCTACGAATTGAGCGGTTTCTCCATCGAGGAACTGCGCAACAGCAGGCCAGGCATGAGCGATCTCTTCGACAAGCTTGCGCCGCACGCGAAAACGCAAGTCGATAAGCCCGCCTGATGCTCGACGCAAAGGCGTTATTGCGGTCACTGTTTGACACGGCCGTCGCCGCGGCAACTCCCACCAATTGTATGAAGCAATGGCTGCCGCGCCGCCCGACAGGCCAAATCGTCGTGGTCGGTGCCGGCAAAGCTGCAGCCGCGATGGCGCGGCAACTCGAGGATCAGTGGGGCGCGCCGTTGCGGGGCGTCGTCGTCGTGCCGACCGGTCATGATGAAGAATGTCATTTTGTCAAAGTACGGTTCGCAGCGCATCCAGTACCCGATGAATCCTGCGTTGCCGCCAGCAAGGCAATTCTTGAAGCCGTATCCGGCCTCTCTGAAGAGGATACGGTCATCGGCCTGTTGTCCGGTGGTGGCTCATCGTTACTGACACTGCCTCTGCCAGGCATTGCGCTTTCCGACAAGCAGCGAATTACTCAGGCCTTGCTGCGCTCTGGCGCGGCGATCCATGAGATCAACTGCGTGCGCAAACAGCTCTCGGCGATCAAGGGCGGAAAACTGGCGGCGGCCTGCGCGCCAGCGAACGTCATAACGCTCGTAATATCTGACGTACAGGGCAACGATGTCGCCGTGGTTGCATCCGGTCCGACGGCGGCCAGCAGCGCGACCGTTGACGATGCGGTGTCCATTCTGGATCGCTATGGTATTTCGGTCAGTAACGACATCATCGAGGCCATGCGCGCAGGCGCGGCACGAACCGAGGGTACGTTGGAGGCCGATATCAGACTGCTGGCCAGCAGTGACGATGCATTGCAGGCAGCGGCGCTCGCGGCGATGGAAGCCGGCGTTACGCCGTACATGCTCGGCGACCTTGGCGACGATGCTCGCGACCTCGCCTGCGAGCACGCCGAGCTTGCCCTCAAGATCGCTGCCGGCGACGGGCCTGTTGAGCCCCCGTGCGTCATCTTGTCCGGAGGCGAGACTACCGTTCCCGTGCATGGCGGCGGGCGGGGCGGTCGCAACGGCGAATACGCGCTCGCGCTTGCCATCGCGCTGCATGGCCACCCCGCCATTCATGCGCTGGCCGCTGACACAGACGGCATCGACGGTTCTGGCGACAACGCGGGTTGTTTTGTCACTCCTGATACAATCGCGCTCGCTCGGGCTGCAGCAATCGAGGCACTCGACTGCCAAAGAAACAACGACAGCTATGCGTTTTTTGAGGCGACTGGCGGGTTATTGAAAACCGGACCCACAAGAACCAACGTCAATGATTTCAGGGCGATTCTGATAACCAAAATCGCCGAGACCAAGGAACAACGATGATGGTGAGACTATCCGCACTAATGCTAGTAATGCTGGCTTTCGGCAACGGCGCTATCGCGGAAGAAGAGACCGGGCTCAACGAACAGCAGATTGCGGCAGCGGCTGCTAATTACGAGCAATATTGCGCGCTTTGTCACGGCAGTGAGCGTCAGGGACACGTTAACGATCACGCGCCGTCGCTGCGGTCACATTCGTTGCTGGGAGCGGGATTGCAGGAAATCAGCCTGGCCATCGGTTACGGACGCGCAGGAACGCCGATGGCCGGTTTTTTCGAAGAGGTCGGCGGACCTATGAGCCGTAGAGAGATCTACGAAATGATCGGCTGGCTGCGACAGGAAGCCGGCGTTGAAGAGAATATCGAGCTGGGGCTCGAAATGATCAGCGGTAACATCGAGCGAGGCAAAAAACTGTACGCCGAAACCTGTGCCGAATGCCATGGCGCGAGTGGCGCAGGCATCACGGGAACGGCACTGGGCAACCCGGCCATGTTGTCATTGACAACCGATGCCTTCCTGAAGCACGCGATCGTTAACGGCCGCGATGGCACCGAGATGAAAGCCTTTGCCGAGGAACTGCCCGAGGACGACATCAACTCACTCGTGGCGTTCATTCGCAGCCGCGCCACCGGCTGGGAAATCCAGAAACCGGTGTTTCGAGCACCGCCGCCGGCAGACGCTTACGTTCTGAACCCGGACGCGCAAGCACCGGAATGGGAACTAAAGGACGAGCTCTACGTGACGTCGGCGCAGTTGGATATAGCGCTCAACGATAAACGCCGCCTGGTTCTTCTGGACACACGCAACCTGTCTCTCTGGCAGATGGCGAATATCGAAGGATCGGTGCCCCTGCCCTACTACTACGACAATCCGCAAGACATATTCAACGATTTGCCCGATGACGGAACGTGGATCGTGACCTACTGCGAATGTCCCCGTGCCGCAGCCGAATACGTCAACAAGAAACTCAAAGCCGGCGGTTTCAAGAATACGGCAGTGCTATGGGAGGGCATTCAGGGGTGGGTCTCGTTGGGCTATCCGGTATCACGCGGTGAGACAGTCGCAGCGGATACCGACAATCTGAGGAAATAGAAATGCAGGACTTACCGCACCATTACGCCGTCTCTGCCGACGCCAAATCCGACACTAACGTCACGCTATCCAGCCGCGGTCTCGGTGACCTCGACACAGCAGGCCCGCCGGAATACGGCGGACCTGGCGATGTCTGGTCTCCGGAGACCTTGCTGGTCGGGGCTGTTGCCGACTGCTTCATTTTGTCGTTTCGCGCGACCGCGCGGGCTGCGCGGATCGAGTGGGACTCGCTCTCCTGCAGCGTTATCGGCACGCTCGACAAAATCGACCGCGTCACACAGTTCACCGCGTATGACATCACCGCCGAATTGACGTTGCCAGCCCATGCCGACGATAAGGCCGACGATAAGAAAGCATTGCGGCTGATGGAAAAAGCCGAGAAGCACTGCCTGATAACCAACTCATTGAAAGCAGCAACCACGCTGCAGGCAAGCGTCCTGATCAGCGACTGACCCTGCGGGCGACTGCTTGCAGCTGCTCATAGGGTTCTATCAGTATTTCGGCCGCCAGTTGTTCGCGGGCGTCCAGCGCTGCCAGGCCATCCGCCCGGACGCGCACTGTGTCGCCCGCCAGTTCGATGACGTCGATGCGCTGCAACTCCTTGCGCATGGCCCCCTCCGGTATGTCGCCGGCAAACTGCCTGACCAGCGATTCAAACGATGTGCGCTCGCCCTTAAACGGCAAGCGCTTGGGCTGACCTCGCTTGTCGAGGAACTCGTCTACTGAGCACCAGGCTGACAACACCTCGTGAATCGGCGAGCGCCGGTCGGTTTGTGCGCTCTCGCCACTGTCGATCTTGCGTCGAATCCGGGCAATCTCCTTCCGCGTCAGGCCGGTCATCGCGGCAATGCGTGACGCATTGGTCGGCCGGCCGTGAACACCAAAATCTTCGCCCGCAACCGCCACGAATGCGGCTTTCGACAGCTCGCAGTACTCACGGTAGCTCATGCCAAAATGCAGGAAGAGCCTCGCAAGTGGTTGCAGAAGCTTGAAAAGAATCGAGTTCAGGTGATTGGGCTGGTATTTCATCGAGGCAGAAATATATGGCGTCTCAAGGGCTTGCGCCATCGAAATCACCGAATTGGGAAAAATAGGCCAGTATGCAATGAGAGCCGGACCGACAACCGCGCTCATCGCATACTCGCGCTTAGAGCGTGTGCTGAACTCGCCCGTTAACGAAGGTGGCGGCGACGTGGCGATCATCAGCTAACGTCAGCAGCGCAAAAAACGCCTCTTCGATAGTGTCGGTCTTCGCCATGCGGCGCGCCGTCAAACTCGAACCCGATGGGTCCAGCACCACGAAATCCGCCTCTTTACCGGGCAGGAAGTTACCGATGTGCTCATCCACGTACAGCGCTTCTGCCGCACCCAACGTGGCCAGATACAGCGCGCGCATCGCCGGCAAGGCGTGGTCCTGCAGGTGCAGAACTTTGTAGGCTTCGCTCGCTGTCTTCAGCAATGACAGGCTCGTGCCACCGCCAACATCCGTGCCCAGGCCGCAACGAATTCTAGCCGCACGCATGGCCGACAGGTCGAACAGGCCACTGCCGAGAAACAGGTTGGACGTCGGGCAAAATGCGGCGGCACCACCGGCGGCCGACATGCTCTCGCGATCCGCGTCGTCCATGTAAAGACAGTGCGCGAAAACCGCACGCCGGCGCAGCAGACCGAAATAATCGTAGACATCGAGATAGCTGCGGCGCGCCGGGAACAATCGCTCGATCTCATCCACCTCGCCCCTGTTCTCCGCCAGATGGGTGTGAATCCAGACATCCGGATACTCGGCGGCGAGCCGGCCGGCGGCAGTGAGTTGTTCGGCGCTTGAGGTCAGCGCGAAGCGTGGTGTGATCGCATAACCGAGGCGCCCGTGGTTATGCCACTTTTCAATCAGTGCTTTGCTGTCGCGGTACGCAGACTCAGCATCATCGCGCAGCTCTTCAGGACAGTTGCAGTCCATCAGCACCTTGCCGGCAATCAGTCGCATGTCACGCGCTGCCGCCGCTTCAAAAATGGCGTCCGCCGAATGCGGATGCACGGTGCCAAAAACCAGCGCCGTCGTCGTGCCGTTGAGCAACAGCTGCTCAACAAAGGCGCTGGCAACCTCGCGGGCATAGTCGGGATCCGCAAATTTCGCCTCAGCGGGATAAGCGTAGCGATTCAGCCAGTCGAGCAACTGCTCTCCGTACGAGCCAACGATATCGAGCTGCGGAAAATGCACGTGGCAGTCGATGAAGCCCGGAACGATCAGTTTATTCGAGTACTCCGTAACGGGCACATCGTCACCGAGTGTCTCGAGCAAGTGACTGGCATCGCCGACCGCCTCGATATGACCGTCTGCGACAACCAGCAGACCATCCTCAAAGTACTCGTAGGCAGACGGCGTGGAATGTTCGCCGGGATCTGCCAGGCAGTGCACGATCGAGGCGCGAAACGCTTGGCGCATGGCGGTCAGAATGCCTCCAGCACGACGTTTTCATCGAGCATGCGCTCTTCGCAATTAGGCTCGTCACCGCCGCGATCAATCACGAGAAACTGGTCAGCGACATCGAACGCGATCAATGGCATGTGCCAGGTACCGCGATAGTAGTTGAAGCCCTGTCTTGGTCGGGTGACAAAGGCCCGCAAATCGGCGGCTGCGACAGCCTCTCCGGGGGGCGCTACGACAACGACCATCGTGCAGGATTGCAGCGGCACAAAGGCCTGGCTCCCCAGCGGATGCCGCTCGATTTTGTCGATGCGCAACGGCAGCGTTGTCGGCGTGCAGCAGCTCGCGATGCTGATCGCTACACGTCTGCCCGGCGCAAGATCAACGGTGCAAAGATCGTCGAAACGCTCAAAGCGCGCCTCATTCATTGCACTCGAGCTGTCGAGAGCCGCTTCGATCACCTCGCCAAACGGCGCGAAGCCCTCACTCGTCAGAAGCTCCGGAACCAGCACGATTCGCGAGTTACCCACCATGCACCTGGCCAAATAGCCGCACACGGCTAATTCCGCCGTCGGGATAGATGGCAACGCGCACGTGGCTGACCGCGCCAATCGATTGCAGTCCCTCGAAATAATGCTGCTGATCCATCTTGAGTTTTTCCTCCGGCAGCAGCGTCTGCCATTGGTTGCTACTACTAACAGCTGCCTCATCGCTATCGAAGACGGCGCCTTCCAGCAATACCCGATCCGGGTAGTTGCCTTTGAAATGCGCTGTATCTATCTCGGCACGTTCGATGATGCCGGGCTGGCCCAAAGCGATGATGACCCAGTCGTTGCCTGGTCCGCGGCGACGTGCAGTCTCCCAGCCATCGCCCATATTGACACCACGACCGGGCGCCAGGAGATTTTGCATGCTGCCATAGTGCTCGTCGCTGCAGGCGATCGCGCGACCGCCGTGTTCCACAGCGGCGAGATCGACGAAACCGTTGACGTCAGCAAAGTTGGCGCGAACCTCGCCGAAGACACGCAGCCTGGCGACGCCGCCGTCGGGGTAGATGTGCAGTCGCACGTGGGTGCGCACGGTATCGTCGCGCACGTCGAGGTAGTGATGCGAATTACCGGCCAATTCGATCCGGGGAACAATCTCGACCCAGTCATCTGCCGGCACGTCTACGTTCGCCGAGCAGGCCTCGAGCGAGGCGTGCGGCGGAAAGTTGCCGGTGAAATGGCTCGTATCAACGTCAAGCCCGTGAATAATTCCAGGCACGCCGAAGCGGATCACACAGTAGTCATGCCCGGGCTCGCGGCGACGGCGACTTTCCCAGCCGTCCATCCACTTACCGTGGTCGTCGTATTTATCGTCGATGAAGATCGGTTCCGCCGCATCGATAATGCGCTCCTTGGCGCCGAAAAACTCGTCGGTGGCAAACGTCACGCGGCTGCCCAATCGCGGCTGCTCGAGGTTGATCCATTGGCGAGTTGCGTTGGTCACGGTTTTTTCCTCATTGCGTCGAGTCGCAGGCGAGCGATCTTGTGTATTTCGATCAAGGCTGTTTCAAATTCGAGGTCATGGTCATTGCCGAGGCGCTGCCCGAATGCTTCCAGAATAGCAACTCGATCCTGCCCGCGAACCGCCATGACAAAGGGGAAACCAAACTTCTCCCAGTAAGCGTCATTCAGTTCCTGAAAACGGGTAAATTCCTGCGGCGAACACTGATCAAGCCCGGCGCTGGCCTGTTCCACTGTCGATGCTTGCGTTAACTCGCCGGCAACCTGCGCCTTACCGGCAAGATCCGGATGTGCCCGTATCAATTCCAGCTGCTGCTCGACGGCGGCATTGTCGACGCAGTCAGCCATCAGCGCGGCAAGAACCGACGAGTCTTCAATATCACCACCCAGGGTAGACACCTGCTCCGCCACCCAAGGCGAATGCTCATAAATGCTGCCATAGCGCGCAATAAAATCGTGTGTGTCCATCAACCATCATCCCGTGGTGGGTGCCGCTCGCGCCAGTGCTCGGCGATAGCCACTCGAGTCGCTACCCAGACGTTATCCTGCTCGGCAACATAATCGAGAAACCGCGCGACCGCCGCTGCTCGTCCCGGTCGCCCGGCCAGGCGACAGTGCAGGCCAACCGACATCATGCGGCCACCTTCGGCGTGCAGCACGTCAAATGAATCCTTGAGGTAGTCAAAAAACTGCGTGCCTGAATTGAATCCCTGGGGTGTTGCAAAGCGCATGTCGTTGGCGTCGAGCGTATAGGGAACCATCAGCTGCGGTTTGGCAAACGAGTAGTCCCAATACGGCAGATCGTCGGCGTAGCAGTCGGCGTTGTAAGTAAAGCCACCCTCCTCGGCCGCCAGCCGATGGCTGTTCGGACTGCAGCGGCCCAGGTACCAGCCACGCGGGTATTCACCGGTAACCTGCTCGTGAATATCAACAGCTCTTCGCAAGTGTTTGCGTTCGCTCGCCTCGTCGACGAACTGGTAGTCGATCCAGCGATAGCCGTGGCTCGCAACCTCCCAGCCGGCCTGCTGCATCGCGTCGGCAGCCGCCTGGTTGCGCTGCAGCGCCATCGCGACGGCAAACACCGTGACCGGCAGATCGCGCTCCGTAAACAGCCGGTGCAGCCGCCAGAATCCAGCACGTGAGCCGTATTCATACAACGACTCCATGTTCATGTGGCGCTGCCCGGGCACGGGCGCGGCACCCACAATGTCAGAGAGAAAAGCTTCCGACGCCGGATCGCCGTGCAAGACGCAGTTCTCCCCACCTTCCTCGTAATTGACGACGAACTGCACGGCAGTACGGGCGCCGTTCGGCCAATCCGCGGCCGGCGGTTTTTGACCATAGCCACACATGTTTCGGGGATAGTTGTCTTGCGGCATCTACTCGTCCTGTAACGCCTGGTACCACTGATCGATGATCTGCCGCTCCGCATCCGTCATCGCCGTCAGGTTGCCGATTGGCATCACGCGCGTGACCACCGTCTGCTGATGAATACGTGCCGCCTGCGCCAGTATTTGCTCGTCCGTGTCGAGCATGACACCGAGCGGTGCCGCAGGAAACGCCGGATGCACCGGCGCTTCGGAATGACAGCTCCTGCAGCGCGTATGCACGACATTACGCACTTGTTCAAATGACACAGCCGCAACCCTGGCCTGCTGCGGCTGTGGAGCGAGCAGCGCGGCAATTGCGCCGAGCAACAACACCGCCAGAACGACCGGCAACGGCGACGCATTGCCTTTGTGGCGCGCGACAAAATAGATGCGTATCAGTGCACCCGCCAACGAAATGCCAATTAGAATCGCCCAGTTATATTCGTGACTGTGCGTCATTGCGAAGTGGTTGCTCAGCATCACGAACAGCACGGGCAGCGTAAAGTAAGTGTTGTGTACCGAACGCAGCTTCGCATGGATCCCGGGTGTCGGATCGGGTGCCTCGCCCCTCGCGGCAGCAGCTACCATTTTCTTCTGGCCCGGAATAATGACGAAGAAAACGTTCGCAACCATGATTGTGCCGAGCACGGCGCCAAACAGGATGTAAGCACCGCGACCGCCGAACAGCTGGCACAAGCCCCACGCCAGCAGCGTACTCAAGAGAAGCAGAACACCACCGAAGACGCGGGGGTCGCGAGCCAGCGGCGATTTACAGAGGGCATCGTAGACGAGCCACCCTCCAACGATGAATCCCATCGCTGCAGCAATTGCGGCCGGCACCGACAGGTCGGCAACCGCGCGATCGATCAGGTAGACCTCGGCACCGTACCCATAGACGAGCGCCAGCAGGAACATGCCCGACAGCCAGGTCGAGTAAGCCTCCCACTTGAACCAGTGCAGCTCCTCGGGAAGCGTTGCCGGTGCTACCCGGTACTTTTGCGCGTGATAAAAACCGCCGCCGTGCACGGACCAGAGTTCGCCACCGACACCTTTTTCGTCGTCCGCGGGATCTGTCGGTGCCTGCAAGTGGTTATCGAGCCAGACGAAGTAGAACGAAGAACCGATCCAGGCGATACCGACAATAAAGTGCAGCCAGCGACCAAGCAGATGTAACCAGTCGACTATGTATGCTTGCATATCAGCGGCTCAGCGGATGAACGTTGTCAGGATACGCGCTTGCGGCGGCGACGGCGGACTGCTCATGGACTTTCAGGATCTCAGCCGCCGCGGCGACCGCGATCTCGGCCGGCTTCTTGCCGCTGATGCCGGGAACGCCGATGGGACAAACGAGTTCGGCAATTTGCGCCTCAGTCATGCCCTGCTGGCGGAAGCGTTTTTCAAAACGACGTCGCTTCGAGCGGGAGCCGATTAGCCCGCAATAGCTGGCGTCGCCACGCTTTAAGATGCGATCGCAGATCTCGAAGTCCATGGCATGGCTGTGCGTCATCACCAGGTAAAACGACCCTGGAGGCATCGCAGCCACCTCGAGTGCCGGAAGCTCGGCCTCACTGGCACGAACGTTCGCAGGAACCTGCCGAAAAACATTGCGGCGGCTGTCCACCCAGCGAATGTTGCAGTCGATCCCGGCCAGTGCCGCGACCACCGCGGTGCCGACGTGACCCGCACCGAAAACGGCGATATTCAAATCCGGCGCAACAACCGGCTCGTAAAACTCCTGGACATGACGCTCGGCTTTGCCGTGGCCGTGAAGCAAATCGCGCGCACGCGCCACCATGCCCGGCAGCGTTTCGCCGTCCGGCACGCCGAATACCTCATCCGCCGTCACAACGAACTTGTTCGGCGCAGACCGCGAAATGCGCGTCGCCACGACAGCCGGC
Organism: uncultured Woeseiaceae bacterium; assembly: GCA_964615665.1. Classification (GTDB taxonomy): domain Bacteria; phylum Pseudomonadota; class Gammaproteobacteria; order Steroidobacterales; family Woeseiaceae; genus UBA1847. The sequence goes on along the minus strand of CAZTQL010000008.1, from coordinate 19,271 downwards.
TCTCGCTGCCCGTGCAATGCTCTCAGGTCGCGCAACCAGGCGGGCATGCCGGTGCCCAGCGGCTCGAACAGAATCTCCACCACTCCGCCACAACATTGACCCATCGCAGCGCCGAGCGGAAAGCTCCGCAGCGACATTTGTTCATCGTCAAACAAGCCGACCGCGACGCGCGTGCACTGGTATTCAAGCTGCCCGCCACCGATCGTGCCGATCGTCTCGCGCGCGGTCACGATCATCTTAGCGCCGACCTCGCGGGGCGCGGAACCCTTGATGCCAGCGACGGTAACGAGCACGGCCGGCTCGTCCGCGGCGGACAGGTCGCAGAGCTCGTCGATCCATTCATTCACCGGCGAAATCCTCGAGTGCCCGCAATATCGCCTCAGGCGTCGCGGGCGCATTTAGCGCTGGCGCTCGGCCATCGCTGTCCGCAAGCGCATCACGAATGGCGAGAAAAGCCGACAAAGCGAGCATTAGCGGCGGCTCACCGACCGCTTTGGAACGGTAAATCGTTTCCTCACGGTTACCCGTGTTTTGCATCAGGGCGACGCGAAAGTCAGGCGCGAGGTCCGAGCAGACCGGGATCTTGTAGGTTGACGGCGCGTGCGTGCCCAACTCGCCCTTGTCATTCCACCAGAGTTCCTCGGTCGTCAGCCAGCCAACACCTTGTATGTAACCGCCCTCAATCTGGCCAATATCAATGGCAGGATTCAACGAGTCACCGCAGTCGTGCAAGATATCGGTTCGCAATACACGATGCTCGCCGGTCAGCGTGTCGACAACGACCTCGGTCACGGCAGCGCCATAAGCGTAGTAGAAAAATGGTCGTCCCGAAAACGTGGCGCTGTCATAGTTGATCTTCGGCGTCTTGTAAAATCCGGTAGCTGACAACGAGACGCGGCGAGCCCAGGCGATCTGCACCAGTTCGGTAAAGCTTAAGCGCTGCTCGCCGCCGAACACATTGCCATTGCGAAACTCGACATCTGCTTCCGACACCGAAAAGTGCGACGCCGCGACCTCCGTCAGCCGGCGACGAATCTTTGCCGCCGCCTTTTGTGCCGCCTTGCCATTCATGTCGGAGCCGCTCGAAGCCGCCGTCGCCGACGCGTTCGGGACCTTGCTCGTGTCGGCGGCCGTGATTCCGATACGGTCGACGTCGATCTGAAATTCATCAGCAACGACCTGCGCCACTTTGATATAGAGTCCCTGACCCATCTCGGTGCCGCCGTGATTGAGCTGCACGGTACCATCCTTGTAGACGTGCACAAGGGCGCCGGCCTGGTTCAGCAACGTCGAGGTGAAGGAAATGCCGAACTTCACCGGAGTGATTGCGATGCCGTGGCGCAGTACGGAACTCTTGGCGTTACGCTCGCGGATCGCGGCGTAACGACTGGCGTAGTCACTGTCGATTACCAGCTTGTCGAATATCTCATCGATGACGTTGTCATCAATCGTCTGCTGATAGTGCGTTACGTTGCGCTCGTCTTTGCCGTAGAAGTTCCGGCGCCGGATCTCGAGCGGATCCTTGCCGAGATGCCGCGCGATATCGTCAATGACGTATTCGATCGCGAACATGCCCTGCGGTCCACCGAACCCGCGGAACGCCGTATTGGAGACAGTGTTGGTCTTGCAGCGATGTGAAAGGACTCGGATGTTTTCGAGGAAATACGCGTTATCGCAATGAAACATGGCTCGGTCATTAACCGGCCCCGACAGATCGGCTGACATACCGCAGCGCGACGCAAACTCGAAGTCGACGCTGGATAGTCGACCGGTCTCATCGAAGCCGACGTCGTAGTCGATGACGAAGTCATGACGTTTGCCGGTTATGATCATGTCGTCATCACGATCCAGCCGAAATTTGCACGGGTGGCCAGTCTTGTCCGCAGCCAGCGCCGCGATGCAGGCGATAAGAGCGGCCTGGCTTTCCTTACCGCCAAAGGCGCCGCCCATACGTCGACAGATCACGACAACGTCCTTGGCTGCGCGTTGCGTTGCACGCGCCACCAGCGTTTGTACTTCGTCAGGATGCTGGGTCGAGCTGTAGATCAACAGTCTCCCGTCCTCCTGGTGGATAGCCATCGCGATCTGGCCTTCGAGATAAAACTGATCCTGCCCGCCCAGCGCGACGCGGCGACGCAGCCGATGTGGTGCCTGCCTTAACGCCGTCTCTACATTACCGCGCTCAAGCATTTCGCTCGGCAGCACAAATGACTGCTGCCTGACGGCATCGAGCGGATCCAGGATCGCCGGCAATGGATCAAAATCTATCGCACCCCTGCGCGCCGCTTTACGTGCCTGATCGACGGTCTTCGCGGCCACGGCGAACACTGGCTGGCCAACAAACTGCACGTGCTCATCGGCGAGAATCGGATCGTCGGCCACCATCGGACCGAAGTTGTTATCACCCGCAATGTCGGCCGCAACGCAGGCAGCAACAACACCGGGCGATGCCAGCACCGCTGATAAGTCCACGCTTTTAATGCGCGCATGCGGCAGCGGACTCATGCCAACGGCCACGTGCAGCAGATTGCGCGGTTCGGGAAGATCGTCGGTGTAAGCGGCCGCGCCGGTTACATGCAAATGAGCGCTGTCATGCGGCAGCGCTTTGCCGACTGCACCCGTGCTGTCAGTGCCAGACTTAACGCTGACGTCCATAACTGTACACAGTCTCTTGAACCTCGCCTTGAGTTTGGAGGAAGAATCGCCGCAGCAAATTCTGCGTCGCTCGTAGCCGAATATCAGCCGAGGCACGCATATCAGAGATCGGCGCAAAATCTTCCGCCAGCGCTGCCGCGGCGCTGGCGATGCTGTCTTCATTCCAGCACCCGCCATTGAGCACGCTTTCACAATGCACCGCCCGCTTGACGACCGGTGCGAGACCGCCGCAGGCCATGCGGAAACTCACGACCGTGTCACCGTCGAGTTCGAGCCGATAGGCCGTACAGACGGCGGAGATATCCTGATCGAATCGTTTCGACCACTTCTGGCTCGTGACGACTGCGTCGCCCGTTGGCAACGGAATACGAATTCGTACCAGAAACTCGCCGGGCCCGAAATCGTTGACCTGGTAGCCGTGATAGAACTGATCGAGCGGCAACTCCCTTTCCTGGTCCCCACGGCGAAGTACGAGCGTCGCGCCGACAACCATCAATGCCGCCATGGAATCGCCAATGGGCGAGCCGTTGGCAACATTGCCACCCAGCGTTCCCGCATTACGAATAGGCGGTGCGGCAAATCGCCGATACAGCTCGTCAAGACCCGGGTAGTGACTGACGATCTCCGGGATCACGTCAGTCAACGTCACCGCCGCGCCAACTTCGATGTGCGTTGGCGTAACGTCAAGCTGCGTCAGCTCTGCGACACGGCCAGTGTAGATAACAGTATCCAGCTCGGCATGTCGCTTGGTGACCCACAAGCCGATGTCGGTACCGCCCGCCAATATCGTTGCGTCGGGATTGGCTGAATAAATATCGGCAAACGAGGCCAGGTCACGCGGCGCAAAAAAGCGGCGGCCGGCATGCTCGACCTCGAGCGACGTGTCGTCGGTCATCGACTTGAGGCGTTGCACGCGTGCGACAGGTGCCTGCTGTAACCCATACGACTGGCGCAGCCAGTCTGTCTCGTTAGCACCGTCCGCATACATCGACTGAGCCGCCGCGATGATCGGCCGATAGCCGGTGCAGCGACAAAGGTTACCGGCAAGCGCATCGTCAATATCCTGGCGCGACGGTGCGTTGTTGGTTTTGTAAAGCGCGAATAGCGACATGACGAAACCGGGCGTGCAAAAACCACACTGTGAGCCATGGTTGTCAACCATCGCACGCTGCACCGGGTGCAGGTCGCGAGTATCGGGCGACAGGCTCTCAACCGTAATCAGTTCCTTGCCGTCGAGGGTGGGTAGAAACTGTATGCAGGAATTGATGGCTCGCAACGACAGATCATCCCCGTCGCGATTGAGCTCTGCCACTACCACCGTGCAAGCCCCGCAATCGCCTTCCGCACATCCTTCTTTGGTGCCCTTGCGCCGCAAGTCCTCACGCAGAAACTGCAACACGGTGCGGGTGGGATCAACATTGTCGAGCTCGATAATCTCACCGTCGAGCACGAAACTGATCGAGGTTCTCGGCATTCCTCTCAGCTACCCCGGTACGTTGAATAGGACCAGGGCGATACCAGCAACGGCACGTGGTAGTTTTCATCGCTCACGATCGAAAAGCGGACCACGACCGTATCCAGAAACGGCGGCTCCGCGACCTGCGCTTCGCGGCGGGCGAAGTACTCGCCGATATCAAACTCGAGTTCATAGGTGCCTGCGCGGATCGCGCTGTCTTCCAATAGTGGCGCATCGGTGCGGCCATCGCCATTTGAGGCCGTGCTGGCCAACAGCTCGCGATGGCCATCGAGGCTGAACAGACGTATAGCCACCTGATCAGCGGGCCGGCCGCCTGCTGTATCAAGGATGTGCGTTGTCAGTCGTCCCATACTTTTGTCACCGATTGCGCGTCGCGTGTCGTGAAGCCTGATTATACGCTAACGATTGCCTGCCGCTTTCGCGGATGCCAGTAGTTCGTCGCGACGTTGCGCCAGTGCCCGGATACGCTTCTTGCCAAGCACATCGCCCAGTGTCTTTTCGAGCACCGTGTTGTCCAGCCCGTCCAGCGCATATTGCCAGCCAGTCGCAAACTCCAGCGGTAATTTTTGCAGGTGTTTGGGACGGCCCTTACGGGCTGCAAAAGCACGATCATGCTCCGTCAACATCAGGGTCCAGCTGGCCGGGTCATAGAGCATACGCGGCTGAGATCGGCCCTCGTTATAGATCAGCACGTCAAACACGTACATCGCGGCCCACTGGTCTGGCAACGGACAGGGCGCGCCGCCGCCCCTCCCGGACGCTGAGCGCTGTGACTCGTCAAGGTGCTTCTCAGTAATGAACTGCAGCGAACCCTCCTTACCATCCACTGTGCGCAACGCCGTAACGGGCACCATATCGAGGTCCAGCAATCGATCCAGACGGTAGGCAGCGACGCCCGGGTAAAATCCACGGCTCTGTCGAGGCTCGAACAATGCGGATACCGCTCGTTGTCCGTCGCTGACCTTGACGACAGTGGTACCGGTCTGGTCAACGACCTGCGAGAGAATCTCGCCCGTTTCGAGCAGCTGCTGCAGCTCCTCTGCGGACATCATGCCCGGCCTGGTGCCTACGTTGCGCAGATGCATCGCCGGCACGACGAAATCCTCGGCGTGCTGGTTAAGCACGGCGACGGTCTCGCCATCAAGCACCAACGCGTTGCCACTGCCACGGTAGTAGGTGTTGAGCATGCCGGTGTCGATTTCAATCAGCCTGCCGTCAAATCGCTGCAACACCTTGCGGTTCGGCGTTGGCGTGTGGCCGACGACGACACGATCGGCATCAATCGCTGCCAGTGCTGCTACGACGCGTGGCTCCTCGATCAAGTCGCCACAGCTCACATTGCCGCGATACCAGAGCGGTCCATCGCTGTCGAAAAGCTCGCTGTTTCCCAGCCTCTTTACGGCCGCAACAGCATCAATCACAGCGGCTGTTTCATCGAGCGCCGGCAAATAGGCGTCCAGTACCGGTGCCGTGTCGTAGTGACTGTCCGTGGGCAGCAACACCTCGGCGTCGATCAGCACGTTAAGCGCCTCGACATAGTCCTTGAGTTCGGCCTTGAGATCGCGATTGACGCCGTCGAGCCCGATATCGGTGACCGCCGGCGACAGACCGCCGTGCACGAAGGCCGTACGATTGACGACGGCAATAACTGACTTCGACAACAGCCACTGCCCATAGCGGTTATCCGGTCGGAACGCGCGGCGCAGCGCAAAGTAACCGGCCGGAAACTGCTGCTCGAACGTCTGCCGGACATTGTCGTTCGCAACATCGACTCCACGACGTTTGGCATAAGCCGCAAACCAACGGTCACGTTCGACGTCGGTTTCGTCAGCGGCGAACGCTGCATATTCTTCCTTGCTAACGTAACGCAGGTCGCCGATCAGATTCATCGATTCGTGATTACCGATGAGCACCTGCACTTTGCCCCCGGCAAGCGGCGCCTCTTGTTCGAGACGCATGAGAAGGTCCATCACGTCGCGCGAGCGCGGGCCGCGATCGAGGATGTCGCCGACAATAACAAGGTGAGTTGCTGCGCCCGACCAGCGCAGCTCATCGTCAATAACCCCGACATTCTGCAGCGTAGCAACCATCGCAATGTAAGCGCCGTGAATGTCAGCGATCGCAACAACACGCTCGGCATCGTCGACGCGCCAGTCGTCCGCAACCACCGGCGCGGGGATCGCGGCGACGGCGAGCAGGAAAAGGGCCGCTGACAGCGGCAAAAATCGGAGCCTGTTATGCAAATTCATATTCACGGTATCAGTTTAGTGTCAATGCAGGCCCTCGGCAATGAATAGCCGGCAATCGGCATGTGTTAGACTTTTCGCTCTCGAATGACGTCGGCCAGGCATGAGCTAGCGATGTTGCGTAACCATTGGACCCGTGCCGCCGTAGTCTTGTTCCTCCTCGTACCGGCGGCTCAGGCGCAATCGATCAAAGACCCTGACCCGCTGTTTCAAGACTCCGGGATTGTCGAGATCCGGCTGGTCGCGCCGTTTTCCAAGATCATGTCGCAACGCTCGACCGAGAATGCGTTTGACGGCCAGCTGCACCTTTCCGACGACGCCGGCATCAGCAGGGAATTCGAGATTAAAGTCAGCGCCCGCGGGCGTTATCGGCTGCAAAAGACCGTTTGTCCATTCGCGCCGCTGCGGCTGAATTTCAAGAAGTCCACGACTGGCGGCACGCTGTTCGAAAAACAGGACAAGCTTAAGCTAGTCACGCATTGCAAGAACAACTCGAAACTCTACGAACAACTCATGCTTAGAGAGTACCTTGCGTATCAAATTCTCGATCAGCTTACCGACATCAGTTTTCGCGTGCGCCTGCTGAGAATTACGTATCAGGATACCGACGAACGCAAGCCACAACATACGGCTTATGGGTTTTTCGTCGAACACAAGGATCGTCTGGCCAAACGCCTCGGCCTGAAGACGATAGAGGTCGCAAGCATTCGCGTCAGCGAATTGGAACCGAGCCATATGAATCTGATATCCGTGTTCCATTACCTGATCGGCAACACCGATTTCTCACCAGTCCTCGGCTCGAAAGAAGCCTGTTGCCACAACCACGTATTAATTGGCACGGATGGTGACCTCGCATATTCAGTGCCCTACGACTTCGATCAGTCCGGGATTGTCGATGCACAATACGCGGGAGCAAGTCCGCGATTCAGACTATTCTCGGTGCGGCAACGACTGTATCGGGGCCGGTGCGCCAATAACACGTTCCTTGATGAAACTCTGGAAAAATACCGGCAGCAACGCGATGCGATCATGGAGTTGCCGAACGAGCAAACGGGCCTTTCTGAACCAACGCGCAAATACCTGCTGAAATATATACGACTATTCTATGCAGTCATCGATTCGCCCAAAGAGGTCAAGCGACGGCTCATCAAAAAGTGTACGTAGGCAGACTATCCAGACCGTCCGAGCGTAACCAATCCACGATAATTTTCGCCAAACGCGGGTGTATGTAATAGCCGATCGAGCTGTGTGGATTCGAGCGCCCGTAGCGCACCGCCAGATTGAACACCAGGTAATCGTGTACGGCGCTGACAATACGTTGCTTGAGCATGAGCTTGAAATCATCGGCCAACGTGTTGTCATGACAAATGTAGTCGTCTTCGGCGGCGATGTTGTGCCATGCGATAACATTCGACGGAAACTTGCTCGCCGATTTTTCTTTCGCCCCGTACAGGTATCGCTGAATGGCGCGATCGCCAAGCGGCGAGCCTAGAGTTATCAACACTTCGACCTTGTTGTCGCCGTAACGCTGCTTCAGGTCTGGATCATGAGACAACTCCCACAGAACATCGTACGCAATGACGCTACCAGTGCCATGCGCGATCAGCAAAGCACGCTCGCCGCGATCCAGCAAGTCGCACAAAGCGGATCGCACGCGCTCGCGGGCGCACTCTGCAAAATCCTGCCTGGAATCGAAATAGGCCGCAAAGTCCGGTGCCACCTTGCCAAGCAAAGGCACTGACAGCCCGATCGATCCGAGCACTGGTGCCACGACGTCCGCAACAAACTCGGGAACGGCGGATTTTCCAGGCAGCTGATCGTATTGACGCATGCCAAAGTGCTTGCGCAATTTGACAGCCTTAAGGGCCTTGAGCACATTGCGCCGGTCACCGATATCAAGGCCGACGTCGTACGTTCTACCTCGAGCATTCAGGATTTCGGCATTCAGGTCGCCGTAGTACGCGAGGTGCTTGTTGACGGCATCGAAACCGTCGAGTTGCTCCGGATAATCGCGCGCAATGCCGGCACGGAATGCGGCCATTGACAGGTCCATGTAGGCATCCGCCCCCGGCTTGAAATCCCGTCCGTGCACCAGCAGCAGGCTGCGCTTGGACGGGCCGCTGAGATGCTCCAAAGTCATGCCCGCACCGTCACTGCCTAGTAGTCGTCTTCACCGGCATCACGGCGAGTAATCATAGTAAGAAACGGCCCTGACAGCGTCTTGCCATACTCCAGTTTCCAGATTGCCAGCGTCGCGAGCACAAACATCAGCGAGATTACGGCCGATATTCCGAGTGCCCCGATTCCGGAACCCAAGCCAATGCCAATGGCGACGAAGATGTACATCGCATCAGACGGCTGATCAAGGCTGAAACGAAATCGCACGGCAGCGACGACGCCGGCCAGGCTGAAAGCCAGCGCCAGGCTGTTGACAACGATCATGGCGATGCCAGTGACGACCACGGGCAAGACCATGATCGTCTGCAGGAATGGTTGGTCGATGCGCCTCGCTCGACTGGTGATTAGATAGACCCACGAGATCGGCACCGTCCATACCAGTGAGCCGATGCTGGCGAGTGCAAGCCGCAGCGGTCCTGTCGGTGACAGGATGGTCCGTTGAACGCTCGTGTAAATGGGCTCGAATGATTCTCCTTGCGCCACCATGAGATCATTGATGCCGCCCACCGGCACGTACTCTTCGAGTGCCGGAAAGCGCGACATTAGAAAAATCACAGAACCAAACCAGAAACCGTAATACATCAAGATCAATGTCAGCGGAATCATCAGGTTTGCTGATCTGCGCATAGCACCCTCCGTCCCCGTTATTCTTCCCGGGTCGCTATTAGCGTCATCTAAAGATGTCACGATACCCAGTTACCCGCCGTTTCGCCATATCAATTATCGAGCAAGACCCTCGCTGTAATGGTAGTCTGGCCGCCGTTTTTTCCGGCGGCTGACAACATGACGGACTCAGTTCAACTTCTTGGCATCAGCAATGCGATTGTTGACGTGCTCGCACACGTGGACGAGGACTTCCTCCAGCAAATTGGTGCGGAACGCGGCTCGATGACGTTGATCGACAAAGAACGGGCCCGGGAACTTTACGGCCAGATGGGTCCGGCAACCGAAATGTCGGGCGGCTCGGTCGCCAACACGATCGCAGGATTTGCCAACCTTGGCGGCACGGCCGCCTACATCGGCAAAGTTAAAGCCGATCAGCTCGGCACCATTTTCAATCACGATATGCGCTCGCTCGGCGTCGACATTCGGCTTGCCGCCGCTAAGGACGGTGCGCCGACCGCACGCAGTCATGTCCTGATTACCGAGGACGGCCAGCGCACGATGCAAACTTACCTGGGCGCATGCCTCGAACTGGGGCTGGCCGACATCACAAAATCGACTATCGGATCACCGCGAGCGATTTTATTCGAAGGCTATGTCTGGGATATCGCCGAAGGCCCGGCGCTCGCCCGGAAGGCGGCAAAAATTGGCAAAGACGATAATTCGATGATCGCGCTGTCATTGTCCGACTCGTTTTGCGTCGAGCGACACCGTGATGCTCTGCTGGACTTCGTCCGTCGTTATGCGGACGTCATTGTCGCCGATGAGGAAGAGGTCTTCGCGCTGCTCGGAACACAGTCGATCGATGAGACGCTTGAAGCGCTACAGGACTTCGACAACCTGTTCGCCATAACACGCTCGGAGCAAGGCTCGGTTGTCGTACACAACGGCACCAAAGTCGTGCAGGCCGCAACTAAGGTTGACCAGGTCATCGATACTACGGGTGCGGGCGATGCCTACTGCGCCGGCTTTCTCTACGGCTGGACACACGACAAGTCGCTCGCAGAATGCGCGCAATACGGCACGTACTGCGCGACGATGGTTATTCAGCAGTTGGGGGCCCGCATTGAGCCGGGCCTGCTCGACGACTTCGATTAAGACCTATCCGTCGACGTTCCTGTTCAACGCGTATCCAGGTCAACTTCATCGACGATGCCGACCACTAACGAACGCACCGGTGCCTCGCTGTCGTCGAGTATCTGTCGAGCGCCACTGCCCTCATCAAGGATCAGGACCGTCTCACCGAAACCGGCACCGATTGCGTCGATGGCAATGATGTAGCCACCCGTGGGTTGCCCGGTTGCGTCGAGCCGCTCGGCGACAAGCAGCTTGCGGCCCTCGACGATCGGGTGATGAATGGTCGACACGACATTGCCTGTAATGCGGCCAAGGATCATCCGCGACCGTCCTCGGAGCGATTGTCGGAGGAATGGTCGGGGGGATAGAGCGTCACCTCGTCGACCAGTCCGACGATGGCATCGTCGACCGGAACGAACGAGGGGTCGAGGGCGAGCGCGGCTTCGCGGCTCGCCACCCAGTAGATTACCTGGCCGGGACCCGCCATACGCGTGCCGTCGGCGCAGACGAGTGGATCACCCTCGGGTTGGCCGTCGCGATCGAGTGGCTGAATCCACAGCAGGGGCGTGGCCGACAGTTCGTCGACCAGCATCGCAGGCACCACAGTGCCAATCACACGACCCAGGAGCATGCGATCTCCTCGGGGTATTCGGCACCGCTCGGTTCGAAGGCCGGACACTGACCAAAACGCGTACCGTGCTCGAGCAACGAGCGTAGCTCGGAGTCGAGCCGCGGCAAGAGTGTTCTGGCAAGTAGCTGGTCGCCGGCCCGGTCCATGCAGATTGCGATCGCGGTTTCTGCGTCCGTCAGATCACCACTCATCAGCGCCACGGCGTGGCCACCGAGGTCGTCGGCCAGCCGGACCTCGGAGAGGATCACCGGGGTACTCTTGATGGCGGCATCAACGGCGGCCAGCAGTGCCGGCGAAGATCGGGTTTCAACCACCGCCAGCGCGTCGCCATGCAGCGCCAATCGGGTGCCAAGGACCGCGTCGTGGAGGGTCGGATGAACGTCGCCGAGGAAGACGCTTCCTTGCAACGTGCCCTGGGTTTCACCCAGCTCAACGCCAACCGCAAACGCCTCCTCCGTACTCGCAACGCTGCCTCCTACCAGTATCAGGAAGCGCCCCGGATGGACCGTTCCACACCGCAATAATGCGATCGGCGACCGTTTGACCATCAGGTCACTCGCGAGGATGCCGGCGGCAATGGTTTCGAATTCCAGTAACGCCATGGCCCCGTGTCGCTTTGTCTTCGGCGCCATTCGCGTCAGACGATGCGGAAGTGATCGACAAGGACGCAGCGCCGCAGCCGGCTGAAGGCGACCGACCCGGTCAGGCCTTCGCCCGTCGGACTGGCGATAGTAAAGCTCGAATGACCTTCACCTCCCTCCCCCAGCCCGGCATAAAACGGGCCGTTCTTGGTGAAAATGCTCGTGTTAATTGTCCTCGCCATGCGGCTGAGTGCATCGATGTCGCGTGAGTACATGCCCGCCGAGTGGCCGAAGCCATGTTCGGCTTCTTTGGCCAACTCGATGCCCCGATCGACGTCGGGCACGGCAGTGACAGGCAGAACCGGCATCATCTGCTCGGTCCAGACCAGCGGATGATCGTTCGGGACGCGCGCAACCAGCAGTGGCGGATCACCGCTGCACGAGATGCCGGCGCGAGCGAGAATCTCGTTGGCGTTCTTGCCGATGAGGTCTTTCTCTACCACCGCGCGCTGGCGCGGACCGCGTTGTTCGCTGAAAATGGCTCGTTCCACGCGATGCAGTTCACCCTCATTCAGGACGTAGGCGCCGTGCCGACCCATGCTACGCAGCAACTCATCGACGATGGTTTCGACAGCGATGACTTCCTTTTCATCGGTGCACACGATGTTGTTATCAAACGAGGCCCCGGCGATGATGCCGCGCGCAGCGACGTCGAGGTTAGCCGTCGCATCGACCACGACGGGTGGGTTCCCGGGGCCGGCACAAATTGCGCGCTTGCCACTGGTCATTGCCTGACGCACCACGCCACTGCCGCCGGTCACAGCCAGGAGCCGAACGCCGCCGTGAGTCATCAGTGCCTGCGCGGATTCAATGGTGGGCTCTGCCACGGCGGTGACGAGGTTGGCCGGACCGCCCGCACGCATGATCGCCTGATGCAGGAGCCGCACGTTTGCCATGGAGCACTGCCGCGCGTTCGGGTGCACGTTGAAGACGACGCTATTGCCGGCCGAGACCATCGCGATCGTATTGCAGATGATGGTCGACGTCGGATTGGTCGTCGGCGTGATGGAGCCGATCACGCCGTACGGCGCGTACTCGGTTAGCGTCAAGCCGTTGTCCCCGGTGACAGCGTGGGGAGTGAGCGCTTCGATTCCGGAGGTTTTGCGCGCGACGAGCTTGTTCTTGATGAATTTATGCTCTGCGCGACCCAACCCGGTTTCGCGTTGCGCATGACATGCCAGTTCCTCAGCATGCTCCAACATCGACTCACGAATTGACGCGATGATCAGTTTTCGCTGTTCGAGCGACAGTTCGTCAAGCTGACGGAACGCGATGCCGGCGGCTTCGACGGCGTCATCCACTGTAGCGAAAATGCCTTCGCCGAGTGCCTCGCGAGGAGCGCGGTGAGGTTCGCTGTCACCTGTGGAGACCGGCGATTTTGCGGCATCCGGGGCCGAGAGGCGCTCGGCGAGGCGGGTGGCGATAATGTCCACCTGCCGGTCGCTCAGAAGGCTTGCGTTCCCTCCCGGAGGGCTCATCCGTCACCTTCCCCCTTGCGGTATTTTTCGTCGCCTTCGATCTCCCAGCTGTCGACAATTGCCATGACGACGGCATCAACCGGTTTCTGGTCGGTCCGCTCGGTTTGCCTGGCGGAGGAACCGCTGGCATAGAGCACCATTTCTCCGACGCCGGCGCCGACGGCGTCCACGGCCACGACCGAGCCGTCCGCCGGTTTGTTGTCGTGCCGCCAGTTGCCCAGCATCAGGAACCTCAAGCCGACGAGCTTGGAGTCCTTCTCGGTAGCGACGACGGTGCCGAGTACTTTCGCGAGTTTCACGGCAGCACCCTTCCCCCGGCCACTATTTCTTGGCCGATTCGGTGCGACCCAACGGGATCGTCATGTCGACGCCGCTGTGCGGGCGTGCAATGACGTGCACGGCAACAACGTCGCCTACGCGGGCACCTGCGGTTCGTCCGGCATCACAAGCCGCCCTGACGGCAGCGACATCGCCGCGTACAACAGCGGTTGTGTAACCGCCGCCGGTTTTTTCATAGCTCACGAGCTCGACCTTGGCCGCTTTGACCATTGCGTCGGCCGCCTCCACCATGGCCGGAAAACTCCGGCATTCGATCATTCCTAATGCTTCTGACATCGACTTGCTCCTCGCGAATCGGGCCGTAAAGGCCGCGTTTATTTATGCAACCACGATTATTTATGTAACCACAGTCTGTTAAGAACTATTTTTTCGTTTTTCCGGTGACCGCCTTGATCGCCTGCGTTGCCGCTTCATGAGCAACCACCACGTCCTTTTCCTCGCCGCCTATGTAGACACGCCCGAAGCTGCCGACGGCACGTACTTCGAGGATATTGATATCGGCCGCTTTTTCGGCCTCGTTGGCTGCAAGCGCCGCGTAGGCCGCGGGCTCAACTTCGAGGACGAACAACGTCTGCCCGGCAAGAATCATGTTGCCATGGCGGAAACGGTTGATCAGCATGGTCTGGCTGTCCTCGAGGTGACGAACGACCTGGTTGGCCACAACCCGCGGTTTGTGGCGGTCTTTCTCCTCGAGGCCCAGTGAGTCGAGAATCGCCTGCCCTGCCTGCCGGACATCGGCCTGGCTTTCGGAATGTAGCTCGAGCATGCCGTAATGGCGCTCGACGATCTGCATTCCTGCCGTGACGTCCGTCGATTTCAGCGCGACATCCAGTATCTGGTTAATCGCCATCCCCGGAGCGATCTCCACGAACAGGCTCGCCTGCCCCACTTTAGGGAGGTAGCCCTTCGAGATCGTTGCCTGAAAGGACGCGAATTGCGGCTGCAGTGAATCAAGAAAAACGTAGGCTCTCAGATCGATCATTTGTCCAACTCCTCAGGCATTCATGCTTGTCGATTTTGCTTCTCGCAGGATGCCAATACTGGCGCTCGCTCCCAGTCGGGTAGCTCCCGCCGCGATCATTGCTTTGGCATCGCTGTAGGAACTGATGCCGCCCGAGGCCTTGACCTCCATTCCGGCGCCGCGGACAACCTCCGCCATCAACGCGACATCGCTCACGGTGGCACCGCCGGTCGAGAATCCGGTCGACGTTTTCACAAAGTGCGCGCGGGCTTGTCGCGCAAGTTCCGAGGCGCGCCGTTTCTCGGCGTCGCTCAGTAGCGCTGTCTCCAGAATGACCTTGCACACGGCATTGCCATCGACGCAGTCCTCAACCACCGCCCGGATGTCACGAAGCACCAGCGCATCGTCGCCGCTCTTAAGGGCGCCGATGTTGATCACCATATCGATCTCGCGGGCGCCGTTGCGAATGGCGCGACGCGCTTCCATCGCCTTGATCGCCGGCTCATTGGCACCGAGCGGGAAACCGACGACGGTGCAGGTGAGCACCTCGCTGCCTCGCAGCAGCTGGGCCGCCAGTGGTACCCAGGTTGGATTGATACACACGGAACGGAAATTGAATTCGAGCGCCTCGGCGCAGAGGGTCCGAATCTGCTCTTCCGTCGCGTTGGGCTTGAGCAGGGTGTGGTCGATGTAGCGCGCCAGGTCGCCAGGGATACTTCCCGGTTGCTCCGCCGGGCCGACGCTCGTTAACCCGGTGGCGCCAAGACGTACAAATTCGCGGGCCGTCTCCGGATTGTCACCGACGCGGGGTCCGGCAGGATCAGCGCTCGTCATCGGCCCCAGGATTTGTTGCAGCCGGGTCACAACCCGGTCGAGATCCTGATCGGACAGGCTCAGCTCCCGGTCCTGATTCTGATCCTGATCGGCGAACATCGTGACGCGCTTCAAGTGGCGCTGTTCGGTGCACTCGGTTGCGAGCCAGACATCAACGATCTGCTTCGCCAGGCTTATGCCAATCAACCCGGCACCGAGCGTCAGAACGTTCGCATTGTTGTGTTCACGGCTGTTGCGAGCGCTCGACAAATCATAGGCGAGCGCCGCGCGCACGTTCGGCACCTTGTTCGCGACCATGCAGGATCCGATCCCGGCACCGTCGATCATGATGCCGACATCCGCTCTTCCCTGAGACACGGCATCCGCCACGGCTCGCGCAAATACAGGATAATCGACAGCTTCATGAGATGAAGTGCCAACGTCCTCGATCGGGTAGCCGGCCTTCTGCAAATGAAGTGCCAGGCTGGCCTTCAGGTCAAATCCGCCGTGGTCCGCGCCGAGCGCAATGCGTTTCGGGGTGCTCATGCCCAGACCGCCGAATCGTCAGGCTGTCGGGCACGCTGTACCGCGGGCGTAGCGCCCGCTTCGGCGTCCAGCACCTTCTGCAACTTCATGACATGAAGTCGAAGGCGCTCAAGCCCAAGTTTGGTGATGCGATATTCGGTCACGGAGCGGCGCCCTTTCATTACCTTGCGAATCTGAATATAGCCAATGTCAGCCAGTTTGCGCGTCTGCACGTGCAGGTTGCCGTCCGACAGGCTGGTTGCGCCTTTCATTTCGGTAAAAGACACAGGCGCACCGGGTACCAGGGTGGCCAGGATGCCTAGGCGACAGGGGGCGCTGATCATTTCGTCGAAGTGAAGTTTCACGGTCTACTTAACTTTATTTCGCAAAGTATCCTGCTTGAAACCACCCCGTGTCAAGCGTTATTCGGGAACCTGGTCACGCTGAACTTTATTTTATGAAGTTATTTGGACGCGCGACGACCGCTATCTGTCGGCGTTGGCGGTTTCGAGGGCGACCAGGATCATTTCGTCAAAAGTGGTCGCCCGCTCGTCCGACGTCAGGTGCTCGCCGGTGCGCAGGTCATCGCTCACCGTGCAGATTGCCAGCGCCTCGGCGCCGTTCTCGGCCGCTATCGGAAAAATACCGGCCGCCTCCATCTCGAGACCATAGACATTGAATTTCGCCATCGTCTCGAACATGTCGGGATCCGGCGTGTAGAACAGATCCGCCGAAAAGAGATTTCCCACGTGATAACGAATTTTTTGCGCGCGGGCCGCGTTGACCGCTTTTTCGACGAGATCGTAGCTTGCCAGCGCTGCCAGGTCGTAGCCGCCGAAACGCATGCGGTTGCAATTGGAGTCTGTGCTCGCGCCCATGCCGATAATGACGTCGCGTAGCTGCACGTCCGGATGTGACGTGCCGCAGCTGCCGACACGAATGACGCGCTTCACGTCGTATTCGGTGATCAGCTCAGTGCAATAGATCGAAACGGACGGAATTCCCATGCCATGCGCCATCACCGAGACGGGCCGACCCTTGTACGCACCGGTGAACCCCCACATGTTGCGCACGTCGGTCACGCGCCGTGCGCCGTCGAGGTACGTGTCCGCGATGTATTGAGCGCGCAGCGGATCGCCCGGCATCAGCACCGTTTCAGCGAAGTCGCCAGGTGCCGCGTTCATGTGTTTAGTCGCCATAAGATCCTCTGGTTACTATTTGCCGATTCACCAACTGTCCATTTACCACTTGCTTTGCGCGGACATACCGCCATCAACGCACAGGTTGGCGCCGCTGATCCAGCGAGCGGCAGGACTGAGCAGAAACAATACCGCGTCGGCGACATCAATGGCAGACCCGACACACCCCAACGGCGCGCGCTTCTGCCAGCGGGCAACGCCTTCCGGCCAGTCACGCGCCAGTCCGTCACGATCGATCAGCCCGGGCGAAACGCAATTGACGCGGATACCCGCGGAACCAAATTCGAGTGCGGCCGCGCGCGTCAGCATGCTGACGCCTGCTTTGCTGGTGGCGTAGTGACTGTGCCCTTCGGCCGGATCGAGGCCTTCGATCGAGCCGATATTTACGATCGCGCCACCTCGGCCTGCCGCGATCCAGCACAGGGCGGCTCGCTGCGTGACCAGGAACGCGCTGTCCAGGTTTGCGCTCATTACGGCGCGCCACTGGGCGTAGGTCATGTCATCCAGGCGTGTAACCGGCTGTGCGGCAGCGTTGTTGACGACCAGCGAAGGTGTTGTCGAGGCGAACAGGCGAACGACCGCCGACTCATCCGACAAGTCGGCCTGCATGGCCTCACCACCGAGTCGGTCGGCCAGAGCCACCGCCGCTGCTTTGTTCGTATGATAGTGCGCAACGACGGCCGCACCGGCTTCCGCCAGCCGCTCAGCAATCACCGCGCCGATATTGCCGCTCGCGCCAGTTACCAGCGCCGTTTCGCCCGTCAAGTCCAGCAATTCGGTTGTGGCTCGTATTTTTTCTTGCTTCACCCTGTTCTCCCACACACGTGTCGCGGTATTGTCGCCTGATGCGCAACAAACAGAAACCACCGCCGGAATTCTGGACGTCGGAACGCTGCTACATCATGGAATTGTTGAACGACGTCGAACAGCCGGAGGTATCGATCGCCCGCACCCGCGTTGAGCCCGGCATCACCACAGAATTGCACGCGTTGTCGGTAGCCGAATGGTACGTCCTCGAGCAAGGCAACGGCCTGATGCGTGTCGGCGACGAGACGCCATTTTCAGTGGGTCCCGGCGATACTGTGGCCATTCCGAAAGATGCTGCACAACAGATCACAAACACCGGTCACGACGACCTCGTGTTCCTGTGCGTTTGTGTGCCTAAATTTTCGCAGGAATGCTATACCTCGCTAGAATAATGCCGTTACGCAGTAGGCATTCAATCCAGACATGGGGAAAAAGAATGATAACCAAGCGCCGGTCCCTCTATAAGCCGATTAATTCTCTCTTCTTCGTAACGCTGTTTCTGAGTGCGTCATGCCTCGCTGAACAGCCAAACGTGTTGCTTATCTATGTCGATGATCTAGGGTACGGCGATCTGGGCGGCTACGGCCACCCTGTCATTCAAACCCCTAATATTGATGCTTTGGCACGGGAGGGCATGACCTTCACCAACTACTATGCACCGTCGGCATTGTGTTCGCCATCGCGCGCCGGGGTGCTGACGGGCCGGGCACCGTACCGAACGGGCATCAAGAGTTGGATTCCTGAAAATTCCGGGGTTTTTCTACGAGACGAGGAGATCACGCTTGCCGAGGTTCTGAAGGCCGAAGATTATGCCACGGCCTTAATCGGCAAATGGCATCTGAATTCGGATCTTGGCAGCAAGGAAGAGCCCCAGCCGACAGACCAGGGCTTTGACTATTTTTACGGCCACAATGCTTTTCAGATACCAACAAACAAAGACCCCATCAACATTTACCGGGGTCGTGAGTTGCTTCCTCAACAAGAGGGGTTCACGGCACAGTTGTACGTCGACGAGGCGATTGACTGGCTGGAGCGCCGGGATAACGGCCAACCATTCTTTTTGTTCCTGAGCATGGCCGAGCCGCACACCCCGATCGAGAATCCGCCAGAGTACAACGAGCTCTATTCGGAATATACAGACGGACCTGTTGTGCCGATTCCATCGGGCCTGCCTGAGATTCCGGTTGAAAAGCTAACGCCAAGAGGGCCGGGTGAGTACTACGCCAACATCACCTACATGGACGAGCAGCTGGGTCGTTTGCTGCAATGGCTGGACCGCAAAAATCTGGCTGACAATACGATCGTTGTCTTTACGAGCGACAACGGTCCAGTTACCCCAAGCTGGCTGTCCTGGTACGAAGTGAACGCATACGGCAGCACGGGCGGATACCGGGGTCGCAAACATTTCTTGTATGAGGGTGGGATAAAGGTCCCCGCGATTATTCGTTATCCAGGCATGGTTGAGCCTGGCTCAACGTCTAATGAACTGATCGTCGGCACCGACCTGTTCGTGACTCTGGCGCGTCTCGGCGGTGGTACGGTTCCTGACGACCGGCCAATCGACGGGATCGATGCTCGCGC
>CAZTQL010000007.1:0-54021 GCA_964615665.1 uncultured Woeseiaceae bacterium | reverse complement strand
CTTCTTTTTGGTAGCCATCAATTTTCTCCGTGTCGGGTACCCGGAGCTGAGTATATACAACAATCTTGAAAAATCCAGAAACCGCGCACGTTCTGCAATGCTGAAAAACCATGCGTTTTTACGGCTCTGCGAGAGTTGCAACCGTTTCAAGGGCAGCGGTTTCGATCGGCAAGCTGATCGTGATTGAAAAGTCGGTTGCGAATTTGATTCGAGCTAGCGAAATGTAACAACGGCGCCGAGCATATTGGTGCATCCGCTTTCGTATTGCGTTAGCGGATATTCAAAAAGATTCTGTTTTGCAGAACGGCGTGCCAAAGGTTCATCAGTGATGGGCAAGAAGTATCAGTTAACGTCGGAAAAAATCGTATAAAGCCGTATATCCCAAGGATTTGGCCGTATTTTCTCAACTTCCTGGCAAGCAAAGGCAACGCCTATCAATTTAGGTCGAAACCACATCTGTCTGTGTCTGAGGTACGCAAAGCAACGATCGAAATAACCTCCGCCCATACCGATCCGGTTGTTGTTTTCGTCGAAAGCGACAGTCGGCGTAATGGCAATGTCCAGGTTGCGAGGTGAAATCAGTTCGCCTTCGACCGGCTCCCAAATCCCGAACGGGTTTTGTACTAAAGACGTTTTGTGACTCAGTTCACGAAACAACATTTTTCTGCGTTCGCGCAAAACTGGTACGAAAATGCGCTTGTTTGCGCGCCAAGCCGCTTCGATGATGCTGTGGGTGTCTACCTCGTCTTCCATCGGCAGATAGCAGGCGATCGAATGGCTGGCAAAAAAAACACCGGAGTGAATGACGCGTTTGCAGATTAATTCCGACGCCGCGGCGCGTTCGTGTTCGTCCATTTCGCGCCGCGCGCGCAACGCTTTTGCACGAAGTTGATTCATCGTAAGGAGGCGCCTCCCGCCTGTGCCGTTACAAACCGTCGCTCTCGAACCAGAGCAACAGGTGGGGTCAGCCGTGGCTGCAACAGGCTTACCGTCGAAACGGCGCTGCACAAATGCTGCCTACAGAACACGACCCCGAGGTAAATATTTAGGGTCGAAAGGTTTCCAGGTTGGCATCGAACACTGCAGGAGGCGCCAATTTGTATGTCCAGTCACGAAGTTTAGCGTTTTAAAGATCGAGTTGCTGCGAATCACTTAATGCGTTGTCGACGCGATCCGATATGAGTTTTAGTCTGTTGCTGAACGTGCCTTCGATTTCATTATCACGCGCTTTCGCGTGCAGTAAATCATTGGCCATATTCAGTGCTGCCATCACCGCGATGCGGTCAAGCCCGACAATGCTCCCCGAATCGCGTATCTCGCGCATCTTGGTATTCAACGCTTCAGCAGAATCGAGCAGGTCAGTGCGTTCCCCCGGCGGGCATGCCACCAGGTATTCCTTATCGAGGATGCGAACGCTCACGTGGGCAACCTGGTTCGTCATTCGACGTGCTCCGCTGTATTGTTTTTTGACAAATTCATGAGCCCTGTTCCATTGCTTTGAGTCGGCCGATCATTGCTTCAACACGAGCCCGCACCTGTTCGTTCTTTTGTAACAGCGTAGCGCGTTCAGACGTGAGAACGTCCTGGCGCTGCTTTAAGGAGCGGTTCTCATCCTGCAATTGGTCGCAGACACTGACGAGGGCGTCAACGCGCTTTTCAAGGCGCTTGAGTTCGTGCTCGAAGGTCGAATTAATACTGTCAGTCATTGGAGCAATATAGTCAGCCCGTTGGATAGAAGCAATTGTCTTATGTCACCACGGCAGGACTTCATGGCCAGCGGCGAGCGTCCATGGGATCATAAGGGTTTGGCAGAGTTGAAAAGGTTGGCGCCAGGATGGATGAAAAGGTCGATCACGATGCACTCGAAGACGCACTAAGGCGCTGTGGAGCGAACTGGGACGCCGCGCAAACTCATGGCCTGTTGACTGGGCGCTTAGCGGTTTCAGGGGTGGCGGCGGGACCCGACTGGCTCGTGCAAGTGCTTGAGGGAACGGACGAGCGCAACGCGCAGCGGGTAGAGTGTCAGCAGATGCTGGACACTCTCTATCAGGCGACCTACTGGCAGTTATCGGAGCGACTCTCCGAGTTCATGCCGCTGTTGCCCGACGATCAAACTGATGCAGTTTTGCGCACTGCGGCGATGGCGCACTGGAGTGAGGGCTTCCTGCACGGCCTGGTCTCGGCACAGCAGGGCGACGCGCTGCGGGACCGGCTTGCGGCTGAGCCGCTGTCCGACATCATTCGAGATATATTACAGATTACCCGGGCCGAACTTGACGAGGCGACCGATGCCGAGACCAATGAGGCTGCGTACGTAGAACTGGTCGAGTATTTGCGAGTCGCTGCGCAGTTGGCGTACGAGGAGCTTGCCGAGATCCGCAATGCCAGTGGGCGTTCGAAGACCGACAATCCGGATACCATGCACTGACGGCGATTGGCGGCGTAGAATACGGTACGTCCGAAACTAACCGCGAGCTCCATAGAACGAAATGAATAGCAAAGAATTCGCACGCCGTCGTCGGCAGTTGATGCGGATGGTCGGTGCCGGTGGCATCGCCATACTGCCTGCGGCACCTGTCAGAACGCGTAGTCGCGACGTCGAGTATCGCTACCGTCAGGACAGCGATTTTTATTACCTGACCGGATTCGCCGAACCCGAGGCAGTTGCCGTGCTCGCGCCCGGCCGGGCCAGTGGTGAGTTCTTGTTGTTCTGTCGGGACCGTGATACGGCGAAAGAGCAGTGGGATGGGTCGCGGGCCGGTCAGGACGGTGCCGTTCGGGATTACGGTGCCGATGATGCGTTTCCGATCGATGACATCGATGAGATTCTTCCGGGCATCATGGAACCCTGCAGCCGTGTTTACTACACGATGGGGATGTACTCGGAGTTTGATGCGCGCATTGCGGACTGGGTTAATTCGCTGCGCTCCGGATTGTCGCGAGGCATGCACACGCCGCAAGAGTTCGTCGCACTCGATCATCTGCTGCACGATATGCGGCTGTATAAAAGTCGTGCGGAGGTCGCAGCCATGCGCAGGTCTGCCAAAGTCGCCGTTGATGCACACAAGCGCGCCATGCAGATCACGCGGCCCGGCATGCTGGAGTACGAGATCGAGGCCGAATTTCGCCACGAATTCCGCCGCAACAACGCATGGGTTTCCTACAGTCCGATTGTAGGCGGGGGTCCTAACGCCTGCACGCTGCACTACGTTGAGAACCAGGCGCCGCTGAAGGATGGCGAGCTGCTCTTGATTGATGCCGGCTGCGAGCTCGACTATTACGCGTCAGACATTACGCGAACATTTCCCGTCAACGGGCGCTTTAGCCCGGAACAGCTTGCGGTCTACGAGATCGTGCTCGAGGCGCAGCTTGCCGCTATCGACAAGCTTGTTGCCGGCAATCACTGGAACGAATCGCACGATGCAGCCGTCAGGGTGATTGCCAAAGGCCTGCGCAAGCTCGGTTTGATCGAAGGCTCACTGCCGCGCCTGATAAAGGACGGTGGGTACCGGGAATTTTATATGCACCGCACCGGCCACTGGATTGGCATGGACGTGCACGATGTCGGTGATTACAAGGTCGCTGACGAGTGGCGCGTCCTGGAGACGGGGATGGTGACCACCGTTGAGCCAGGTATTTACATTTCAAACAAGCGCAGTGTCCCGAAGGCATTTCGAAATATCGGGGTCCGTATCGAAGATGACGTTGCAATAACGTCGAAAGGGCCAGACGTGCTGAGCAAAGGCCTGGTCAAAGCGCCCGATGACATCGAGGCATTAATGCACTCGTCATGAACCCGGTCACAGACGACAGCGACTACGACATAGTCATCGCCGGCGGCGGCATGATTGGCACCAGCCTGGCACTTGCACTGGCACCTCTGGGACTGCGGGTCGCGATTGTTGAGGCGGTAGAGCGCAAGGCCGACGAGCAGCCAAGTTTCGATGATCGTTCAACCGCGTTATCGCGTAGTACGCAACGCATGTTCGAAGCTATGGAGCTGTGGCCGGCCATTGTCACTGCCGCCACTCCGATCAGGAATATTCATGTCTCCGATCGCGGCCGCTTCGGTTTCTCACGCATCTCTGCCGAGGAACAGGGTGTCGAGGCACTCGGCTACGTCGTGATTAACCGGGTGCTTGGCCAGGTGTTGCAACGGGCGCTACGCGAAACCGACAATGTCGATGTCATCTGCCCGGCGCGTATCGTTGATGTTGCGCCGCAGGCTGGCAACGCGACGGCGGTCGTTGAGCACGACTCGGGCGAGCAACAAATCGTCAGCTGTAGCCTGCTGGTCGCTGCCGACGGCGCCAACTCGTCGGTGCGGGACATGCTCGGTATCACGGCACAGACACAGCGCTATGAGCAGCGCGCGGTGATCGGCAATCTGTCGCCGGAAAAGTCGCTGGACCATCGCGCGTTCGAACGTTTCACGGAACAGGGACCGCTCGCGTTGTTACCGCTTGCTGATGATCGTGCTGGATTTATCTGGACAGTTTCCGAGGACGAGGCCGAGCGCGTTCTGGCGCTCGATGACACGGCGTTTCTGCACGAGCTCCAGGAGCAGTTTGGTAATCGCGTGGGCACCTTTTCGCGCGTCGGCAAGCGGGCGTCTTACCCGTTGCTGTTGAGTAAAGCGGCGCGGTTGACGGCGACACGCAGCGTGTTGGTCGGCAATGCCGCGCATGGCTTGCACCCTGTGACTGCGCAAGGGTTCAACCTGGGTATGCGCGACGTGGCTGCGCTGTGCGATTGCATTGCCGATACTCGCTGCGAGGCTGACAGCTTTGATCCGGGCAGCGAGCAGCTCCTCGAGCGCTATGCGAGCTGGCGACGAGACGACCAGAACAAACTGGTGCGTTTTACCGACGGAATCGTCAAGTTGTTCGGTAGTTCGCGCCGGCCGCTCCGCGCACTGCGCAACGTTGGCATGCTTGGTTTTGATCTCGTTCCCGGTGTGCGTTCGCTGTTTGCCAGGCACACGATGGGTCTCGCGGGTCGTCTGCCACGATTGTCGCGTGGGGTGCCCCTCAAGTGAAACGCCCATTCGAAGTTGCTGTTGTTGGCGGCGGTCTCAGCGGGTTGATGCTTGCAGCAAAGCTGGCCACTGGTGACGCCGCTGATGCGTTGCGGGTGACAATTATCGACGCGGCGCCACGACCACAATTGCAGGACAATGACGACATTGCATTACGCGTGTCGGCAATTGCCACCGGTTCCGCCGATATCCTGGGCTCGATTGGCGCGTGGCAACATGTCGCCGAGGCGCGACGTTGCAGCTACGAGAGCATGCGCGTCTGGGACGAGAACGACACGCCGGACAGCAGCGCGGCGTTGCATTTCGATGCCGCGAATTTCGCCATCCCGCAGCTTGGTTTCATCGTCGAAAACGTGCTGCTGCGCGTCGCAATCCTGCGGCAACTCGACGAGAGCGACGTTACACTGCGTTTCGCAAGCAAGATTGAGGCGCTGCGCCAGGTCGGGCAGCGCTCTCGCATCAGTCTGGAAAATGGTGGGGAACTGCACGCCGACCTCGTCGTTGGCGCGGACGGCGCGCGCTCGTTCGTACGTTCCGCCGTCGGCATAAGCAGCCACTTGTGGCCGTACGGTCAAACGGCGTTTGTGACGCACCTGAAGCCAGAGCAACCGCACCAGGCAACGGCTTGGCAACGGTTTCTCCACGACGGCCCGCTGGGAATCCTGCCGCTGGCGGACGGACGAGTATCCGTCGTCTGGTCGACGACGCCGGACAGGGCGCGTCAAGCGAGCGAGGCTGATGATGTTGAACTCGGGCGCATGCTGACCGACGCTTCGGACCACGTTCTTGGTGACCTGACGGTGGCTGGCCCGCGTGGTAGGTTCCCGCTCGCAGCTCAACACGCCGAGCGCTACGTATTGCCAGGTCTCGCGCTGATCGGCGATGCGGCGCACGCGATTCACCCGTTAGCCGGACAGGGAGCGAATCTCGGGCTGCGCGATGCTGTGGAGCTGGCTAATGTCCTGATGACCGCGTTACAGGAAGGCCGGCATCCCGGCGATCAGCCAGTGCTACGCCGATACGAACGTGCGCGTCGCGGCGCAAACGCCACCATGCTGCATTTCATGACGGCGTTGAACCGGCTGTTCACGGCTGACTCGCGGGCTGTCGCCGAACTGCGCATGGCAGGCATGCGCGCGTTTAACCGCAGTGGGCCCATCAAGGAGCGAGCGGTCAAAGTTGCGTTGGGCGTCGGTTAAGACGCGTCCCGCTGATACCGGTCTAATTCTGCGAGGCCAGCCAGGCGTCCATGCGCTGTTCGAGGATGTCGAGCGGCAAAGCGCCGCCGCCCAACAGCGCGTCATGGAATGCCCGAATGTCGAAGTTCGCGCCCAGTTGCTGTTCCGCGCGTTCGCGCAGGCGCAAAATCTTTAGCTGACCGATCTTGTAAGCAAGCGCCTGGCCTGGCATCGAAATATAACGGTCAATCTCGTTGACGATGTCGTGTTCGGTTTTCGCCGCGTTGGCGGCGAAGAAGTCGATCGCTTGCTGGCGTGTCCAGCCCTTGTAATGAATACCGGTGTCGACCACCAGTCTGACAGCTCGCCACATATCATAAGTGAGCTGGCCGAAGCGCGAGTAGGGGTCATCATAAAGACCGAGGTCGTAACCCAGCCGCTCGCTGTACAGACCCCAGCCCTCGACGAACGCCGTAAAACCGAGGAAGCGGCGGAATTGCGGCATGTCGCCAAGCTCCTGCTGCAGAGCGATCTGCAGATGATGTCCGGGCATGGCCTCGTGAACACTCAATACCTCGATTTCGTATTTGGGGCGCACTTCGGGCTTGTAAAGATTGACCCAGTAGATACCGGCGCGGCTGCCGTCGGCGGCCGGGCGCGAATAGTAGGCCGTCGTTGTGTCTGGTGCGATGGAATCCGGAATCGGTTTGACGCCATACGGCATTCTCGGCAGGACTCCAAATAGCTTGACCAGTTCCGGGTCGATGCGCTTGCTGGTTGCAAGGTAGGCCTCATAGAGATCGTCCGGGTTGTCGTAATAGAACTGCGGATCGGTGCGCAAGAATGTCAGGAATTCCTGGAAGCTGCCGTCGAATTCGAGTCTATCGATGAGCTGCTGCATCTCGCCGCGGATGCGTTTCACTTCCTCGAGACCCAGGCGATGGATATCGTCCGGCGTCATGCGGGTCGTCGTGAACGAGCGCGCCAGAAACTCATACCAGGCGCTGCCGTCGGGCAGTGCCGATTGCCCGATGCTGTCGCGCGCCGCCGGCAGGTACTTGTCGCCGAAGTAGCGCGCCAGCTTGCGGTAGGCCGGCAATACAGTTTTCTCGATCGTCTCAATTGCTGTGGCGCGCAGACGCTCACGGTCGCCGGCGGGAATCGAGTCCGGCATATTCTCAAATGCCCGAAAGAACGGACTTTCTGCGGCGCTCTCAACCAGTTGCATCGCCAACTGGGACTCAACCCGCCGCATCAGGATTTTTGGCGCCGTGATGCCTTGCTTGCGACCGGCCTCGGCAAGATCAATGTGCTGTTCGACGACCGCGCCAATTTTATCGATGCGGGCAAGCCAGTCTTCGAAGTCAGTGGTGTTTTCGAGGCGCAGCTGGTTCGTGACGTTCTCGAGATTCTGGACGCCACCGCGATGGAAGAAAGGCAGCAGGTAGCCGCGGAATGCGTGCGCGTCGACGTCGTCTTGCAGCTCACGCCTGAAAAGCTCGTAATTCAGCTGGCCCGCTTCTGGCAGCGCGGCGCGTTCGATGGCGTAGACGCGTCGCAGGTATTCGCGAGTCTCGTTATGCCGCCGCGCAATGGCTGCAAGACTCTGGTCGGACCATTGATCGTTGTAGCGGCGATCGCCGAGCGATGACGCCAGCAACGGCGAATTTCTGAGTGTCCATTCCCAGTGCTCATCCAGCAGCGCCTTGAAGTCGCCAGCCGCGTCGGCGTGGCTGGTCGCCGATATCAAGAGCAGTGCTCCTGCCAGGGCAATTCTCAGTGATTTCATACCGATATCCTTCGTCGAGCAGGGGCGCATTGTCGCCGTCCGGCTGTCCGCTGGCAACCGGACCGGCAGTTGGCTATCATTGCGCGCACTGGTCTACAGTGTCCGCAGAAGAGACCTCGTTCAATCGGGGCGCCGAAGGCGCAACACGCTCGGAAACGCTCAGGCAAAAGGACTGTGTGCGCTGATCAGCTCTGGAGAGCGGCCGAAAGGGCCCGCCGAAGGTGAACGTGGCAGACGCTCGATGCGTCCTTGCCATTGATCTCTCAGGTTCCAAAGGACAGAGGGGCGGCAGGCTGGTAATCGGCCTGCCGTCTTTTTTTTGCGGCAGATTTTGACAACGGGCGAATGACTTATGGGATCAAGAACACCGCTTTACGATCAGCACGTTGACGCGTGTGCTCGCATCGTTGACTTCGGTGGCTGGGATATGCCGCTGCACTACGGTTCGCAAAAAGAAGAACACCATGCGGTACGGCAGGACGCCGGCGTCTTTGATGTTTCGCACATGACGATTGTTGACTTGAACGGCGAACAAGTGCGTCCCTTTCTTCAGCACCTCGTGGCCAACGACGTCGCCAAACTGAAGACCTTTGGCAAGGCGCTGTACACCTGCATGCTGAACGCCGACGGTGGCGTGATCGATGACCTGATTATTTATCTGGTCGCCGACAATGAGTACCGGCTGATCGTTAATGCGGCGACTCGCGACAAGGACATTGCCTGGATAACCGAGCACGCGGCGCGCTTCGCTGTGGACGTGACCGAGCGGCCGGAACTGGCGATGATCGCGGTCCAGGGACCCAATGCGCGCCAACGGGCTGCGGAATGCGTCGGTGACGAATGGCGTGACGCGGCGCTGGCGCTAAAACCGTTCAATGGGATGCAGGCGGGTGACGTATTTGTGGCGCGAACCGGCTACACCGGCGAAGACGGCTGGGAGATGGTGATGCCGGCGACTGCCGCAGCGGACGTCTGGAAACGTCTGCTCGCCGCGGGTGTCGCCCCGTGCGGCCTTGGTGCAAGAGATACGCTCAGGCTCGAAGCGGCGATGAATCTTTACGGCTCTGACATGGATGAATCGATCTCCCCGCTCGAAGCCGGGCTGGAGTGGACCGTTGCGTGGGAACCGGCCGAGCGCGAGTTCATTGGTCGTGCGGCGATCGAAAGAGTACGTCACTCACCGGACCGACAGCGCTTCGTTGGCCTGTTGCTCGAGGATAAGGGCGTGTTGCGCAACCACCAGAGGGTTGTTGCCGGCTTGGGGGAGGGCGAAATTACGAGCGGCGGATTCTCGCCGACGATCGGACGCTCGATTGCGTTGGCGCGTCTGCCGGCCGGCGATTACGACCGGGCGCAGGTGGATGTCAGGGGCAAGCTTTTGAATGTACGGATTGTCAAAACACCGTTCGTTCGAAACGGGGAAATTCGCATCGACGTCTGACGTCGATGCTATGCGAAAACTTGGGAGAAAAAGATGACAGAATTGCCAGGAGACCTTCTTTATACTAACGATCACGAGTGGCTCAGGCGCGATGACGATGGCACGGTAACCATCGGCATCACCGAGCATGCGGCCGAAGCGCTGGGTGATCTCGTCTACGTCGAGTTGCCGGAAGTCGGCCAGGATGTCGAAAGTGCCGGAGAGATGGCAGTTGTCGAGTCGGTCAAGGCCGCGTCCGACGTCTACGCGCCGATCGCCGGCAACATTGTGGCCGTGAATGAAGAGCTCGCCGATGATCCCGAGAAAATTAACAACGATCCTTTCGGTGACGGCTGGATCGTGCGCATTATGCCGAGCGGCGACATCGACGAGAGCGAACTACTGTCGCCGAACGACTACCAGGCACTGCTTGATGAGCTAGACGACTGAGTAACGCTTAATGCCCTTTATACCGCACACTGATAAAGACACGCGCGAGATGCTGGCCGCGATCGGCGCGGAATCGATCGATGACCTGTTTGACGAAATTCCTGCGGAGCTGCGCATTGATCACCTTCATGGTGTCCCCGATGCGCACAACGAGATGGAAGTGTCGCGACTAATGCAGGATCGCGCGGTCATGGACGGCACGCCACTGTGCTTTATTGGCGCCGGCGCCTACGAGCACCATATCCCGGCGGCCGTCTGGGATATCGCAACGCGCGGGGAATTCTACAGCGCCTATACGCCATATCAGGCTGAGGCCAGCCAGGGGACGCTGCAGACGATCTACGAATACCAGACCATGATCACTGCACTGACCGGACTCGATGTCAGCAACGCATCGCTTTATGACGGCGCGTCGGCATTGGCCGAGGCGGCATTAATGGCGGTGCGCACGAATCGCCGTGCCAAGACCAAACGGGTCTTGCTGGCGCCCGGCGTGAATCCCGTTTACGAGCAGGTGGCGGCGGCGATTGCCGGCAGCCAGGGACTCAGTTTCGAACGATTGCCGATGGATTCAGGCACAGGCAACGTTGCCATCGAGCGTCTCGAGCAGGACCAGCAACCGGTGGCCGTGGTGATCCAGCAACCGACGTTTCCAGGTACCTTGGAAGACGTCGATCGCCTGACCGACTGGGCCCACGCTGAGGGTGCTGTCGTCATTGCGATCGTCAATCCGACATCACTCTCCCTGCTAAAAGCACCAGGGCACTGGGGCGAGGAGGGCGCCGATATTGCGATCGGTGAAGGACAACCACTGGGCGTGCCGTTGTCCTCCGGGGGGCCGTATTTTGGGTTCATGACGTGCAAACAGAAGCACGTCCGACAAATGCCGGGCCGAATTGTCGGGCGCACGACAGATCTCGACGGCAATCCGGGCTTTACCCTGACCCTGCAGGCGCGCGAGCAGCACATTCGCCGCACCAAAGCCACGTCCAACATTTGCACCAACCAGGGGCTGATGGTCACGGCGGCCACAATTTACATGTCGCTGCTGGGATTTGACGGCATTGCTACGGTGGCGCGGCGTTCGCATGCAAATACGGCGCGACTCGTTGACGGTCTGTGTGCGGTTGACGGCGTCGAGCGGCTGTACGAGGGTCCCAATTTCCACGAGGTTGCACTGCGGCTGGACCGCCCCGTCGGGCCGGTGCTTACCGCGCTGTCGAGGCAGGACATTCTGGGCGGCTTCGATCTGAGCCATTTCGCCGGCTGTGATGCGCTGTTGGTGTGTGCGACAGAGACTAAGACGGCGGACGACATTGATACATACGTTGCTGCTTTCGCTGACGTGATGGACTGAACCGAAGGTTAAGGAATCGAGCATGGCGAAAATTCAGTTTGAACACGCGTTCTATCGCACCTACGGCGACCTGCCGGCCGTCGGCAGTCGAGCACCTGACGTCTCTCTCGTGAATACACGACTGCAAAACGTCTCCCTCGCCAACTGGATGGGGATGCGCAAGATCATGAACATTTTCGTCAGCATCGACACGTCGGTCTGCGCCAGGTCGGTCACGGAGTTCGAGCGACTGGCGGGTGACCGCGACGAACTTGCGCTGTTGATGGTGTCGTATGATCTGCCGTTCGCGCACCAGCGTTTTCAGAAAGAACATGACCTGCAACAAGTCGAGGGGCTGTCTGCCATCCGGCATGCCGGCTTCGGTGAGAATTACGGCGTCCTCATCGTTGACGGACCGCTGGCCGGCATGTTCTCGCGAGCGGTCGTCGTGCTGGATGAGAACAACACCGTGGTACACGGCGAGCTGATCGAAGACATTACAACCGAACCTGACTATGCCGCGGCCTTTCGCGCGCTGGGAATTATGATCGATGAGTGAATTGATTTTCGAAAAGTCACGTGGGGGCCGTCGCGCCTTCGCACAGTCTCCCATGGATGCGGACGCGCCAGCCATACCGGCGCACCTCTTGCGTCAGGACAGAGCGCGATTGCCGGAAGCGTCAGAGTTACAGACCGTGCGGCATTACACGCGCCTGTCGCAGAAGAATTTTTCGATTGATACGCAGTTCTATCCGCTCGGTTCCTGCACGATGAAATACAACCCGCGTGCTTGCAACAAGCTCGCCTTGCTGCCGCCGTTTGCGGGTCGGCATCCGCTCGGGCCGGTCAGTCATGGCCAGGGCTTCCTCGCCTGCATGTTCGAGTTGCAGGAGATGCTCAAAGACGTAACCGGCATGAAGGGCGTCTCGCTGACGCCCATGGCCGGCGCGCAGGGCGAACTTGCTGGCGTCGCCATGATTATGGCTTACCACCGCTCGCGAGGTGACACCGAGCGTACCGAGATTATTGTCCCGGATGCGGCACACGGCACCAACCCGGCAACGGCAAACATGTGTGGCTGCACGGTTCAGGAGATCCCGACGGATGCCGAAGGCGATGTCGATATCAGCGCATTGAAAGCGGTGCTTGGACCCAAAACGGCCGGCATCATGCTGACCAATCCGTCGACACTTGGCGTCTTCGAGCGACACATCACGGAGATTGCCGATCTCGTGCACGACGCCGGTGGCCTGCTGTATTACGACGGCGCCAACCTCAACGCGATTCTCGGCAAGGTGCGTCCTGGTGACATGGATTTCGACGTTATCCATATGAATCTGCACAAGACCTTTTCCACGCCACATGGTGGCGGTGGTCCCGGCTCTGGCGCGGTAGGTGTCAATGACCGTCTGCTGCCATTTATGCCAATTCCAATCGTCGGCAGAACGATGACCGATGACGAGCCGTTTTATGACTGGCTGAGTGAAGACGACCTGCCGCAAAGCATAGGACGTTTGTCGGGTTTCATGGGCAATGCGGGTGTGCTGTTACGCGCGTACGTTTACATGCGCATGATTGGTCGCGATGGCATGGAGCGCATCGCCGAATACGCGACTTTGAATGCGAACTACCTGATGGCGAAACTGCGCGACGCCGGTCTTGAACTTGCTTTTCCCAATCGGCGTGCGAGCCATGAGTTTATCGTTACGCTGCGGCACGAAGCCAGGGCGGTGAACCTGACAGCGATGGACGTGGCGAAAGCGCTGCTGGATAAGAATTACCATGCGCCAACCACGTATTTCCCGCTGCTTGTGCCAGAGTGTCTGTTGATCGAGCCGACCGAGACAGAGAGCAAGGAAACGCTTGATAACTTCGTTGTGGCACTCGTCGATATCGTGCGCGCCGCGAAGGAAGAAGGTGTCGAGTACAAAGAAGCGCCATACACGATGCCAGTGCGACGCCTGGACGACGTCAAGGCCGCGCGACAGCTGGATCTTGCCTATCGCCCGGAAGAGGCGTGAGTCGCGCAGCGCGACGGATTCTGCTCAAATAGGGAACCGCTGCGCTCCCGATGAGTCGAGAGTAAGACCATACGGGCATTCGGCCCGGACATTGATCAGGATTTCTATGAACTACGGCAGGTTTGTTGCGGCCGCCGCCGCACTGTTTTTACACGTTACAGCAATTGCCGCGGACGACACTGCGTGGTCGGCAACGCTCGAGCGCATTTCCTCGGGTGTAGTGTCCATTCGCGTCGATAGCACGCGTGCTTTCGATACCGAGTGGAACAGCTCGAGCCAGGCGACCGGTTTTGTTGTCGATGCGAAGCGCGGACTCATTCTTACGAACCGCCACGTCGTAACACCGGGCCCCGTTATCGCCGAAGCCGTGTTTCGCAATAACGAGGAAGTGCGTCTGACACCGGTCTACCGTGATCCTGTGCATGACTTCGGCTTTTTCCGTTACGACCCGGCCGAGTTGCGCTACATCGAACCTGAGGAACTGCCGCTCGACCCGGAGGGTGCCGGTATCGGCAATGAGATCCGCGTGATCGGCAATGACGCCGGAGAGCAGCTCTCGATCCTGGCAGGAACGATCGCGCGCCTCGACCGGCAGGCACCGGACTATGGCCGCGGCAAGTACAACGACTTCAATACCTTCTATTTACAGGCGGCTTCCGGAACCTCGGGCGGCTCGTCAGGCTCGCCGGTCATTAACATCGAGGGCGAAGTCGTGGCGCTCAATGCTGGCGCGAGCAGCGCTGCTGCCAGCAGCTTCTTTTTACCCCTTGACCGCATTGACCGCGCTTTGCAGAAATTGCAGAAAGGTGCGCCGGTCGAGCGCGGCACGTTGCAGACTACATTCCAGAGCAAACCCTACGACGAGTTGCGTCGCCTTGGATTAACGGCGGAGTCCGAGACACTGGTTCGCTCGCGGTTCCCCGACCAGACCGGGATGTTGACCGTACAGCATGTCATTCCCGATTCTGCGGCTGCCGAGCAGATTGCTCCTGGCGATATCCTGATCCGTATCAACGGCGAACTGGTGACCGAGTTCATCCCCCTGGAAGCCCTTCTCGACGACCACGTCAACCAGGCTATCGAGATCGAGGTGGAGCGTGGCGGGCAGCGCGTGCGGGCGATCGTCCGGGTCGACGACCTGCATTCGATCACGCCCGCCGAGTACATCGAATTCGGCGACGCGATCGTCAACAAACTTTCGTACCAGCAGGCCCGCCACTACAATCGGGCAGCCAATGGTGTCTACGTCGCGAACCCCGGTTACCTGTTATCCAAAGCAGCGATCCCGCGCGGTGCCGTGATCATGGAGATGGATGGGAAGACGGTTCTTGACCTCGATGACTTCGAAGCGACGTTGAACGAGCTCGCCGATGGTGAGCGTGCCCAGGTGCGCTACGTCACGATGGAAAACCCGCAGAACTCGGTCGTACGCTTGCTGGAAATGGATCGCGTGTGGTTCCCGGCAAGACGTTGTGCGCGTAACGACGCCGAGGGTTTCTGGCCCTGCCGGGAGCTGGCCGGTGGGCCACCGCCGGACGCGCCCGAAGTTGGCAGCACAAGACTCACGAAATATATAGACCCCGTAGCCCGTGCCATCGCGCCGTCGCTGGTCGTCGTCACGTTCGATCTGCCGTATACGCTTTCAGGTGTTTCCGATCGCCACTACTACGGCACAGGATTGATCGTTGATAAAGAGCGCGGCTATGTCCTCGTGGACCGCAACACGGTGCCGCTGGCGATCGGCGACGTCACTATCACTTTTGCCGGATCGCTCGAGGTCAAAGGCAAGATCGAGCAGCTGCATCCGCTGCATAATTTTGCGATCGTATCTTACGACCCGGCGAGTATTGGTACGACACCGGTCAAGCAAGCCACGTTCACATCGAAGACCTTACTGCCGGGGGATGATATCTGGGTGGTCGGTATCAAATCCGATCATCAGCTCCTGCACCAGAAAAGCACAGTCGCGTCAGTGGATCCGCTGTTGTTGCCCCTGTCACGCACCTTGCGTTTTCGCGACTCCAATATTGAAGGTATTACTCTCGTGAACGCACCGAATGAGATCGACGGCGTCCTCGTCAATCGCAAGGGGCAGGTGGCGGCAACCTGGTCGAGCTTTGTCGTGCAGGCGGGCGGTGACTCGTCGCAGGTTAATCGCGGCGTCAGTAGCGAGGTCGTCAAACAGTTCGTCGACACCGTGAAAGAGGGTCGGCCGTTTTATTCGCTCGAGGCCGAATTTGTTTATGCGCCACTGTTCGCTGCTCGCAAAATGGGTGTCGACGAAGAGTGGCTTGCGCGGCTGGAGGAAAATAACCCGGTTCACCGGCGCGCGCTGAGCATCACCCGGCTGGTTGCCGGAACGGCTGCCGCCAGCTTGTTGCGCAATGGTGACATGGTGATGGCGATCGATGGGAACGTCGTTACCTCGTACCGCGAACTGGAAGAGGCTGTACAGAAGCCTGAAGTGATGGTCACGGTCTGGCGCAATGATGCCATGCTGGAGATTCCGATACAGACTGCGGCGCTGGACGGTCGTGGCATCGATCGGGCTATCTCATGGGCTGGCGCGTTGTTGCAGGATCCACATCGCGCGATGGCGGCGCAGCGTGGTGTTAACCCTGAGGGCGTGTACGTGGCGTATTTCAGCTATGGCTCGCCGTCGACGCGCTACGGTCTGTGGGCCGGTCGTCGCGTCGTCGAGGTGAACGAGACCCCGACCCGCGATTTGCAGGCATTCATCGATGCCGTCAAAGACATTCCTCACCGAGAGTCGGTGCGACTCAAAACTGTTACCTGGAACGGCACGACTGAAGTGATTACGTTGAAACTTGATACACAATACTGGCCGGCCTACGAAATTCGTCGCACCGATTCGGGTTGGCGACGCTCCGCGTTCGGTCCGGCCGGTTCCTGATGAGCCAAACCGACGAGTCTATAGCCAAACTCGCGGGAAAAAGGGCGCAACCTATCGCCGGCGCCCTCCGGGAGTTCATGCAGATGGAGTCCTCGGGTGGCATTCTGCTGCTGCTCGCTGCCATCCTTGCGATGCTGGTCGCCAATTCCCCACTGGCGGAGGTTTATAACGCGTTCCTGCAGCTACCGGTTGCCGTACAGTTCGGCACGCTGGCAATCGACAAGCCGCTGCTGCTATGGGTCAATGACGGTTTGATGGCGATTTTCTTCTTCCTCGTTGGTCTCGAGATCAAACGTGAGGTCGTGGAAGGCGAGCTGTCATCGTTCTCGCAAATTGTACTGCCGGGAATGGGTGCGATCGGCGGGATGCTCGTACCTGCGCTGATTTATGTAGCATTCAACTGGGGCAACACGGCGGCGATGGACGGCTGGGCGATACCGGTTGCCACGGACATCGCGTTTGCGCTCGCGCTGCTCGGCTTGTTTGGCGCCCGTGTGCCGACGGCCCTCAAAGTCTTCCTGCTGACGTTGGCTATTTTCGACGACCTGGCAGCCATCGTCATCATCGCGCTGTTTTATTCCGGCGATCTGTCTGTTGGCGCCTTGATGATCGGTGGGTTCGCGCTGATCGTTGCCGTGTCGATGAACCGGCTCGGCGTCACGCGCACCTCGAGCTATATCCTGTTGGGTATTGTGCTGTGGGTGGCCGTCCTCAAGTCAGGCGTGCACGCGACGCTGGCCGGCGTGCTGATCGCGTTCTGCATTCCGATGCGTGACGCCAAGGGGAGGTCGCCGCTGCGTGAGCTCGAACATGATCTGCATGGTGCAGTCGCTTTCGCGATCTTGCCCCTGTTCGCGTTCGCGAACGCCGGACTATCGTTGAGTGGCATGTCGGTCGCGGATCTGGTGGACCCGGTAACGACGGGCGTGATCTTCGGGCTCCTGGTTGGCAAGCCCGTTGGCATCCTTGCGTTCGTCGGGCTGGCAGTCGCGCTGCGGATCGCGAAACTACCCGACGCCCTGTCCTGGATGCGGCTGCTCGGCGTGGCGTGCGCGTGTGGTATCGGGTTTACGATGAGCCTGTTTATCGCGGGGCTCGCTTTCGAGCACGGCAGCGGCGATTACTTCAGCGGCGACCGGCTCGGGATTCTGGTGGGCTCAATAGTTTCGGCTGCGGTTGCGTATTTGCTGCTGCACATGAGTCTGCCGAAAGATCCGCAAGAGAAACGGTCGAGCGATTAATCCGCGACCGGGTTTGAGCTCAATTGCGCCGCCAGCGCTTCCCACGTGGTCACCGGCAGTTCGCAGTGCGTACCGAGGCAGCGGTAGGCAACGGTTTCATGATCGATTGCCTTGCGGTCGGCGAGCGCCCCGGGCAGGGTCGATTCCTCGCGGCCTATTGCGAAAACCAGTCGACGCGGTGCGTACAGTTTGTCAGCCGCATCCTGCCACCGGTTAACTTCTGAATTGTCACCGCGGATAATGATGACCTCGGGGTGCTCGAGATACTCCTCCAGCGCCGCCAGCAAGCTGACATGCCCGTGCGGGTATTCCTGCATCGCGCGCCATCCGGCGCGGAGTGTGCGTTCCGCCGCATCGAGATAACGTGTCTCACCGAGAATAAAGCCAAGACGCTGCAGCCCGAACGCGGCGATACCATTGCCCGAAGGCACCGCTTCATCCGCCAGCGGCTTCGGCCGGTGAATCAGCGCTTCATGGTCATCCGCTGTAAAAAAGAAACCGCCGCTTTCCGAGTCTTCGAAGTGTTCCAGCATCAGGTCCGCGAGCTGCTCGGCAAAATGCAGGTGGGCGCTGTTCCAGTGCGCTTGCAGGAGTTCGAGCAAAGCGTCCAATAGAAAGGCGTGGTCATCGAGATAGGCCGGAAACCGTGCTTCGCCATCTTTGAAGCTGGCCAGTAGGCGGCCGTCCTGCAAGAGGGTGCCGCGCAAGAAGTCGACGGCCTGGCTCGCCGCGTCAATGAGGTCAGGTCGCTCGAGGGCCCGACCGGCAATCGCGAGGCCGCGAATCGCCAGCGCGTTCCACGACGTCAGCTGTTTCTCGTCGCGCGCCGGTGCGATGCGTTTCTGACGTTCGCCAAGGAGTACCTCTTTCGAATGCTCGATGCTGGCAACAACGTCCGCTGCCTTTCGAGCGCTGTCGTTCGCGATCTCGTCAATCGGGCGACGGACGGTCAGGTGCCACTGTCCCTCGAAGTTGGCGTTGTCGTTCAGGCCGAAGCGCTGTGCAAATATCTCGTAGTCGTCGCCCAACAGCTCGCGCGCCTGCTCCGGGCGCCACAGGTAGTAAAGACCTTCGTGACCCTCGGAATCGGCGTCGCGCGTTGCAAAGAAACCGCCGTTATCGGCCTGCATGTCTGACAGCATCCAGTCGGCCGTCGCGTTGGCCGCGTCGGCGAACAGCGATTCACCGGTGGCCAGAGCCGCTTGTGCATACAGCGCCAGCAACGGACCATTGTCGTACAACATTTTTTCGAAGTGCGGGATTTGCCAGTAGCGATCGACCGAGTAGCGGCAGAAGCCGCCACCAACGTGGTCGAACAGGCCGCCTTCCGCCATGCGCGTGAGCGTGAGCGTCGCCATGTACAGCGCCTCGATGTCCGGCTCCGCCGCGTTGGCACTGGCACGCCAGTGCCGCAGCAGACGGTCGATGCTGGTCGGGTGCGGGAACTTGGGCGCCGACCCGAAGCCGCCGTAGTCGCTATCGAAAGTTTGTGCAAAGTGCTCGCGGGCGCCAGTGATGGGTTCGGCCGATAGTGACTGGTCGGCGTCGGCAGGCGCGGGTTCCAACTTTGAAAAAACGTCCTGCAGCCGGTCACTCTGCGAGCGAATTTCGTCGCGATCGTCTGAGTAATAAGTCGCGACCTTTTGCAACAGCTCGCTGAAAGCCGGCATGCCGTAGCGTGCTTCGTTGGGAAAATACGTGCCGCCAAAAAACGGTCGCTGACTGTCACCATCGAGGAACATTGTGAGCGGCCAGCCGCCGGGGCGCTGCGTCAGCAGCTGGTGGGCTGTCTGGTAGATTTTATCGACATCGGGGCGTTCCTCGCGGTCTACCTTGATGTTGACGAACAGTTCATTCATCAGTGTGGCGGTTGCTTCGTCCTCGAACGACTCGTGAGCCATCACGTGGCACCAGTGACACGCCGAGTAACCGACGGATAGCAAAACCGGCTTGCCGGTCCTCTGTGCCTCAAGAAATGCTGCTTCGCCCCACGGGTACCAGTCGACTGGATTGTCGGCATGCTGCAGAAGGTAGGGGCTGGTTTCTTGCGCAAGGCGGGTCGGCATGATGTTCTCGATGGTTCGCGACTATGACAGGCAGGGGAAACTGACTATGATACCGGTCTTAAATCAACGCCGAGCGAGAATTCATGCTGACCTATCCTGAGATCGATCCGATCATCTTCTCGATCGGGTTTCTCAAAATTCGCTGGTATGGGCTGATGTACGTCATCGGCTTCCTGTTTGCGTGGTGGCTCGCCAAGCGCCGTTCTGCGCGCAGCGATGCGCCGATCAATACAGAACAGGTCGACGATCTCCTGTTTTACGGGATGCTCGGCGTCATTCTTGGCGGTCGGATTGGTTACGCGCTGGTGTATGGCACCGAGCAGTTGTTCAGCGATCCGCTGTACTTGTTCAAGATTACCGAGGGCGGGATGTCGTTCCACGGTGGACTGGCCGGCGTACTGATCGCAATGTGGCTGTATGGGCGCAAGCTCGGTCATGGCATTTGGACGATGACGGATTTCGTTGCGCCGATCGTGCCGCTGGGCCTGGGCTTCGGGCGTATCGGTAATTTCATCAACGGAGAGCTCTGGGGCAAGCCGGCGGATCTGCCGTGGGCCATGCAGATTCGCTGCGACGATAGCTGGAGCCGTATCGCCCTTTGCGAACGCAAACTCAATTTGCCGCCGGAAGTGGCGATGACTCCGCCGCTGCACCCGTCGATGCTGTACGAAGCGTTGCTCGAAGGATTTGTCCTGTTCGTGATCCTCTGGTGGTACTCGGCCAAACCGCGGCCGTTCATGGCAGTCTCCGGGATGTTCCTGTTGTTTTACGGTCTGTTCCGGTTTGCGATCGAGTTCGTGCGCCTGCCGGATGAGGAACCGGGCTACATCGCGCTGGGCTGGGTGACCATGGGGCAGGTCTTGAGCCTGCCAATGATCCTCGCCGGCGCTGCGCTGCTGCTGCTGGCTTATCGTGCGGCCGCAGGACCAGCGGTCAAGGCCTGATGCGCCAGTACCTTGACATGATGCGCCTGGTCCGCGACACGGGGACGCGCAAGGACGACCGCACCGGTACCGGCACGCTTAGCGTATTTGGCCATCAAATGCGCTTCGATCTCAGCGAAGGGTTTCCGCTGGTCACGACCAAGAAGCTGCATCTGCGCTCGATCATTCACGAGTTGCTCTGGTTTCTCAGTGGTGACAGCAACATCCGTTACCTGAAGGAGAACGGCGTGTCGATCTGGGATGAGTGGGCCGATGAAAACGGCGACCTCGGACCCGTGTACGGCGTGCAATGGCGTCGCTGGCCGACGCCAGACGGCCGCCACATCGACCAGATCGCACAGATCATGCAGCAACTGCGCGAGACGCCGGATTCGCGACGCATCATATTGAGCGCGTGGAATGTTGCTGAGATCGATAACATGGCGCTGCCACCGTGCCACTGCCTGTTTCAGTTCTACGTGGCCGACGGCAAGTTGTCGTGCCAGCTCTATCAACGCAGTTGCGACATCTTTCTCGGCGTGCCTTTTAACATTGCGTCGTATGCATTGCTGACGCACATGATGGCGCAGCAGGCGGATCTCGATGTTGGGGATTTCATCTGGACCGGCGGCGATTGCCACCTCTATCTCAATCATCTCGAACAGACCGACGAACAGCTCGGCCGCGAACTGTTGCCATTGCCAACGCTCTCGATCAAGCGTCGCCCGCCGAGTTTGTTCGATTATCGTTTTGAGGACTTCGAGATCCAGAATTACGAGTCGCACCCGCATATCAAAGCTGCGGTTGCGGTCTGATAGCGCATGTTGATTAGCGTTGTCGTCGCGGCGTCGACGAATAATGTCATTGGCGCCCGGGGCGAATTGCCCTGGCGTCTCGCCGATGACCTGAGGCATTTCAAAGCCATTACGATGGGCAAGCCGATCATCATGGGGCGGCTGACCTGGGAATCGATTGGTCGGCCGTTGCCCGGTCGGCAAAATATCGTGATGACCCGGCAATCGAGCTTCGCCGCGGATGGGTGTGACGTCGTAACAACGCCCGCTGCAGCGCTCACGGCGGCCGGGGCTGCGGATGAGGTCATGGTCATCGGTGGCTTCCGCATCTACGAGATGTTCCTGCCCAAGGCGCGGCGCCTGTACCTGACGCGCGTGCACGCCGACATCGACGGCGATACTTTTTTCCCGAACATCGATGCCGCCGATTGGCAGTTGATCGGTAGTGAAGCGCGTGTGGCTGACGCCGTGAACGAGTATGCGTTCGACTTCAGGGTTTACGAACGGACAGTTCGTTCCTGACCGTGCCTTCCTGACCGTGCTACGCGGCCAGTGCCATCGTCAGCCGTTCCGCGAATTCGAAGACGTCTTCGAAACTGTTGTACAGGGGCACGGGCGCCATTCGAATGACGTCCGGTTCTCGCCAGTCACCGATGACATTGAGTTTCCAGAGATCGTCGAACAGCTGGCGCGGATTCTTCGACTGTGGATTTCTGACGATGAACGAGAGCTGGCAGCCCCGGGCATCGTCGGGCGTGAGCGTGTCGATGCGATCGCTGTGGCGGTGTTTGATGAGCCAACGCAGATAAGCGGTAAGTCTTTCGGACTTGGCTCGCAGTTGGTCAAACCCTGCTTCGGCGAAGACTTGCAGTGATGCGACGACCGGCGCTAACGATAGTATCGGCGGATTGCTCATCTGCCAGGCCTCGGCACCTTCCGCCGGCTCGAAATTCGGCCCCATCTTGAAACGCGAGCTTTGTTTGTTGCCCCACCAGCCGTGCAGGTAGTCGTCCGCTGAGCGGTGTTGCCGATGCACGAATACGCCGCCGATCGCTCCCGGTCCGGCATTCAGGTACTTGTAGGTACACCAGCAGGCGAAATCGGGCGCCCAGTCGCTGAGCGACAGTTCGACGTTGCCGATCGCGTGCGCGAGGTCCAGTCCGACCTTGCAGCCATGCTGGCGGCCAAGGTCACAGATTGCCGCCATGTCGAGAACCTGGCCGGTGAAGTACTGCACGCCGGGCAGTAGCAGCAGTGCAACCGAGTCGCCTTCACGATCGAGCAATGTCGCAAGGTCCTCGGTGCGCAACGATGTCTCTCCGTCGCGCGGACGCCACTCCAGCAGGTCGGTCTCCGGATCATAACCATGCAGCCGGATTTGTGACGCCGCGGCATATTGGTCGGACGGAAATGCGCCGGCCTCGATGACGATCTTGCGCCTGACGGCGTCGGGACGATAGAAGCTCGCCATCAACAGGTGCAGGTTGACGGTCAGCGTGTTCATTGCGACGACTTCGCCGGGTTCGGCGCCGGCCAGGCTGGCGAAGCCATCGGTCGCCAGCCGATGGTAAGCAATCCACGGCCGCTCGGAGTGGAAATGGCCATCTACCGCGTAGTCTTGCCAGTGCTGCAGCTCCTGCTGCACGTAGTCAACGGCAAGCTTGGGCTGCAGCCCAAGCGAATTACCGCAGAAGTACACGGGTGCGCGCCCGTCGCGCTCGCGGGGGAAATTGAACTGCTGCCGGAAGCGGGCCAGCGGATCACTGCGATCCAGCGCGACGGCAAACTCACGCGTATCTTCGTACTGCATCAACGGTCTGCCGGTCGCAGCATCAGCGTGCCGCAGTTGTTGCATTGCCGGTTCTTATTGGAACCGTAGAAGCGCTCAAAGACCTGCAGCACCATGTCACCTCGTTGGTCGATCCAGCCCATCAGGTTGAACGCGGTCAATGATCGCACTAGCGTTGCCCCTCCACCTGGACGACACGCGGCCGCTTCTTGTCCAGTCGCACCGCAGTCAGCTGCCGTCCCCAGACACAACCTGTGTCCAGACTCACAAGACGCGGCAGTACGATCAGGCCCAGTGCCGACCAGTGGCCGAAAACGATACGCGTATCTCCCCAGGCTGTATTCGGCATCGCATACCAGGGCGAGAGGTTCTTACGCGCCGACCAGGGCGCACCGCTGAAGCTGAGTTCGAGGTGACCGGCCCGCGTTAACATCCGCGTGCGAGTCAGGCAGTTGATGATAAATCTCAGCCGTTTGTAGCCGGTCAGGCTTCCTGACCAGCGACTTGGCTCATTGCCGTACATCTTGCCCAGCAGCGTCGCGTAGTCGTAACTCTGCAAGGCCTCTTCCACCTCGGCGGCACGCGCCAGTGTTTTTTCCACAGTCCAGGACGGGTAGGTACCGGCATGCACCAGCAGTGTGTCGAGGTTCTTGTCGTAGTGTGCAAGCGGTTTGCTTCTCAGCCAGTCACAGAGGTCGGCGGCGTCCGGGGCATCGAGCAATTTTGTCAGCGTGCCGAAGCGCTTGCCGAAGCGTAGCACGCCGGCCTCGAGCGCCAGCAAGTGCAAATCGTGATTGCCGAGTACGGTTACGACGGAATCGCCAAGCTCTCTGACAAATCGCAGTGTTTTCAGTGATTTGGGACCGCGATTGACGAGGTCTCCGGTGAGCCAGAGCGTGTCTTTGGAAGGCTCGAAACGAATTTCGTCAAGCAGCCGGCGGAACGGATCGTAGCAGCCCTGCAGATCGCCGATCGCATATACGGCCATTGCGAGCGCCTAGTGCAGCAGGCCCGGGACCGCCAACGTGAACGGCTCGATCGGTGCGTAAAAACTGTCACCGTGTTCGGATTTCATACGATAACGCCCCTGCATGGCGCCAACGGGTGTTTCGATAACTGCGCCACTCGAGTAGCGAAAGCGTTCTCCGGGGTTCAGATAGGGTTGTTCGCCCACGACGCCATCGCCGCTCACTTCCTGCACTTTGCCGTTGGCGTCGGTGATAACCCAGTGACGACTCAACAGTTTGGCGGCAATATCGCCCTTGTTCGAAATGGTTATCGTGTAGGCAAACACATAACGGTCAGCATCAGGTTCCGACTGATCGTCCATGTAATCCGTTGCAACCTGGATCTGAATGCTGTGGGCGTTCTCGTTCATACCGTCATTCTAGCGTATGCGCGCGTCCGGTGGCGCTATGATTTCTGGCAAAGGTGGTTGCTGAGTGCGACGTATTCCGCAATAGCGATTTGCTCGGGACGCAGGCCTGCATCAATATCCACAGCGGTGAAATCCTCGGCGTCTGCGAGTTTCTTCAGCGCATTGCGTAATGTCTTGCGGCGCTGCATGAAGGCGGTTGTCACAAGTTCTGACAATGCGGCGTTGTTGCCGATCGCGTAGGTGCCTCTTGGCAACGGGTCGAGCCGCACGACGGCAGACGTTACGTCAGGTGGCGGGCTGAAAGCCAGTCGGTCGACGTTGAACAGGGACTCAATCTGCAGATGACAGCCCAGCATGATGCCTAGACGACCGTAGGCTTTGCTCCCCGGTCCGGCTGCCATGCGCTCGACGACTTCCTTCTGCAACATGAAATGCATGTCGACTATGCGATCACGGAACCGCAGCAGGTGAAATAACAACGGCGTGGAAATGTTATAGGGCAGGTTACCGACAATGCGCAGCTGATCTCCCAGCGTCGCGAAGTCGAACGTCAGCGCATCGGCTTCGTGAATGGTCACTGCCGCGTTGCGCTCGTATTTGCGCCGTAGTTTCGCAGCGAGATCACGATCGAGTTCGATCGCATGCAGGTGACCGGCAGACCGCGCCAGGCTGTCGGTAATCGCACCCTGACCGGGTCCGATCTCGACGACGACGTCGTCGGCGGCCGGATGAACGGCGCGTAAGATGGCATCGATAACGCCGACATCGATCAGAAAATGTTGCCCGAATCGTTTGCGGGCGCGGTGCGCAGCCACTATTTGGCCGCCAGCTGGAGCGCCAGTTCGACCGCGGCCAGCAGGCTGCCCGGGTCGGCCGCCCCAGTGCCCGCTATGTCGAACGCCGTCCCGTGATCAACCGAGGTGCGCACGATAGGCAG
Source organism: uncultured Woeseiaceae bacterium (assembly GCA_964615665.1). GTDB lineage: Bacteria > Pseudomonadota > Gammaproteobacteria > Steroidobacterales > Woeseiaceae > UBA1847. The sequence continues at coordinate 28,747 of CAZTQL010000007.1, read as the reverse complement.
GCCGAGAGTTACATTCACCGCGTGGCCGAAGCCCGCGTACTTGAGCACAGGCAACCCCTGATCGTGATACATGGCGAGTACGGCATCCTTGTTGCCGGCCGCCGGTGTAAATGCCGTGTCCGCCGGTAACGGTCCCCGCAGACGCATGCCACGCTGCGTCAAGGCGTCGACGACCGGTGCGATAATCGCCGCGTCCTCGTGCCCGAGATGCCCGCCTTCGCCGGCATGCGGATTCAGTCCGCATACAATAATCTCCGGCTGGTCGATGCCAAACTTGCTGCGTAAATCCTGATGCAACACGTCGATGACGGCTGTCAGCCGTTCCGCAGTGATGTAATCGGGGACAGCACGCAGCGGCAGATGCGTGCTGGCGAGAGCGACACGCAATTCGCCGGCTACCAGCAGCATGACGGGCAATGGCGTGTCCGTAATTTCTGCCAGAAACTCGGTATGTCCGGTGAAAGGAATGCCGGCATCAGCGATAACGCTCTTCGACAACGGCGCGGTGACCATGCCGGAAAATTCGCCGCTCAGGCAGCCGGAGACGGCTCGTCGCAGTCCGTCAAGCAGCGTTGCTGCGTTGGCTGAATCGGGGCTGCCCTTGATGACCGGCGCGGGGAAGGGCGTATCGATAACGGGCACAACGCTGCCCTGCAAAGAAGCATCGCCGATGATCACTACCCGATCGGCAAAGGGAGATGAGGCCAGGGCATCGCAAATTTCCGGGCCGATTCCGGCAGGCTCGCCGGCCGTTACTGCCAGTGGCTTGCCAGCGGCCACGTCTAGATGCGTAGATCTACGAATGCCTCATCGCGCATGCGCTGCATCCACAGCTGCGTTTCTTCCGCCATCTTGCTGTTGCGGATACGCGCGTCGCAGTTACGCTCTTTGAGTTCTTCGGTGTTGTCATAGACGCGACGCTCCAGTACCTCGACAATGTGCCAGCCGAACTGCGAGCGAAACGGTTCACTGACGACGCCGATATCCGCCTCATCCACGACCTTGTCGAACTCCGGAACGAAAGTCCCTGGACTCGTCCAGCCGAGGTCGCCGCCGAGGTTACCGGAACCCGGGTCGTCCGAGAGCAGCTTGGCCTGCTCGCCGAAGTCTTCGCCGCCGCGAATCTTGGCCAGCGCCTCATCGAGACGTTGCTTGGCCGTTTCGTCATCAATAATTTCGTTCGGCGTAATCAAAATATGGCGTGCTTTCACCTGATCAACCTGGCTGCGCTGGACGGCGCTGCGCATGTCGTCGACTCTTACAAGGTGGTAGCTGTTAGCCGCACGCAGCGGTGCGGAGACGTCACCGGCCTCCATGTCCTGCAGAGCGTCGATGAACAGCGTCGGCACTTGTTCGCCCTTCATCCAACCGAGCGAACCACCCTCCAGCGCGGTGTCGCCAGCGGAATAGCGTGCCGCCATTTCCCGAAAATCAGCACCGTCCTGAACCTGCTGATAAATACTGTTAGCAAGCGTCTCAACGTCGCGAATCTCATCCGCGCTGGCGCTCTCGGAAAACGACAGGCGAATATGTGACAGCTCGAACTCGGAGTTAACGACAACATTGCCCTCGAGGTCCGCGATGCACTGTGTCACCTCGCGTTCGGTGACATTGATACTTTGCCCAACCTCGATTCGTCGCAGCTGCTCGAGCGCAATTTCGTCGCGTAGCGAACGACGATAATCAGCGTAGTCGAGACCGTCTTTCGCGAGCAATGCCGGCATATCCTCAAAGCGTCCGCCATTCTGCTCCGCGATCATCCGTATCGAATCATTCAGCGCCGCGTCCGAAATCTGCAGGCCAATGCGTGCGGCGCGCTGCAGCTGAATCTCTTTGAGAATCAGGCGCTCCAGAATCTGCTCCTCGAGCACGTTGGCCGGCGGTAACGGCACATCCTGCGCCGCCGCTCGTTGCTTGATAATCTCCAGCTGTTCGTCGAACTGACTCTTGAGAACGACGCCCTCATTGACGATTGCCGCGACGCCGTCAATGAACTCGCCGGTCTCGGAGAGCTCGTCAGCGGCGGTGAAAGGCGCTGTCAACAATGCGATAACGGCACATAAGGAGTTGATTTTTAACACAATTTACTACCGGAGGTCTGCAGAATAGCCAAGAATACCACGTTCCAGGAGTTTGTCAGCCGCCGTCCCGACGCTGGTCATTCCCTTCAGTACCAGTTGCAGACCAAACGACGAATCACGAGTTCCATCGCGCGTGGAGATGTGGCGTCGGGAAACCAGGCGCAGTCCCCAGCAACAGCTTTCATATTCGAGGCCGAAGAATTGCTCCAGAACCTCATCGTCGCGAAAGGAAAAGTTGTACCGACCGACAAAATTCCATCGCTTTCTGACCGGCCAGGACCACGACAGGTCGCCCTGTTCCAAAGAGTCGCGGCGAAACCGATAAGCAATATTCAAAATCTTGTTTTTTGCCGGTTGATACTGCAACCGCGCTTCCGACTTGGTGGTGCCACTCGTGCCGGTTCCCCACTGGTGACCAATGTCGAAGTTGACGTTCTCCCAGGCGAGAAATCGTAGCTGCGCGATGTAGTCCGAGCTCTCCAGAGTTGATGCGGAGTTACCCGGCAACGTGACATTGCGATCACCGAAATAACGGGTCTGCCCGATGGTTGCCGTCATGAGTTCCCGACCGGTTGCCACGTCCAGGATTCGCGATGTAACGCCAATACTCACCTGGTCGGTATCGCCGATACGGTCGACACCAAGAAATCGGTTTTTGCGATACAGCTGCACGAGATTGATATCGGGCGTAATCGTGTCAAACACGGGCAGATCGCTCTGCTCGCGGTACGGGATGTTCACATACAAGAGACGCGGTTCCAGGGTCTGCACGCGATTCGCTGTCTTCATCGTCCGTTCCAACACCATCCCGGTGTCGAGGCTCATGATTGGCACCGTGCGGGTTGGGTTATCGTTTGCGCCGGGCAACGTGTCGCCCAGCTGGTAACGCGTGTGGTCGAGCGCGATCGCTGGTGTCACGAACCAGCCAGGTTGCCGGACCGGCAACTCGACCGACGGCATGGCATTAACGCGCCAACCAGTAACGCCGACCTCGCGATCAAAATTGACGACTTCGCCGTCGACATTCAGTCGCAGCAACCCCAAAGGCCAGGAGCCGCTGGCCAGTACCTGCGGCAATCGCTGGTACGGTTGATCAGCGGGCAGTATCGCATCGTCGATCGTCTGGTGTTCCTGCACCTGGCCAAGCATTGAGAAATTGTCGCCGTAATAGTCAAAGCGAATGCTGCGATTGAGGTGCGTAGTACTCGAGACGCTCAGGCTACCCCCGAGATCCTCATAATACTGGCTGTCTGAAACCTTGCTATAGTCGATGCGGTTGCGCCAGCCACTGCTGAAGTCTGTACGGTGTTGAAAGCGCAGCTGATGTCGGGCGGCATCCAGGATGCTGTCGTCGGGAAGGTAGTCGGCCGTCAGAATGCCTTCGTCGTTCGGTGTCAGGTAACGGAATTGCGTTTCCAGTTGCAGGCCGCGGCTGGTCAACAGGCGCGGCGTAACGGTGGCATCATAGTTAGGCGCAATATTGAAGTAGTAGGGCACGCGGATTTCGTTGCCACTGCGGCCTGCGCTGCCAATTTCCGGTATCAACAAGCCGGACTTGCGCGCGTCGCTGATCGGAAACGACAGGTACGGAGAGTACAGGATGGGTACGCCCTTGAACTGCAGCTTGACTCCTTTAGCCGTGCCCACGCCCGCACCGGTGTCGAGCTTGATCGACTTGCTATGCAAGAGCCAGTCCTCAGAGCCAGGCGGGCACGTGGTGTATTCCACATCGTCAAGCCTCAGCGTCCCGTCCTGGTTGATTTCCAGTAACTCTGAGGCGCCACGCGCGCCATTACTACCCAACGAGAACTGCGCACCCGAAAACCGAATGCGGCCCGAACGGTAAGCGAATTCTGCCGAGTCACTGATGATCTGGGTGCTGGGATCTTCGTAACGAACGCCGCCTTCCAGCAGTATCTCCTGCGATTCCGGTTCGTAACGCGCTGTGTCTGCGCCGGCCAGCTTGTCGTCGGTCCGCAACAACACGCCGCCGCTCAATATCGCGGTCGGTTCGTCCCCGAGCTGCGCCTGCAAACGTCCGGCTTCGAATACGATAGCGTCGGGATCGGCCGCCGCGGCCGGCACCGCGCCTTCAACCGACAGCGGCTCCGCCAGCGTTGTGCGACAGGCACGCGTCTCCGCGCCGTACACGGGAAACGCGGCTAGCAGGCAAGTAGCAACAATCAGTGGTCTGGAGGACAAGTCGGTGGTCGGTCAGGTTGCGGCCAAAGCCCAAGGAACCCGGGATGTTATCCGGCTATAGTATTTGTTACCTTCGCATAGTTTTCGAGGTGCTTCAATGCGTTACGGAGAACGGGAATTACTACCCTGAACGCCGCGGGCGATGCCCGGCTGGCGGCATTGCGTGATTGGATAACCGGTATCGATGCGATCGCCGGCTGCGAGCCGGCGGTCGCGTCAGCCGACGCCAGCTTTCGCCGATATTTTCGTGTTGTGGCAGATACCGACAGTTTCATCATCATGGATGCTCCGCCGGAACAGGAAGACTGCCGGCCGTTTATTCGCGTTGCCGGCTATCTCGAAACGATGCAATTGAACGCACCGCGCGTGCTTGAAGCCAATCTCGAAGCGGGTTTCTTGCTGCTCACTGATTTGGGCACGCGATCTTATCTGGAAGAACTCGAGCAACAGCCGGACGCCAAAGAGACGCTCTATAGTGACGCCATATTGGCGCTGCTGGTGATGCAACAGCGTGGTGAGGCGCTCCAGGCATTGCTGCCGCCGTATGATGAGAAACTGCTGCGCTTCGAGCTGTCCCTGTTTCATGACTGGCTCTGTGAGCTGCACGTGGGTATGACGTTCACTGCAGAGGACGAGCAAAACTGGCAATCGCTTTGCGATGAGCTGGTCGACAATGCGCTGAATCAGCCTAAGGTATTCGTGCATCGTGACTATCATTCAAGAAACCTGATGCGGACCGAGTGCAATAATCCGGGCATCCTCGACTTTCAGGATGCGGTTGAGGGGCCGCTGACTTACGACCTCGTGTCCTTACTGAAGGACTGTTACGTGCGCTGGCCGGCATCACAGGTCCGCCAGTGGGCGCTGGAGTATTACGCGCAACTGGACGCGGCGATACGTACCCGCGTCGATGAGCGTCAGTTTCGCCGCTACTTCGAGTTGATGGGCGTGCAGCGCCACCTCAAGGCGGCCGGCATATTTGCGCGCCTCAATCATCGCGATGGCAAGGCACGGTATCTCGCTGATATACCGCGAACGCTGTCGTACATCGTGGAGCTGGGCGATGATTATGAGGAGCTGCGATTTGTCGTCGACGTCATCGAGCGGCACGTGTTACCGACATTTGGTGGGCGCGCATGAGAGCGATGCTGCTGGCAGCCGGGCGTGGCGAGCGCCTGCGCCCGCTTACCGAGACATTGCCAAAGGCGCTGATTGAGGTACATGGCCGCAGTCTCCTCGAGCGCCATTTGCAAATGCTCTGCACCGCCGGCATTTCGACCGTTGTCATCAATCTGGGCTGGCTGGGCGAGCAGATTGTGCGGCGCGTCGGCTCCGGCAAGCGCGATGGGCTTGACGTTGTTTACAGTCCGGAGGGGGACGACATTCTTGAGACTGGCGGCGGCATTCACAATGCACTGCCGATGCTTGGGGAAGAACCGTTCGCGGTCGTCAATGCCGACATCCTTACGGACATGCCGCTGCCGCAGCTCGTGTTGCCACCCGGTGTTCAAGGACACCTGGTGTTGGTGCCCACGCCCGACTATCGTCGCTGTGGTGACTTCGATCTTCGCGACGGCTTAATCAGAAATGGCACCGAGCCGTCCCTTACATTCAGCGGTGTGGCCATCTATCGCCCCGAGTTTTTTGACGGTTGCGAGGCTGGTCGATTTCCACTGGCACCGTTACTGCGTGAGGCGGCGGATGCCGGTCAGCTTTCGGGAGAGGTATACGGCGGCCTCTGGATGGACGTCGGCACGCCCGAGCGCCTGCAGGCGGCTAACCGGTAGTGCGGCCGTCGGGCGCAGCGCTCGCAGGCACGACCTCGATGTCGTCGAAGCCGAGATGCCGCAGGAAATAGGGCAGTAGTCGCCCCGCAGCCTGTTCGAGGTCGAACTCAACGCCGAGGTGCGTGAGGTCGGTCATTTGCAAGCCTGCATAGCCACAGGGGTTTATACGTGCAAACGGCTCGAGATCGATGTCGACGTTCAGCGCCATGCCGTGAAAACTGCAGCCGCGGCGTATGCGCAGACCGACGCTCGCCAGTTTGTCGTCATTGACGTAGACGCCAGGCGCTTCCGGGCGCGCAGCGGCTTCGATATCGAACTCGGCCGCGAGGTCGACGACGCTTTGCTCAAGTGCCGTGACTAACGTGCGTACGCCAATCGCCGCTCGCCGCAGGTCCAGCAGCGGATAAATCATCAGTTGGCCGATACCATGAAAGGTCACCTCGCCGCCGCGGTCGATCTGCACCACCGGTATGTCGCCCGGTGCGAGGAGATGTTCGGGTTTGGCATTCAGTCCCATCGTGAATACCGGAGGGTGTTCGGTAAACCAGATTTCATCGGGTGTGGCCGCCGTGCGCTCGTCGGTAAACTGCTGCATTGAACGCCACAAAGGAACGTAGTCCTGGCGCCCGAGGTTACGAACGACAATAGTCTGACCAGCTGAGCGGGTCACAGGGCCATTAGCACGTCGTCGTGCGCGGAAACGTTACGATAGATAGCGTCGAGTTGCTGCTGGCTGGTCGCCGTGATTGTAATCGTGACGGACACGAAGCGACCGTTGCGGCTGACCGTTGACTGCACGCGGCTTTCGTCAACGTCTCCCACGTGTCCCTCGACGAGCGTGCGCATGGTTTGCCTGAAGGCCGGCGTGTCGCGGCCCATCATTTTGATCGGGAACTCGCAGGGGAACTCAATCGCCGATTCCTCAGACATACTACTCGAACCAAAGGCTAATGCTGTCGCGTGTTCGCTGCCAGAACGAGCCGGCCGGGTTGTCGGCAAGTGCTCGCAGCGGTGCGGTCACCAACATGTCGTCACCCAGCTTCACCGCGAGTTCGGCGAGCGGTTGCCCGGCGCTGACGGGGGCTTCCAGTATGGCCGGGATGTTCATCGTGGGCTCCAGCTGCTCGTAAGCGCCACGCCGTACAGTGATATACAGGTCCTCCAGCACGCCAAGCTCCGTATTCTCGTTGGCCGACTTCCAGATTCTCGCTGTCGTAACGGCTTCGCCGGCCTTGAACAGCAGCCGTGTCTCAAAGAACCGAAAGCTGTAATTAATCAGTGCCTGGCTGCCGTCAGTCCGTGCCTTATTACTCGAAGTTCCGAGCACTACCGAGACGATCCGCATGTTGTCACGCTTCGCCGAAGCGACAAGACAATAGCCGGCGTCTTCCGTGTGGCCGGTCTTCAGGCCATCCACTGAATCGTCACGCCACAACAGCGAATTGCGATTGTTCTGCCGGATGTTGTTGTAGGTAAATTCCTTTTCTGCATGCCACGCGTAGTACTCGGGAAATTCCGCGATCAGCGCGCGCGCCAGCGTTGCGAGATCGCGCGCTGTGGTTGTATGGCCGTCGGCCGGCAGTCCCGTCGCATTCACGAAATGACTGGAACGCATGCCGAGCTTCGCGGCGTGCTGGTTCATCATTTCTGCGAACACGGCCTCCGTGCCGGCGACGCGTTCTGCCAGCGCAACACTGGCATCATTACCCGACTGCACGATCATGCCAATCAGCAGGTCTTTCACAGAGACCTTGGTGCCCACCTCGATGAACATGCGCGAGCCTTCGGTGCGCCAGGCTTTTTCGCTGACTGTGACTTCGTCGTCGAGACCAAGCTGACCCTGTTTGAGCGCGATGAAGACGACGTAGGTCGTCATTATTTTTGTCAGGCTAGCCGGTGCCAGCGAGCTGTCCGGATTCAGCGAGGCAAGTTCGGTACCCGTGCGACTGTCGATAACCAGGTAACTTTTGGCGCCGATAATCGGCGGAGCAGGGGCTGGCATGGGTGCGGCGGCTGGCGGCGATGCCGGCAGCAGTAGCAAAAGCGGCACGAGCGCAAGAATCAGACGTTGCAACATGAATCCTCTAGAAATTAGGGCGAACTGAGTGGCCGCGTATTGTACGCGCCAATGCGTCACGCATCTATTCAACAGACAGATAGGGATCCGCAATTCCGATCGTCTCGAGTTCCTTGACCAACAGGTCGTACTGGACAACATCGTCGACAGGGCCGATCCGGACTCGCAGCAGGGCCGCATCGCCGGTGAGATCTTCATAGATAAACGCATCGTTGATGCCGGCGGACCACAACATGGCCAGGCGACGTTCTGCGTTGGCACGGTCGCCGAAGGCACCTACCTGCACATAGACATCGCTCTCTTGAATACGGCTCTCTTGAATACGGCTTTCTGGCGCGGTCTGCGGCGCAGGCGCTTCATTGGCGACGGTTTCGGCTGGAGGCGGGCTCGGCGGCACGGTCTGACGCGCAGGGCGGTCGCCTCCCGGTTCGTCAAAACCCGGTTTGTCAAAAGCCTTTTCGTCAAAACTTATGGCAGTGACTTCCACCAGGCTGGTGCCGTCGCGAACCATGTCGAGCTTCGTCGCCGCGGCATAGGACAGGTCGATGATGCGGTTGTGCACGAAAGGACCCCGGTCATTGACGCGCACGATCACACTCTTTTTGTTCTTGAGGTTGCGAACCCGCACATAGGTCGGCAGCGGCAGTGACTTGTGAGCGGCCGTCATCTGGTACATGTCATAGGGTTCGCGATTGGACGTCAGCCTGCCGTGAAACTTCTTGCCGTACCAGGACGCGACGCCGCGCTCCTGATAGTTCGCACTGCTCGTCATCACGGTGTAGCGTTTTCCGAAAACCTCGTAATTTGGGCCATTTCCATAGCGGCTCAACGGCTCCGGCCGTGGCACCGGGTCATCGGGCAGGTCAGGGATGCGAATGCTGCCGGATGACGGCGCCCCATCGCCCTTGATGCTGCTGCCGCCGCATGCGCTGAGTATCATCAGCACAACCGGCAGCGCAGCCCGTAGCGCCAGCCTAGTTAACATCGGCGCGCACTTGCGACGCGATTTCTTCGCCGAGCTGGTAGGCAGCGAGCGCGTACATGACGCTGTGGTTGTATCGGGTGATGACGAAGAAGTTGTGGAAGCCGACCCAGTACTCGGCGCCGTCGGCACCTTCGTAACTCAATAACTCTGCTTTGCTGTCGGCACACAGATCCGTCGCAAAGACCACACCGGCTTTGCTCAAGCTCTCAACGGTTGCCGAGGCTTTGAGCGTGTTTTTCGGTGGCGGCGCCGATTCATTCCAGCGGGTCCCGAGCGACGCTTGCGCGGTCACGGCTTCGCCTGGCCGCCAGCCGTGTTCGACGAAATAGTTGGCAACACTGCCGGCTACATCCGCCCAGTTGTTCCAGATATCGCGTTTCCCGTCACCGGATGCGTCGACTGCGTAGGCGCGAAAACTCGACGGCATGAACTGCGGTCGACCCATCGCACCAGCATAGGAACCCGTGGGCACCGTGGCGTCGATGCCCTCCTCACGAGTCAGTACCAGGAATTGCACGAGCTCATTGCGAAAAAACTTCGCGCGCGGCGGGTAGTCGAACGCCAGCGTTGCGAGAGCATCGAGCACCCGATCATTGCCGGTAATACGCCCGAAATACGTTTCGACGCCAATGATGCCGACGATCATCTCCACCGCAACGCCGGTTTCCTGGCTGATGCGTTCGAGCATTTCGCGATTCTCGCGCCAGAAAGTCGCGCCTGCCTTGATGCGCTCTTTGGTAATGAAAATCTTGCGATATTCGCCCCAGGTCAGCGTCCGTTCGGCGGGTGTCGAAATTTTGCGGACAATCGACGCCTTGGTTTTCGCCTTGCCGAGCAGTTCGCGGAGCGCTTCCCGGTCAAACTCGTGCTCGCTCACCATGTCGTCGATGAATTCGGCAACGATAGGTTTGTCGACATTGATGGCTACGGGATCGAGATCATCGACCGCGCGGGCACAGGAAACGGCAACCAGGAAAGCAGCGGCGACTGCGAAAATTCGATTGTTCATTAGTGCGGTAGCAATTTCCTGTGCGAATGAATCGCCATCAGAATACCGAATCCCGCCATCAGCGTCACCATCGAGGTGCCACCGAAGCTGACTAATGGCAGTGGTACGCCGACAACCGGGATCAGACCAGTGACCATCGCTGTATTAACGAATACGTACACCAGAAACGTCAGGCTGATGGAGCCTGCGAGCAGGCGTGAATAGGTGTCGTGAGCCTGCGCGGCGATATACAGTCCGCGGCCAATGACAAACATATACAGGGTTAGCAGTGTCAGCACGCCCAGCAGCCCAAACTCCTCACCGAGAACGGCGAAGATGAAGTCCGTATCGCGTTCCGGCAGGAACTCGAGATGAGCTTGCGAGCCGTTCATCCAGCCCTTGCCGAACAATCCGCCGGAACCGATCGCGATCTTCGATTGAATGATGTTGTAGCCTGCGCCGAGCGGGTCGCTGTCCGGATTCAGCAAGGTCAGTACGCGCTGCTTTTGATAGTCCTGCATGAAATTCCATAGCACCAGCGCGCCCGGGACAGCGAGCACTCCCAGGCCAAGAATGAGCCGAAATGACATGCCGGCCAGCACCATGACGATGATCCCCGCCGCCGCAATCAACAGCGACGTGCCAAGATCAGGCTGTTTGGCAATCAGCAAGGTCGGCACGATGATTAATACGGCAATGACGAGCAACTGGCTGAACTTCGGCGGCATCTGACGATGATGCAAAAACCAGGCAGCCATCATCGGGACACCAAGCTTCATCGCCTCCGATGGTTGGAAGCGGATGCCGATATCGAGCCAGCGCCGGGCGCCCTGGCCAACCGTGCCATAGAGAAGCACCAGCACCAACAGCACAATGCCGGCCGCGTATCCCCACGGTGTCCAGCGGCGCAGAAAGTCTGGCGACATCTGCGCGACGACGAGCATCGCGCCAAACGCGACGCCCAGTCGAATGACCTGGTTAACGAGCAGGCGATTACTCTCGCCGACCGCGCTGTAAAGGATGAACAGGCCAAAACCACAGATCAGGAGCAAGCCACCGAGCAGCGGTCCGTCGATGTGCAATCGTCGCACCAGGCGTGCGAAGTCCGACAGCGGCGCCGCCCGAGTTGTCAGTAGCTGCTGGTTATCGCTTAGAAACATCGGGCCCGAATCCCAGGTATTGATCCATCATCGCTTTTGCGATCGGCGCCGCCACCGAGCTGCCGCTGCGGCCGTTCTCGACGATAACGGCGACCGCAATGCGCGGGTTGTCGAGCGGCGCAAACGCAATGAAAAGCGCGTGATCGCGCTGCCGTTCCTCGAGTTCTTCCTCGTCGTATTCCTCGTCCTGCGCGATAGACACAACCTGCGCCGTCCCGCTCTTGCCGGCCATCGTGTACGGAGCGCCCATGCCTACTGCACGCGCTGTCCCCCGCGTTCCCTGCATCACGTCGTGCATCGCTTCGACCACGATATCCCAGTAAAAGTTGTTGCTGATTTCGACCCTTGGTAATTGTTGTGGAGGGATTAGCCGGCGCTCACCGCTAATGGGGTCTTCAACAGCGGCAATAAGGTGCGGCTTGTAGCGCACACCGTGCGTCGCCAAAGCGGCAGCTGCGCCCGCCAATTGCAGCGGCGTCGCAAGCATGTAGCCCTGGCCGATCGATGCAATTACCGTCTCGCCGTCGTACCAGCGCTGGTCGTCGCGATTGCGGAACGCGGCCTTCTTCCACTCGGTCGATGGCACCAGACCTGAATGTTCGCCGCCAATGTCGATGCCGGCTTTGTGACCAAGCCCAAAACGGTCGAGGTAGTCGTGCATGTTGTTTATGCCAAGAGCACCACTGATCTCGTAAAAATACACGTCGCAGGATTGCGTGATCGCGTCGTGCAGGTCCATGGAACCGTGTCCCTCAGGCTTCCAGTCGCGGTAACGGTGCGTGGAGTTCGGCAACATGAAATACCCGCGGCACAGTGTCTTGCGCGTCAGGTTGGTTGCGCCGGTCTCCAGCGCAGCAAGCGCCAGCATTGGCTTGATGACGGAGCCCGGCGGATACGCGCCGCGCAGTGCGCGATTAAAGAGCGGCTGGTCTGGATTGTTTTGCAGCTTGCCGTATTGTTTAGAGGTCATGCCCACCGCGAACTGGTTGGGATCGAACGACGGTGCACTCACCAGGGCAAGGATCTCACCGCTCCAGGGATCGATGGCGATTGCGGCACCGCGCCGGCCTTCGAGCGCGCGCACCGCCGTTAGCTGCAGATCCAGGTCAAGACTCAAATAGACGTTTGACCCCGGGCTCGGTGCCTGGTCGTCGGGCAAAGCGTCCAGCAGTTCACTGGAATTGTTGGGAACCTTGCGGCCCCTTGCATTCGTAATGAGGTGTCGATAGCCGGCGTAGCCGTGCAGATCGGATTCGAAGGCACTCTCGACGCCGGTCTTGCCGGTATGCGAGGTGCCGGCATAGCGCGCCGGCTCCAGACGTTGCAGATCATCGGTGCTTATCGCACCGACATAACCGACAGCGTGCGCGACCGCCGGGCCGTCGGGGTAATGGCGTACCAGTCGCGGCCGAAAGTCGATGCCGGGGAAGCGCGGCCGCTGTACAGCGAAGCTCGCGATCTCTTCCTCGGTCATGCGAAATTTCAGCGTTACTGGCTGAAAGCGTGGGCCACTGCGACTGAGTCCCTTGAACTTCGGTATGTCGGTCGCTTCAATCAGGCCGAGCGTGGCTAGCCGCTCGAGCGTGTCGTCAACATCATCAACCTGTTCCGGAACGAGTTCGAGCTGGTAGGCGGGGAGGTTTTGGGCAATGGCGCGGCCCTTGCGATCGAAGATCAGGCCGCGGATCGGTGGCACTGCCTCCATGCGAACGCGGTTGCCCTGCGACTTTGCGGCGAACAACTCATGATCGACCACTTGCAGCTGCACGAGCCTTGCGATGACGATGCCAAGCAGCAGTGCTGAAATAACGGCTGCGAGGATCGCACGGCCGACAAATAGCTGACGTTCGGAGTGGTGGTCCTTGATCGGTGACAGCAGGCTCAAGTCAGGTTCTCGAACGCGACCGGTAACGCAGCCCGGACAGGAACGTATAGAGGAAGGGCCAGAGCAGCGTGCCGCTGATGACGGGCGCCCAGTAACTGGCCGCTGGCGCACTGATGCCGGCGACGCCGTTCACCCAGAAAAGCAGGAACTGATACAACGCGAGCATTGCGAAGATCGTGACCGTCAATTGCGATAAAGGAAAAACGCGCATCAGAAGATGAAAACGCACGGTGATAAACGCGATGACACACAGTGCCAGAGCGTGCTGGCCGAGCACCGTGCCGTTGGCAACGTCGAGCATGATGCCAATCATCCAGGCGCTGCCGATGCTCCATGTTCGCGGCAACAGCATCGCCCAGAAAATGACGAGCAGCGCCAGCCAGTCGGGACGCGCGGTTTCGACGATGCCTGGCAGCGGCATCATCGTCAGCATCAACCCAACGAGCAGCGTGACAATAACCGGCAAGCGTCGCGACGCAGTTTCCCTACTCATCGGGCAACTCCCCCGTTTCGGCCGGTGCCGACCAGATCAGCATGACCTCGCGGACCTGATCGAGCGCGGCGGCGGGCGTGGCCGTGACGTCAGCAAACTGTTGTTGCGGAATACGCGTTACCGCATTCACGACGGCGACGGGATAACCGCTCGGAAACGTGCCACCAAGTCCCGACGTCACCAACAGGTCGCCTACGCGGATATCGGCGTTGTTCGGCAGAAAAGGTAACTCGAGCCGATCAATTTCACCGGTACCCACCGCGATGGTGCGCAGACCATTGCGATTGACCTCAATTGGCAGGGCATGGTCGGTATCGCTGATGAGCACCGCCTGTGACGTCATCAAGCCGGTTTTGATGACCTGCCCGATCACTCCGTCGGCATCAACGATAGGCTGGCCGTCGTAAACGCCATCGCGCTCGCCGATATCAATGACGAGGTCGTGCTCGTAGGGATTTGCATCGACCGCCATGATCTCTGCCACGCGCACCTGGTCGCGAACTTTGCTGCGAGCATCAAGCATCGCGCGCAGGCGGGCATTTTCCGCTTCCAGCGCGGTGAGACGCTGCAGCCGGACACTCGTCAGCAGCCGCTCGGAACGCAGGCGGCTGACTTCGGATTGCAGCTCGCCGCGCGTCGTTGTGGCTTCGTCGAACCACTGCCACACGCGCACCGGGGCATCGACCACGACGCGCACCGGGTACATGGCAGCGCCGATGCCCTTGCGCACGGCGTCGAGGTGATTTTCACGATGGTCGAAATACATCAGCAGAATGCTGATGACGATGAAGATGATGACACGAGCGCCAAGCGCCGGGATGCGGGCCGGATTACTGCTATTTCCCCGGTAATCGACCATCTCCTAGTCGCAGCCTGTCGTCAGTCGACCCGGACCGAAAATCACTCCAGGCCGAATACCGCGGGACCGTGTTCGTCGATGAGTTCGATAACCCGGCCGCCACCACGGGCGACGCAAGTCAGCGGATCATCGGCGATAACGACGGGCAGTCCGGTTTCCTCCATCAACAGCTTGTCGATGTCGCGTAGCATGGCGCCGCCGCCGGTAAGAACGATGCCGCGTTCGGCAACGTCGGCGCCGAGCTCGGGCGGCGTTTGTTCGAGTGCTTCTTTAACAGCACCAACGATTCCCTGCAGCGGTTCCTGCAAGGCTTCGAGAATTTCATTGCTGTTCAGTGTGAAACTGCGTGGTACGCCTTCCGAAAGGTTACGGCCCTTGACCGAGATCTCCAGCACCTCCTGTCCTGGAAACGCGGAACCGATTTCGTGCTTGATGCGCTCCGCCGTAGCCTCGCCGATCAGGATGCCGTAGTTGCGACGCACGTAGCTGGTGATCGCTTCGTCGAAGCGGTCACCACCGATTCTGACGGACGCTGCATATACGATGCCGTTTAACGAGATGACGGCCACTTCCGAGGTACCGCCACCGATGTCGAGGACCATCGAGCCGCGGGCCTCGTGCACCGGCATGCCGGCGCCGATAGCGGCTGCCATGGGCTCATCAATGAGGTGCACCTTACGTGCCCCGGCGCCCTCGGCCGACTCACGGATGGCGCGTCGCTCAACCTGGGTCGATCCGTAAGGCACACAGATCAAGACTCGCGGGCTTGGCCGAAAGTAGCGAGACTGGTGGGCCTTGCGGATGAAGTGCTGCAGCATCTTCTCGGTGACCGTGAAGTCGGCGATAACGCCGTCCTTCAGGGGCCGGATTGCTGTGATGTTGCCAGGCGTGCGGCCCAGCATGTTCTTGGCTTCCATGCCGACCGCCTCGACGACGCGGCCGCCGCGTCCCGAATCTTCGCGAATCGCCACAACCGACGGCTCATCGAGCACGATGCCATGCCCCCGGGAGTAAATCAGGGTGTTGGCAGTGCCAAGGTCAATGGACAGGTCATTGGAAAAATAACCCAGAATATTTTTGAACATGTCGAAGCGAGGTCTCGAAGCAAGGTTAACGCGCTAATCTAACAATGCGCAGGACATTGCACAAGGCGCCGTGTATTATTGCGGGCCTGCTGAAAACAGCACTTTTGCCAACCCTCAGAGCCAACCTTCAACATCGGAAATGTCCCGTGTCTCTTAACAAAGATCAGGTTCAGCACATCGCGATGCTGGCGCGGCTGAAACTGGACGAAGGCGAGTACGCCGAAAGCGTCGAGAAGCTCTCCAAAATCGTCGATTTCGTCGACCAGCTGTCACAGGCGGATACCACCGGCGTCGTGCCCATGGCGCACCCGCTGGACGCGACGCAGCGACTGCGCCCCGACGCCATTACCGAGACCGATCAACGGGACTATTATCAGCAGAATGCCGAGGCTGTGTCCGACGGGCTCTATCTCGTACCAAAAGTCATCGAATGAGCGACTCAAGCTCCGCACTGCACGCCCGGTCGATGACCGAGCTTGCCGCCGGCCTTGATGCAGGCGAGTTTTCCGCCGTGGAACTGGCGGAGACGCTGCTCGAACGCATCGCGAGCCTGGACGGGCAGCTTAATGCTTTTGTCACGGTGACCGGCGACGCGGCGCTCGCCGCCGCGAAGCGTGCTGACGAGGCGCGCACCAAAGGGCAGGGCGGAATCCTGAACGGACTGCCCCTCGTGCATAAAGATATTTTCTGTACGCGCGGGGTCAGGACGACCTGCGGTTCGAAAATGCTGGAGAATTTTGTCTCGCCCTACGATGCGACCGTCGTCGAACGGCTCGCGGCTGCGGGCGCTGTAGTACTTGGCAAAGCCAACATGGACGAGTTCGCGATGGGCTCGTCGAATGAGACCAGCTATTTCGGGCCGGTGAGAAATCCCTGGAACCTCGAGTGCTCGCCCGGCGGTTCTTCGGGTGGATCGGCGGCAGCCGTGGCCGCCGGGTTTGCTCCGGCTGCAACTGGCACCGACACCGGAGGCTCGATTCGCCAGCCGGCGGCATTGACCGGCACCGTCGGGATCAAACCCACCTACGGGCGCGTGTCGCGTTACGGGATGATTGCCTTCGCGTCCAGCCTCGATCAGGCCGGCGTCATCACGCGCACAGCCGCAGACGCGGCGCGACTCCTCGGCGTCATGGCGGGCTTCGACCCGCGCGATTCGACCTCCATCGACGAACCGGTCCCGGATTACCTGGCGGGCATCAATCAGTCGATCAAGGGCTTGCGTGTCGGCATCGTGCGCCAGCATTTCGATGCCGGTCTCGATGCTGACTGCGCAGCACGCATACGAGACGCGATTGCCGTACTCGAGTCGCTCGGCGCCACGACGGTGGAAGTCGATCTGCCGAATCTCGACCTGTCGGTGCCCACTTACTACGTTGTGGCTCCGGCCGAGTGTTCGTCGAACCTGTCGCGCTTCGATGGCGTGCGTTTCGGGCATCGTGCTGAGAACCCGGAGGATCTCCTCGATCTCTATTGCCGTAGTCGTGGTGAGGGCTTCGGCGACGAGGTGAAGCGCCGCATCATGACCGGTACTTACGTGCTGTCAGCCGGCTACTACGATGCCTATTACCTGAAGGCGCAGCAGGTGCGCCACCTGATCGCCGACGATTTCAAGAGAGCATTTGCCGACGTTGACGTCATTGCCGGCCCGACCGCGCCGTCACCGGCCTTCAAGCTTGGCGAAAAAGTCGACGACCCGATCACGATGTATCTGAATGACATTTACACGATCGGTGCGAATCTGGCGGGATTGCCAGGCATATCTGTGCCTTGCGGTTTGGTTGATGGGTTGCCGGTTGGCCTGCACCTGGTTGCGGCGCACTTCGCGGAAGAGACGCTGCTGCGCTGTGCGCACCAATACGAGCAGCAGACGGACTGGCATGCCGCCAGACCGGAGGCGTTCCGATGAGTAGCGCGTGGGAAGTGGTTATCGGTCTGGAGGTTCATACGCAGCTGGCGACGCGCTCCAAAATATTCTCGGGCTCATCCACAGAATATGGCGCCGAGCCCAATACCCAGGCGAGTCTTATCGATCTTGGTTATCCCGGTATGTTGCCGGTGTTGAACAAAGAGGTCGTGCAAATGGCGGCAATGTTTGGTCTTGCTGTCGACGCGACCGTCGCTCCGCGTTCGGTGTTTGCGCGCAAGAATTACTTCTACCCGGATCTGCCGAAGGGCTACCAGATCAGCCAGTACGAGCTGCCGATCGTCGAATACGGCGAACTGTTCATTACCGGTGACGACGGTGGTGAGAAGCGTATCGGAATCACTCGGGCCCATCTCGAAGAAGATGCGGGCAAGTCGATTCACGAGGGCCTGGAAAGGTCGTCCGGCATCGACCTGAACCGTGCCGGTACACCCTTGCTGGAGATTGTGTCCGAACCGGACCTGCGTTCGGCGAAGGAGGCGGTCGCCTACATGCGCAAGATTCACACGATCGTGCGCTACCTCGGTATTTCCGACGGCAACATGCAGGAAGGTTCGTTTCGCTGCGACGCCAACGTGTCGGTGCGGCCGCGAGGGCAGGAGGAGCTTGGCACGCGTGCTGAACTGAAAAACCTGAACTCGTTTCGCTTCGTCGAGAAGGCCATAAATTTTGAGATCGAACGGCAGATCGAGCTGATCGAAGATGGCGGCACCGTCGTGCAGGAGACGCGACTGTACGATTCTGACAAGGATGAGACGCGCTCGATGCGCTCCAAGGAAGAGGCCAACGACTACCGCTACTTCCCCGATCCCGATTTGCTGCCCGTTGAAATCAGTGCCGAGTACATCGAAGCGGTGCGACAACAGTTGCCGGAGCTTCCGGACGCTAAACAGCAGCGCTTCGTCGACGAGTATCAATTGAAGGATGACGATGCCAGTTTGCTAACGACATCGCGGGCGCTTGCCGACTATTTTGAGGCTGCCGTTGCAACGACCGCGGCGAACGCGCAGCTGGTTACCAACTGGGTTGTCGGCGAACTCTCGGGAGCACTGAACAGAGACGGACTCGACATCAGCGACAGCAAGGTGTCTGCCGAGAGCCTTGCCGGCCTGCTCACGCGCATTCATGACAATACGATTTCCGGCAAGATCGCCAAGCAGGTATTCGAGGCCATGTGGCAGGGCGAGGGCAGTGCCGATGCCATCATCGAGGCCAAAGGCCTGCAGCAAATAACCGACACGTCCGCCATTGAAACGGTGGTCGACCGGGTTATCGCGGCGCATCCCGAGCAGGCGGCGGATTACCGGGCCGGCAAGGACAAGCTGATTGGGTTTTTCGTCGGCCAGGTGATGAAAGAGACCAAAGGGCAGGCCAACCCCGGCCAGGTCAACCAGATACTCAAAGCCAAGCTCGACGGCTGAGATGTCAGCAGACAGCATCACATCGTTCGGCTTCGAGTCGATACCGGTGCGCGGTGCGCTCGTTCATTTGTCTCGTACCTGGCGCCGCATGTTGCGCGACCACGATTACGATGCGCTGGTCGAAGCGACACTGGGCCACGCGGCAGCGGCGACCGCGCTGATCGCTCACAGCCTCAAGTTCGATGGTGCGGTCACCTTGCAGCTGCAACGTGGTGACGTATTAAAAATGCTGGTCATGCAGTGCAGCAACGAGCTCGAACTGCGTGGCATGGCGATTGTCGATGTGGACAAAATTGCGGCCGATTTCGGCGAGCTCACGGGCAATGCGCTGTGCGCGGTTACGGTGGATAACGGTGACCGGCCATACCAGGGCATTGTCGAGGTTAATGACACCTCATTGGCCGCCAGTCTCGAACATTACTTTGCACGTTCGGTGCAGGTACCCAGTCATATTGCGCTCGTTGCGAATGACCAGGTTGGCAGCGGTCTGCTTCTGCAGAAAGTTCCGGGAGCGGCTATCGATGAAGACGACTGGCAGCGGCTGCGTTTCCTCGCCGAGACGCTGAGCTGCGAGGACTTTGAGGATGGCGGCGGCCTGTCGCTCGTCGGCAAGCTCTTTGCCGAGGACGATGTGCGCGTGTATCAGCCGCGCCCGGTAACCTTCGGCTGCCGTTGCTCAGCGCGCAAGACCGAGGACGTGCTCAAGATGATTGGCGAAGCTGAGGCGCGGGAAACGCTGGAAGAACAGCGGCAAATCGAGGTGGTTTGCGAGTACTGTGGTCGGCGGCGCACATTTGACGCCGTGGATGTCAAACGCCTGTTCGCTGACAACGTCGTTCTTGGTCCCGACTCCGTTCAATAAGCAGCCTGTTCATTAGCCGATCGTCCGACATATTTGTTGGCGGACTGTCTCGCTAACGCTCGCTTTATGTCTCGCCAACAAATATCTCGTCCACTCGGCGTGATTGACGAAAGCGTGACTTGCATCAGTCATTAGGTAAAAAGGCGGTGGTGGGGCGGAAATGCGTGCGTTATACTATCTTTTCATACATATAAAAGAATATTTATATATTTATATGAAGGCCTCGACCCAGCAACTGCAAAGCCAGCTCAAAGCGCTCGCCGATCCAACCAAGCTCCGGCTGATCGCGCTGTGTGCCAAGGTCGAATGCAGCGTCTCCGAGCTCACCGAGGTGACGGGGCTCAGCCAGCCGCGCATCTCGCAGCACTTGAAGCAGCTCTGTGCGGTTGATTTGCTGGAGCGCTTTCGCGACGGCCATTTCGTTTTCTATCGCTCGCCGACATTGGGGCCGAACGCCATGGCGCGCCGTCGCTTGCTGGCGTTGTTGCCCGAGGACGAACCGCAGTTTGGCCTCGATCTCGAGCGACTTCGCGCGTTGCGTGATTACGACGACGCGGGTCCGGTTGCCGATGCTGATCGTTCACTGCACCGTGCTCTCGTTGAACTCACTGTTGCGCGACCGCTCGGTGATTTGCTCGACGTCGGCTGCGGGCAAGGCCGCCTGTTGAAGCTGCTCGCATCGCGCGCGCAGCGGGTAGTGGGTGTTGACATCGACGCAAACGCACGTCGCCTCGCCCGCGCCGAAATTCTGCTCGCCGATCTCCCGAACTGCACGTTGCGGCAAGGTGAGATGGGGTCGCTGCCATTTGCCGACGCAGCGTTCGACACAATTATTCTTGATGACGTACTTAAGGATGCCGACGACTCGGCGAAAGCGCTTCGCGAAGCGCAACGCTTGCTGCGTAGCGGTGGCCGCATTCTGTTGTTAGCCGCGGTCCCTGACTCGGGCGCCACCGAAATCAGGAAACAGTTTTCGCAGTACGCCGCCGCTGCCGGTTTGCGGCTCGCGTCACCACGATCGATTCCCGATCGATCCCCTTCCTGGCTGCTGGCCGTCGCGACTCCTGCTGAGCGTGCATCGGCCGCCGCCTGACCCGGAACCCACTATGACCATCACCACGAACCCCATCGAAAGACCGTCCGTTTCCTTTGAGTTTTTCCCGCCGAACAGCGAGAAGATGGAGACCACGCTGTGGGACTCGATCGGTCGGCTGGCCGAGCTCGAGCCACGCTTTGTCTCGGTTACCTATGGTGCGGACGGGTCTACCCGGGAGCGTACACACGCTGCCGTAGCACGGCTGGTTGCGGAAACCGACCTGACGCCGGCGCCGCACCTGACGTGCATCGGTGCGACCCGCGGCGAAATAGATGATATTGCGCGCGAATATTGGGATATGGGCGTCCGCCACCTGGTGGCGCTGCGCGGCGACGCGCCCAAAGACAGCGGCCGGTATGAGCCGAATTCCGACGGTTATGCCTATGCGTCCGATCTCGTTGCGGGCCTTCGCAAGATTGCGCACTTCGACATCTCGGTGGCCGCGTACCCGGAGGTTCATCCAGAGGCACCTGACGCTAACTTCGATTTGGATAACCTGAAGCGCAAGCTCGACGCAGGTGCATCGCGCGCTATTACGCAGTTCTTTTTTGACGTCGACCTATTCCTGAAATTCCGCGATCGTTGTGCCGCGGCGGGTATCGAGTCATCAATCGTTCCCGGCATCCTGCCAATCACTCGCTTTCCCCAGCTCGAGCGCTTTGCCGCCATGTGCGGTGCGAGCGTGCCTGACTGGCTGCGCGATCGGTTTGCCGGTCTGGATGACGATGGCGAAACCCGCCGGATGATTGCGGCCAGCGTTGCGATCGAGCAGGCGCGCATGCTCGAGAAAGAGGGCATCGATGAGTTTCATTTCTACACGCTGAACCGTTCCGAGCTGACCTACGCAATCTGTCACGCGCTTGGTGTACGTCCAAAGCAAGTGGCGGCCTGAGTCAATGAGCATGCATGCAAAAAGAACTGAATCGTTAATGACGTCGCTCGACGAGCGGATTCTCATCCTTGATGGTGCCATGGGCACGATGATTCAGTCATACGGGCTCAACGAGGACGATTATCGCGGCGAGCGTTTCGCAGACTGGCCAAGTGATCTGAAAGGCAATAACGATCTGTTGTCGATTACGCGTCCCGACACCATTCGTGAAATCCACTCGCAGTTCCTTGAGGCCGGCGCCGATATTATTGAGACCAACACGTTCAATTCAAACGCGCCATCGATGGCCGACTACGGCATGGAGTCGCTGGTCACCGAATTGAATGCTTCGGCTGCGCGTATTGCGCGCGATAGTGCCGATGCGTTCGAGGCGCAAACCGGTATTCCGCGATACGTGGCCGGCGTACTGGGCCCGACCAACCGCACGGCGTCAATTTCGCCCGACGTCAATGACCCCGGTTTTCGCAATATTCGTTTCGACGATCTCGCTGACACGTATGCGGAGGCGGCTACTGCTTTAATCGAAGGTGGCGTCGATTTCCTGATGGTCGAAACCATTTTCGACACGCTGAATGCCAAGGCGGCGATTGTCGGACTGAAGCGCAGCTTCCGTGCTGCCGGTATCGAACTGCCCGTGATGATCTCCGGCACGATTACCGACGCGTCGGGACGTACTTTGTCCGGACAGACGACTGAGGCGTTCTGGAATTCGGTGCGCCACATCAAGCCTTTCATGATTGGACTCAACTGCGCACTGGGAGCCAGCGAACTGCGGCCGTACGTCGCCGAACTTGCCCGCATCGCCGATACGCGGGTCAGCGCTCATCCGAACGCGGGACTTCCAAACGAGTTTGGCGAATACGACGAAGAGCCCGCCGCGATGGCGGCGATCGTCGGTGAATTTGCAGCCAGTGGCCTGGTGAATCTGGTCGGCGGCTGCTGCGGCACGCGACCGGACCACATTGCTGCGCTCGCCGCCGTGGTGCGGCCACACCCGCCGCGCACACTGCCGGACATTCCGGTGAAATGCCGCCTGGCCGGTATGGAGCCATTCAACATCGGGCCCGACGACCTGTTCGTCAACGTCGGCGAGCGCTGCAACGTCACCGGGTCTGCAGTTTTCCGTCGCCTGATCGAGGCCGATGATTACACCGCGGCGGTTAGCGTCGCGCGACAGCAGGTGGATAACGGCGCGCAGGTCATCGACGTCAATATGGATGAGGGCATGCTTGATTCCGAAAAGGCGATGGTCACGTTCCTGAACCTGATCGCGTCGGAGCCGGACGTCGCGCGTTTGCCGATCATGATCGACTCGTCCAAGTGGTCGGTCATCGAGGCGGGCTTGAAGTGCGTGCAGGGCAAAGCGGTCGTTAATTCCATCAGCATGAAAGAGGGCGAAGCAGCGTTCATCCATCAGGCGGAACTGTGTCGCGACTACGGCGCGGCCGTCATCATCATGGCGTTTGACGAGCAGGGGCAGGCGGATACGATCGAGCGCAAGGTCGGTATCTGCAAACGCTCATACCAGGTACTCACTGAGCAGGTCGGCTTCGATCCATCAGACATTATTTTCGACCCGAACATCTTCGCGGTGGCGACCGGTATCGAGGAGCACGCGAGTTACGGTCTCGATTTCATTGAGGCGACGCGGCAAATTAAAGCGTCGCTGCCGCACTCGCTGATCAGCGGCGGCGTCAGCAACGTCTCGTTTTCGTTTCGCGGCAACAATGTTGTCAGGGAAGCGATCCACTCGGTGTTTCTCTATCATTCGATTCGCGCCGGCATGGATATGGGCATCGTCAATGCCGGGCAGCTGGCGATCTACGAGGACCTGCCGAAAGACTTGCGCAACGCGGTGGAGGACGTGATCCTGAATCGCGATCCGGAAGGCACTGACAAGCTGCTCGCGGTTGCGGAAAATTACAAAGGGCATGCCAGCAGCGCTGTTGCCAAGGGGCAGGATCTCGCATGGCGTGAGTTGCCCGTCGACAAGCGCCTCGAACACGCGTTGGTGAATGGGCTCGACGAGTTCGTTGTTGATGATACCGAAGAAGCGCGTTGTGCGACTGATCGGCCGCTCGATGTCATCGAAGGACCACTGATGGCCGGCATGAACGTCGTCGGCGATCTTTTCGGTGCTGGCAAGATGTTCCTGCCACAGGTTGTGAAATCGGCTCGAGTCATGAAGAAAGCCGTGGGTCACCTCGTGCCTTACATCGAAGCGCTGAAAGAGGGCAAAGCCAGTAACAACGGCAAGATCGTCCTCGCGACGGTCAAAGGTGACGTGCACGATATCGGCAAGAACATCGTTGGTGTCGTGCTGCAGTGCAACAATTTCGAAGTCATCGATCTTGGCGTAATGGTGTCGTGCGAAAAAATTCTCGACGCCGCCAAACGCGAGGAGGCGGCGATTATCGGATTGTCCGGCCTCATAACGCCATCGCTGGATGAGATGGTGCACGTCGCCAGCGAAATGCAACGACTGAATTTCGAATTGCCGTTGCTGATCGGCGGTGCGACGACGTCACCGGCACACACCGCGGTGAAAATCGAACCGCGCTACGAAGGGCCGGTTATTTACGTGAAGGATGCATCTCGCGCGGTTGGCGTCGCACAGGCGCTTATAAAAGAAGACACGCGCGATGCGCTGGTAGAGAAGACACGGCGCGATAATTCGCGGCGGCGCGAACAGCACGCTGGCAAGAAGCGGCTGGCACCGAAGCTGTCGTTACAACAGGCGCGCAGTCGCAAGCATGCCATTGACTGGTCAAGGTACGAGGCACCGAAGCCGCAGCTCATCGGCAACCGTGTGTTCGATGATATCGACCTCGCCACGCTGCGCGAATACATCGACTGGATGCCGTTCTTCAATGCCTGGGAGTTTCACGGCAAGTTTCCACAAATCCTGAGCGACAGCGTTGTCGGCGAAGCGGCGTCTTCCTTATACAAGGACGCAACGGAAATGCTGGACCGCATCGTCGAGGAAAAATGGCTCCAGGCGCGCGCCGTGATCGGCTTTCATCCGGCCAATGCGCACGAGCATGACGATGTCCTTGTGTACTCTGACGAGACTCGCCAGGCGGTCAGCCAGCACCTGGTACATTTGCGGCAGCAGCGTGGCAAGGACGCATCGCAGGCGCAGTCATGCCTGGCTGATTTCGTCGCACCGGTTGACGCAGGCGTCAGCGACTTTATCGGCGCTTTCGCGGTAACCGCCGGCATCGGTATCGACGAGCATGTCGAGCGTTTCGAGAAAGCGCATGACGACTACAGCGCGATCATCCTGAAGGCGTTGGCGGATCGCCTTGCCGAGGCGCTGGCGGAACATATGCACGAGCGCGTGCGACGCGAGTTCTGGGGCTACGCTGCTGAAGAGGCATTGTCGAACGACGACCGGATCCGAGAGAAATACCGCGGCATACGTCCCGCGCCCGGTTACCCCGCGTGCCCGGATCACACGGAAAAAGCCAAGCTCTGGCAGCTTCTTGATGTTGAGGCGAGCATTGGACTGCGGCTGACCGAGTCATACGCCATGTACCCGACCGCGGCGGTCAGCGGCTTTTATTTCGCGCACCCGGACGCGAAGTATTTTTCTGTCGGCAAGATAGACCGCGATCAGGTCAGGTCGTATGCCGAACGACAGGGAATGAGCGTTTCGACCGCTGAGCGTTGGCTCGCGCCCAATCTCGGCTACGACCCACAGGCGGCTGACGCTGCCTGATCGCGCCGGGCAACTTGCGACGCGCGAGGCCTGCGCACACAATTGGTGGCTGTCCGCGCGCAGAGAGAGAACTCGATCATGCTTGCCAAGCCCGTTCGGCACCGTTCCGCTGTCGTGATGGTGATCGTGATGGTGATCGTGATGACGATCGCATTGGCCTTGCTCGTCGCCTGCGCCCCGCAATCTCCCCGAGAGACTCTCATATCAGAGACCGGCAAAGTGGTACTAACTAACGAAGCAATCTTCCGCGACCGGGCTTACAAAGCCAAAGTGCCCGGTACTGTGCGCTGGCTGGAGGACGGCTCCGGTTACAGCGCTCTCGAGACCGTCGAGGCCCATCAGGATACGGAGCTGGAACTCGACGAACTCGGCGAGCCAATAAACCCGTATCGAGAGATCGTCAAATACGACCCGGCGACGCTTGCGAGAACGGTGCTGTTTTCGCTTGAGCAGTTGACACCCGAGGGCGCCGAGCAAGGCCTCGCCGTCGATGACTACCAGTGGTCGGATGACGGCAGCCGACTGTTGGTTTATGCACGCGCGCGCAAGGTCTGGCGGCAGCGTAGCCGCGGCGACTACTGGATTCTCGAGCTCGATAGCGGTGAGCTGTGGCCGTTAGGCGGCGACAAGCGCGAACCGAGCCAGATGATGTTCGGCAAGTTGTCGAAAGATGCGAGCAAGTTTGCGTACGTCTGGGGCAACAATATCTATGTGCAGGATCTTGCCACTCGCGCAGTTACCGCCCTGACGACCGACGCCTCGGACACCATCATCAATGGTCGCTTCGACTGGGCGTACGAAGAGGAATTCAGCATTCTCGATGGCTTTCGGTGGAGCCCGGACGGCCAGCGTATTGCTTACTGGCAGCTCGACACCAGCGCCGCCCAGGACTTCCTGATTATTAATAACACCGACACGCCGTACCCGACGGTTTCGCGAATTCCCTATCCGAAAGTTGGGGAAGAGAATTCGGCCGCGCGCATCGGCATCGTTGTTATCGGCACCCGGGAAACCACCTGGGTCGAGCTGCCGGGTGTCGCGAAAGACATGTACGTCCCAAGGATGAATTGGGCCGACGGCAGCGACGAGGTGATGATTCAACAGCTCAATCGCAAACAGGACACGAATCGGGTGTTTCTCGCCAATGCGGAGACCGGCGCGATCAGAGAGCTGTTCGTCGAGCGCGAAGAGACTTTTATTGAAGACGTTATCGATCCGCTGTGGCTCAAGAACGAGGACGCGTTTCTCTGGCACAGCGAGCGCAGCGGCTGGCGGCACGTTTATAAAGTGTCGCGCGATGGAAAATCGTTCACCGACCTGACGCCCGGCGAGTTCGACGTGACTGCATTCGAAACCATCGATGAGTCGAATGGCTGGCTGTACTTCATCGCGTCGCCCGAGAACGTCACGCAGCGCTACCTGTATCGCAGTCGACTCGACGGCAGTGGTCAGATGGAGAAAGTAACGCCGGACAATTTCGCCGGTGCTAACAGTTACCAGGTATCCAAAGACTCAGCGTGGGCCATTCATACGAATTCCAGTTTCCTGAGCCCGCCGGTCTACACGATGGTGTCGTTGCCGGATCACACAGCAAGGCACGTTCTCGAAGACAATGCGGAGCTGGCCGCGAAGATAGCCGATCTGCAGCTCGGAGAGCTGGAGTTTTACCAAGTGAAGGCCGGCGACGGACTCGCGCTGGATGGCTTCATGCTGCGTCCGCCTGACTTCGATGCAACACGGCAGTACCCGATCATCAATTTTGTCTACGGCGAGCCTGCTGGACAGACGGTTTTTGACGGCTGGCCGGGTGATCGCGGTCTCTGGCACCTCCTGATGTCACAACACGGCTTCATTATTTCCTCTGTTGACAATCGAGGCACGAAGTCGCCGCGCGGTCGCGACTGGCGGCGCTCGCTGTACGGCAACGTTGGCACGGTCACGTCGCGCGACCAGTCTGCCGCGATGAAAACCATTTGTGCGCGCTGGGACTACGTGGACTGCGATCGTGTCGGCGTCTGGGGTCACTCGGGCGGCGGTACGATGACGCTGAACCTGCTGTTCCGCTACCCGGACCAATATCAGGTCGGCGTGTCGCGCGCACCGGTGCCGGATCAGCGCCTGTACGATTCGATCTACCAGGAACGCTACTCGGGCCTGCTGCCTGATTACGCGGAAGCCTATGTGGAGAGTTCCGCGATTACCTGGGCGTCACAGCTTGAGGGCAAGCTGCTCGTGGTTCACGGCACCGGTGATGACAACGTGCATTACCAGGGCACCGAGCGCCTGATCAACGAGCTCGTCAAGCACAATCGTCCTTTCGATATGCTGGCCTACCCGAATCGGCAGCACGGTATCCGCAGCGGCGAGGGCACTGAGCTGCATCTGCACTCGACCATGACCCGCTACTTCGAGGAGCACCTCAAAGCGGCGCATACCGACTAGCGTTATACCAGACCGATCATTCTGAGGGTCTTCCTGTTGCCAAAATAGCGTATTGACAGGCAATAACAGAATGAGTATTCTGACAACTATGGCGAGAACCCAGAATTTCGACCCGAGGGCTACGTTGACGCAAGCCGTTGATATGTTCTCTTCCAGGGGGTACTCCGAAACCTCGATGGAGGACATCGTTCGCGCGACCGGCGTCAGCCGGTACGGTCTGTACGGGACTTTCGGTAGCAAACGCGAGTTGTTCGAGCAGGCGCTGGAGCGCTACGCAGAAGGTATGGGCAAGAAGTCGTATCTAAGGCTCCTGGAACCCGGTGCCTCGCTGGCACACATACGGATGATTTTTGACGAGCGCGTCGCCGATATGTGTTGTGTGGATGAGTACAGAGGGTGTCTCTTCACGCATACGGCCATGGAGCTCGCTCCGCAGGACGAAGAATTGCGTGGTGTGTTGCAGCGTTTTATCAAGCGTATGTCCAAAGCCTTTTCGATCGGTCTCGATTCTGCCAAGGGCAGGGGCGAGGTGCGGAGGGACCTGGATGTCGATGCGGCCGGCGAGTTTCTGACCAGTTCCATGTTCGGACTGGTGGTGCTTGGGCGGACCGGATTCCCGAAGGAAATGCTCGACAGCATTGTCGAGAGCACGCTGGGGTCGCTTACGAGTTGACGTTTTTTTGACCGTATCAGAATGATAGTTCTGATACGGTTAGCAGCATCGAAAGGTGCTTTTTTTTGAAACCAGACAGAACGACTGTTCTGTTAAATGTAGAAGACTTAAATG
>CAZTQL010000006.1:0-57928 GCA_964615665.1 uncultured Woeseiaceae bacterium | reverse complement strand
CCAACCGTGCCAGCGCGAGCGTCATATCGAGCGTGTGCTGCATGTCGTGATAGGTGGTGTCACAGCCTTTGTAACCCGGGTATCGTCCAGTAAACAGGCGTTCGAAGTCATAGAACGCGAGCCATAGCTTGTCAAAAGCCAGGTTGGGAAATGAATCAGCGAACAACACCTGAATGGCGTCGCGGACAGCGGCAGGCTGACTGACTTGCACGGTGTTGGTAACGTCGTAATCGTTGCGGCGGTCTTGGGACATTATTGCCCTTCTTTTTTTCTTTTTATAATACAACGCTATTATCAGTAACCGAGAAGAAAAACCCGGAATATGTCACATCCCCCGTCATTGCTGGGCGGGATCAGCCATCGAATTCGGCCACAACCGGGGCGTGATCAGACGGTCGCTCCCAGGTGCGCGGCTCTTTGTCAACATAACTCGCAATGCAGCGTTCCGTCATCGACGCGCTGGTCAGAATCAGGTCAATACGAAGTCCTGCGTTACGGCGAAAGCCGGCGGCCCGATAGTCCCACCAGCTAAATGTTTTTTCGGGGTGTTCAAACTTCCGAAACACGTCAGTCAGGCCAAGATCGAGAAGCGACGTTAGTGCGGCGCGCTCGAGCGGGCTGCAAAGAATTGCGTCACCCCATTTCTCGGGGTCGTGTACATCTGCGTCGGCCGGTGCAATGTTGAAGTCGCCGAGCACGACGACGTTCTCGTGCAACTTGAGCTCTGCTACAAGAAAGCGCTTCAGTGACGCCAGCCATTGGAGCTTGTAAGCATATTTTTCCGAGCCCACCTCGGAGCCGTTAGGGATGTATAAATCGATAACGCGAACATCGCCTACGTTGCAGGCCAGCACGCGCCGCTGCGGGTCTTCCAAATCAGGGAAGTCGGTTATCACATCAGTGCATGGCGTCTTGCCGATGACGGCGACACCGTTGTAAGTCTTTTGTCCGCTGGCAACCGACTGGTAGCCGATCGCCTGTAGCTCGTCCGCCGGAAAGTTCTCGGTCAGTTGTTTGATTTCCTGCAAAACCAGGACATCTGGATCATTCGCCTGCAGCCACTCGACAACATGCGGCAGCCGCACTTTCATCGAGTTCACATTCCACGTCGCGATCTTCATGAGCTTGTTATTCCGTTTTGGCGGAGTAGTGCGTCGATCGTCGGCTTGCGGCCGCGAAAGGCGATATAGGCCTCCATGATGTCACGGCTACCGCCGATTTCGAGAATTTCCTCGCGAAACCGCGCTGCCGTCGCCGGGTCAAAAATACCGGCTTCCTCGAAGGCACCAAACGCATCCGCAGCGAGCACCTCGGCCCACTTGTAGCTGTAATACCCGGCCGCATAGCCACCCGCGAAAATGTGCGAGAACGCGTGTGGCAGGCGGTTGTAGTCTGGGTGCGGAATCAATGCGACCTCATCACGAACTTCAGCAAGTGTTTCCAGAACCCGCTGCGGTGCGGCGGGACCGTATTCGGCATGCAGTCGGAAGTCGTACAGCCCGAGCTCCAGTTGCCGCAACATGGCGAGTGCCGCGCCAGCGTGGCGACTTGCTTCGAGCTTGTCGAACAGATCACGCGGTAGCGGCTCGCCGGATTCGCGGTGCGCCGAGCAGCGCGTCAGCACCTCGTAACTCCACGCGAAATTTTCCATGAACTGGCTTGGCAGTTCGACGGCGTCCCAGGGCACACCGTTGATGCCTGCCACGCTCGGGAAGCCGATGCGCGTGAGCAGGTGGTGCAGCATGTGCCCGAACTCATGAAAGACGGTGACTACTTCGTCGTGGGTCAATAACGACACACCGTTCGCATCTGGTGGCTGAAAGTTACAGACGAGGTAGCCGACCGGTAAAGTCACATTCCCGTGCAGCTGCTGGCGCCCGATGCACTCGTCAATCCACGCACCGCTGCGCTTGCCACTGCGGGCATAGAGGTCGGTGTAAAAGCCCCCGAGGGTCTCACCTGCGGCGCTCTTTAATACGAAGTAACGGACATCCTCATGCCAGCAGGCCACGCCGTCCGCCTCTGTGAAGACCACGTTGTAGAGTCGTTCCGCTAATGCGAACAGTCCGCTGACAACCGTATCGGCCGGAAAATACTGACGCAATTCCTCGTTGGAGACCGAAAACTGATCCTGCTTGAATTTCTCCAGCCAGAACGTGACGTCCCAGGGCTCAAGATCGATTTTGGCAAACGCGCTGAGTTCGGCCAGCTCCTTCTCTGCAGTCGCGCGCGAGTGTGACGCAAGCTCGCGCAAGAAAGTAATGACCTGTTCCACCGAGTTGGCCATCTTGGTTGCCAGCGAATAGTCGGCGTAGGATTTGAAACCAACCAGGTTGGCGGCTTCGTGACGTAGCGCGAGAATTTTTTCAATGTTGTCGCTGTTGTCCCAGTCGGCGTTCTCGCCCTCGTCCGAGCCGCGCGTCACCCACGCTTTGTAGAGCGATTCACGCAGGCGACGGTTAGCCGCGTGCGTCAACACAGCATCGTAGGTTGGATAGTCGAGCGACAGTAGCCAGCCCTCGACACCTTTGTCTGCCGCATTCTCAGCCGCGCGTGTCATCGCGCCCTGTGGAAGGCCGGCAAGCTCCGCGACATCGGTAATGTGCAACGACCATGCGTCGGAAGCGTCCTGGACGTTGTGCTCGAACCCGGCCTGCATCGCGGCGAGCTCCTGCATGATGCTCTTGAAGCGGTCTTTATCGGCCCTCTTCAGGTCGACGCCCGCCAAGTGAAAGTTCCGGAGCGCTTGGTCGACGGCGCTGCGGGCCTCTTCGCTGGCATCCGCTGACAGAGCCTTCCCGACCCTGGCGTATGCTCGCTGCAGCTGCTCGTTCTGCGACATCTCTGTGCCGTGTTCTGTCAGGAGCGGCAGCGCTTCCGTATACGCCTTACGCCAGGCAGGCGAACCCAGTACACTTTGCAAGTGGCTCACCGGCGACCAGATGCGGCCCAGCTCGTGCTCCATCTTTTCGACCGGCGCAACCAGAGAGTCGATACCCGGTTCGTCTTCGGTCTCGAGCAACTGCTCGAGCCTGGCGCGGTGTTCCGCGATGACTTGTGAGATGGCAGGCACAACGTGCTCGGGCGCAATCTCGTCGAAGCGCGGCAGCGTTGCTGTGTCGAGCAATGGGTTGGGCATCGTGTATTTTTGCGTAGTTGGAAAGCGCCGAATCTTAGCACAGGCAGTGTCTTGCTCCGTGTGCTGATCTCGGCATAGTCAAGGAAAAGTAACGTGACAAAGAAGTTTGATCTGCTGGTTATTGGCGGAGGTAGTGGCGGGTTGGCGCACGCGCAACGGGCCGCTGAATACGGCGCCAGTGCGGCTGTTGTCGAGTACGGCCCGCTGGGCGGGACCTGTGTAAACGTCGGCTGCGTGCCGAAGAAGGTCATGTGGTACACGGCGCAGCACGCGCACCACTTCGAACATGCTGCTGACTATGGTTTTGATATCAAGGTCAACGGCCATGACTGGCCGGCGCTCAAAGCGCGACGCGATGCCTACATCAAACGTCTGAACGGCATTTACGCCAATAACCTCGATAAACGCGGCGTTACTTTCATTACAGGCGGGGCAAGCTTTGTTGATGCCCACACGGTTGACGTCGCAGGCGTTCACTACCAGTCCGATCGCATTGTGGTTGCGACCGGCGGCAAGCCGATGGTGCCCGACATAGAAGGCGCCGAACTCGGCATTACGTCAGACGGATTTTTCGAGCTCGAGCAGCGACCCGAGCGGGTCCTGATTGCCGGCAGTGGTTACATCGCCGTGGAGCTTGCGGGTGTTTTCAACGCGCTGGGATCAGACACGACAATTGTTGTGCGCAAAGACGGCGTGTTACGCAGCTTTGACAGCATGCTGAGCCACGAGTTGATGGAGGCCATGCAAAAGAACGGCATCAAACTCGATACCGGCGCGATACCGGCGCGTGTTGAGCAGACCGACGACGGCCTCGTCTTGCATACGGAGGACGGACGCACCTTCGGCCCGGTCGACGCACTGGTCTGGGCTGTCGGGCGTTCGCCCAACACCGAGATGCTCGATGCCGCCAACGCGGGGCTCACGCTCGACGCACGCGGCTTTGTGCCGACCGATGAGTACCAGCAAACTAACGTCGAGCATATCTTCGCGCTTGGCGACGTTACCGGACGCGACGCGCTAACGCCCGTTGCGATTGCGGCCGGACGGCGCCTTGCCGATCGCCTTTATGGAGGCATGGAGGGCCGGCACCTCGAGTACCGTCTGATTCCGACCGTCATATTCAGTCACCCGACGATCGGTACGGTGGGGCTGACCGAAGATGAGGCGCGCGCCGAGTATGGCGACGCGGTGAAGGTCTATACGTCAGCGTTCACGGCCATGTACTACGCGCTGGGCGAGGACAAGCAGCGCACCGCGATGAAACTGATTGTGACCGGGTCCGACGAGCGTGTTGTCGGCTGTCACATCATTGGTGAGGGCGCCGACGAAATGCTGCAGGGTTTTGCGGTTGCCATACGCATGGGGGCGACAAAAGCCGACTTCGACGACACGGTCGCCATCCATCCGACCAGCTCCGAAGAACTCGTGACTATGCGCTGATCGGTAACTCGGCGAGTACCGGCGCCGTATCGGGGCGCACGCCGCGCCAAATACGAAACGACTCGGCCGCTTGCTCAACCAGCATGCCCCAGCCCATTATCGACTGCGCGGCGCCCTGTTTCTGCCCCCAGGCGCTGAACGGTGTCGGCTTCAGCCCATACGAAAGGTCGTAGCACACCGTATCTTTCGAGACAGCAGATTCGGGGAATGGCGGTATCTCGCCGGTCAGCCCGGCTGATGTCGCATTGATAATCAGGTTGTACTGCTTGTTCTTCGGCACGGCGTTGAAGCGGCAACAGGTCACCGGACCCGAGCGCGAAAAATGCTCGGCCAACGGCTGCGCTTTGGACAGGCTGCGATTTGCGATACATAACGACTCGGGCTGCATCTCCAACAGCGGCCCGACAATGCCGCGAGTCGCGCCGCCGGCGCCGAACACCAGGATGCTGCCGCCTTCGATTGTGACGCCCAGGTTTACGACGAGGTCACGCAAGAGCCCGAAGCCGTCGGTGTTGTCACCGAAGATTTCCTCATTGCGAAACGTCAGCGTGTTGACCGCGCCGGCCGTACTGGCACGCTCGGTCATGTGGTCAACGAGCTTCGTGACGTCGCTCTTGTGCGGCACGGTCACGTTGAGCCCTTTGCCGCCCTCGCGTTGAAACTGGCGCACCGCTTTTTCCAGCCGTTCGGGTGGCACCTCCATGGGTTTGTACTCGATATCCTGCCCGGTCTGCTGTGCAAACAGGTGGTGAATAACGGGCGAGCGACTATGCTTGATCGGGTCACCCATGACGCCGTAACGGTCGGTGCTCATCAATTCTCCTCCGCGAGCCAGCGGGCCGCGTCCATGGCGTAGTAGGTCAGGATGCCATTCGCGCCCGCGCGTTTTATGCCAAGCAGCGCCTCGAGGACTGTCTTGCGTTCATCAAGCCAGCCGTTAGCTGCTGCCGCTTTCAGCATCGCATACTCACCGCTGACCTGGTAGGCAAATGTTGGCACCCGGTACGTGTCTTTGACGCGCCGAACGATGTCGAGATACGGCATCGCCGGCTTGACCATGACCAGGTCTGCGCCTTCCTGTAAATCGAGCCCGACCTCCCGAACAGCTTCATCACTGTTGGCGGGCGCGACCTGGTACGTTGATTTATCGCCGCCGCCAAGATTCGCGGCTGATCCGACGGCATCGCGAAACGGCCCGTAAAAAGACGAGGCAAATTTCGCGGCGTACGCGAGTATCAACGTGTGGATATGACCGTTCGCTTCGAGCGCCTGGCGCATCGCACCGACGCGGCCATCCATCATGTCGGAGGGCGCAACGATGTCGGCGCCGGCCTCGGCATGTGACACGGCTTGTTTCACGAGCATGGCCACGGTTTCGTCGTTCAGCACGTAGCCGTCATCGTCGATGATGCCGTCCAGACCGTGGGTGGTGTACGGATCGAGCGCTACGTCGGTAATTACCGCGAGGTCGGGTAGTTCCGATTTGATGGCACGTACCGTACGCTGCACCAGGCCGTCGGGATTGGCGCATTCGGCGCCATCCGGGGACTTCAGGTCGCCGTCGATCACCGGGAATAACGCCACCGCCGGGATGCCCAGTTCGTGGACTTCGGCGAGCTCAACCAGCAGACGATCAACGCTTTTGCGCGTGACGCCGGGCATTGACGGCACGGCCTCGCTCTGGTCCTTGCCATCGAGCACAAATACCGGGTAAATGAAGTCAGCGCTGGATAGCACTGTTTCGGCAACCAGGCGTCGCAGCGCCGGAGTGCGGCGGCTGCGTCGCAGACGAAGCAGGGGGAACTCACCAGGGATAGTCGTGCTCATAGTTATCAATAATAACGAATAGAAGTTCTTATTTTCCCTATATTTAGGTAGGGTTTCCACGTTTGCAGTGCCGATTTGGGCATTTGCCGTAATAAATAGGATCAGGGGCGGGTCATCTCGTATGAACAGTAGTAGTACTGACGCAGCCAGAAGGCAGAAATTTGACCGATTAGTGGTTGTGTTCCATGCCGATATGTACCGCTACGCTGCCTGGTTATGCCGCGACAAGGCCATTGCGGAAGACGTTGTACAGGAGGCGTTGTTACGGGCCTGGAAGTCGCTGGACGCGTTGCGTGATGAAGCGGCAGCCAAGCACTGGCTACTGACGATCGTGAGGCGGGAAAATGCTCGGCATTTTGAGCGGCGCCGGCTGGAAACGGTCGACATTGATAATTTAACGGCCTCTCAGGCGGCATTGCTGGCCGAGGCGCCGGACGAACAGCTCAACGAATTGCGAGAAGCGATCTACGGGCTCGAGGACGAGTACAGAGAGCCACTGGTTTTGCAGGTCATGATGGGCTACAGCACCAGCGAGATTGCAGAACTGATGGGACTCAAACAGGGCGCGATATTGACGCGCCTGCATCGGGCACGACTGAAACTGAAAGACAACGTGGCCCGGGAAGAATTGTCCCGGGAAAATCGGGAATGAGTACGGTAAACGAAACGATGAATTGCGAACAATACAGACAAGCAGTTGCAGCGGAGCCATCCTTTGATGGTGGTGCTGAGCATGTGTCTGTTTGCGCCGAATGCCAGGCATTTCGTGACGAGATGCGCGCGCTGGACGCAGATATCGCGAAAGCGTTGCGACTCGACCTGCCGTCGCTGACCCTGCCCGAGTTGCCAGCCATCGATGTACAAGACAACGATATGCAAGACAACGTCGTGCCACTCGCGTCGCGTCGATCACTGCCGAAGCCCAGATGGTTGGCGTTGGCGGCCAGCGTGATGCTCGCGGCGGTCATCGGTGTTCGCATGTTCGCGGTTGGCGTCGACAATATCTCGCTGGCTGACGAAGTGCTGGCACACCTTGATCACGAACCGGCGGCCCTGGTGGTTTCCACTACGCCGGTGACGGATGCCCGCCT
This sequence comes from uncultured Woeseiaceae bacterium, assembly GCA_964615665.1. Lineage (GTDB taxonomy): Bacteria > Pseudomonadota > Gammaproteobacteria > Steroidobacterales > Woeseiaceae > UBA1847. The sequence continues at coordinate 50,431 of CAZTQL010000006.1, read as the reverse complement.
GGCGAGCGTTGTACCGACGAACGTCGCGCACATGGACCACAGTGCCGGTCTGATCACGTATGCGCAGAGTTGCGAGATCAACGGCAAGACAGTGCCGCACCTGGTGATCCAGGGCGAGCGGGGCCCGGTCACTATTCTGTTGATGCCGGATGAGAAAATTGCGGCGGCGCAGACATTCGATGGTGACAATGTCCATGGTGTTATTTTGCCGGTCGGCAATGGCAGCATCGCAATCATCGGCGCTCGTGAAGAGCTGCTGGAACGCATCGAAAAAAGTGTTTTGAGCTCGGTGGCCTGGAGTACGTAACTTCAGCTCACGGGGAAATTAGCGCCCGGTCTTGGGCAAACTATCCTGGTAGGAGATTTAAAGATGTCAGAAAAGAAAATAATCAAGCCGGTCGCACTCGCTGTTGGCGTTGCACTTGCGGGAACTTTTGCACTCAGCGGCGCGGTTAATGCCGACACCGTCGAGAGTCCTTTCTCAATGTCAACACTGAGCGTGGGCTACATGCTGGGCGCTGGCGAAGGCTCATGCGGTGAGGAAACGAAGGCGGAAGGGTCTTGCGGCGAGACGGAAGGCGAAGGCTCCTGTGGCGCTGACGCGGCCGCTCCGGAAGGCGCAGTCCCTCCCGCTGACACGGGCGAGAAAGGTGCCGAAGGCAGTTGCGGCGAGGGTTCCTGTGGTGCCGACACCGAAGAGAAGGGTGCTGAGGGCAGTTGCGGCGAGGGTTCCTGTGGTGCCGACACCGAAGAGAAGGGTGCTGAGGGCAGCTGCGGCGAGGGTTCTTGTGGCGCCGACACGGAAGACAAGGGCGCTGAAGGCTCCTGTGGTTCTGACCACACCTGAGATTAGCCTGAGTACCGGCTTGATGAAGCCCGCGCAATTGCGCGGGCTTTTTTGTGGGCGAAGGTCAGAAATGGCAGCTGACCCATCGAGCAACTGCTGTTAGATTTGTGCCTGATCGTTCGATCGAGACTGAAGGCCAAGTTGCAATGAGCAAGTTGTCATGAGTAAGTTGCCATGAGCAAGAAAGTCACGCGCTGCAAATGGGCAGAAGGTGTCAACCTCGCTTATATCGAGTATCACGATAACGAGTGGGGCGTCCCTGTGTGGGACGATCGCAAACAGTTCGAGTTTCTGATTCTCGAAGGTGCCCAGGCAGGTCTTAGCTGGTCGACCATCCTCAACAAGCGCGACGGGTACCGGCGGCTGTTTGCAGACTTTGATCCGCAGAAGGTGGCGCGCTTTACGGACAAGCGCGTGCAAAAAATTCTGCTCGATGCGTCGATTGTAAGAAACCGTCTCAAGGTGCAGTCGGCGGTGAGCAATGCGAAGGCTTTCCTGAAAGTACAGCAGGAATTCGGCACATTCTGCGACTACATCTGGGATTTCGTCGACGGTCAGCCTTTGCAAAATCGCTTTCGCAAGGATGCCGACGTGCCGGCAACGTCACCGCAGTCGGATGCGTTGAGCAAAGATCTGAAGCAGCGTGGCTTCAAGTTCGTGGGCAGCACGATAATCTACGCGCACATGCAGGCGACCGGTATGGTTAACGATCATGTCACGCAGTGTTTCCGCTACAAGGCTTGCGCGGCGCTAGCAAAATCAAGCCCCTGAGTCTGCTCGCTTGCAATTTTGAATTTGCGAGCGGAATATCGAGCGACTCCGACAAAAAAATCGAAGAAAAGGGGAACGCTATGTCCGACGCACTCAATGGCAAGCCGCCGACTTTGTTCTGGGTCATCGCCGTGGTACTGCTACTTTGGAATTTCACCGGCCTGATGTTTTATTACGGCCAGGTCACTATGACGCCGGAAACGCTGGCTGCGAATTTTTCTGTCGCCGAACGAGAGTTCATGGCGCAGATACCGGTATGGGCAACCGCGGCCTACGCAACGGCGGTGACTGCCGGGGTGATCGGCGCCGTGTTACTGCTGTTGCGAAAAGCGTTGGCGCTGCCATTTTTCGTCTTGTCATTTGTCGGCGTGTTGATTCAGGATTTCGACGCGTTTGTTCTGAGTGACGCTATCGGCGTGTGGGGCACCAATGCGTTAACACTGCCGGTCGTCGTTATCGTGATTTGCGTTTTCGAGATCTGGTACACGCGCTCGGCCAAGGCTAAAGCCTGGCTGACTTAATGATCCGTCCGGCTCTGTGGTTAATTACGACGCGGTTAATTACCGATTGTGACAATGGTCAGGCCTGACACGCCCTGCGGCGTGTTGTGCGAAATGCCGCCCAGATAAATCGTATTCGATAGCAGGTCTGACCAGGTCACCGCGATATCTGCTGTGTCGCCGGGATTGACGAACGCTGGTCCCGACGCGGTCAGGTTGCCTTTGTCGTCATTGTTGCCGATTGCCCAGGCGAGCAGCTGGTAGTTGGCCCCCGGTCCGCCTGCGACCGGGTCCGTCTCGAAGCCGTGCACGAGTACCGCGTACAGGCCGGCTGCCGGGCGAAAGACGTTGAACTGTTCCTCGGAGGTGGGCTCGCCACTTTCGCCGATCTTGTTGCAGCTGGTGCCATCGGCGCCGCAAAAGTAGACGTACATGTCGAGATCGTCGTCGCCGTCCGTCAAAGCATCGAACAGTGAGAAGCGCGCGTACAGCTGGTCGGCGGGCACCGAAATGATATGTGACGTCACACCGCTGTCGGTACGAAACGAAAATGTCTTCGTGGGGTCATTCTCCACAAAACCATTCACGATAAGCGGCTGGTTCAAGCCATGCACGCGTGTGGTGTAGCCGCCGGCGTAACCGAACTCGACTGAGAAGCTGGCCGAGCCGCTGCCGCCGAACGATGTAATTTCGTCCGGAGCCAGTATTGAGGTGGGCTTGATTGCGACCGGACTGTAAACGTCGACCGAATCGTTCGACCAGGTCAGCGAGCCGAACCGCCATAGATCGAGTGGCCCGGACAGGTAGGTAAATGTTGCGTCGTAGCTGGCGGACTCGCCGGGCCCGAGAGACAGGGTCGTTGGCGCGACCGAAATGCTAATTCCCGGTGGTGTCGATACGGCGACCGTATAAGCGCCCGCCTCATCCGACACATTGGTGACTCGGCGGCTGATCGTGCGCGAATTGATAAGCCGCGCAATGGCAATGGCCGGTTGATTCAGGTCGGCAGGAGCGAACGAGAGGCCGGCGTCTGCCAGTGCCTCACAGCGCTGGGTGGTGACGGCGGGTGACGCGACGCCGCAGGCGAACGCATCAAACGCATCGTTGGAAACGTCGTAGACGAGGCCCGGATTCAGGGCGCTATTTGGTTCGATATGGCCTGCGCCGTAGTCGAACGGATTAGCATCGGCGAGGCCGGCAGATGCACCGACATCCTGCCGAGCTGTCGTCATTAACGCCGACTTGACCGCCGATGGTGACCAGGTCGGATGTGCCTGCAGCAGGAGTGCGGCGACACCCGCAACGTGCGGCGTCGACATCGACGTGCCACTTAAGAAAGCGAAATTCTCGCCCGGCGTTGCATTCGCGGTGTCCGGCGTAAATCCGGCGAGTATGTTCATGCCCGGCGCCGTGACGTCGGGCTTCAGAATGTCGGCGACAGGGGCTGGCCCGCGCGCGGAAAACGTCGCCATGACGTTGCCGGTATCGTCAGTGGTCAGCAGGAAACTCTTGTCGAGAACGACCGTTACCTCGTTGCCCGCGTCGAGCTCGGCAAGAATCAGGTTGCCATCTGCCTGGCCGAGCATCACGGCGGGAATGTCAGACAGGCCTTCCTCGCCGTTCATGACAATTGGATCGCCCGCCAGGTTGTAGACAACGGCCGCAATGGCGCCGGCGTCAGCTGCGTTTTTCACCATATCATCGAAACGACAGCCGCTTCTTTGCAGCAGAGCAATGTTGCCGCTGATCGCATCACCGTTGGTCAGTGCCTGGCAACCGTCGCTCGTATTACCCGTACCGCCGTCAGGCAGCGTATCGTCTTCGTCGTCCGCGAGTACGAGACTCGCTTCGAGCGGGTCGACGTCCTGTAACGGTGGCGTGAAACGGGCTTCCCGGGTGGCGTATTTTCCCGCGAGGCCTGGCGGAGCCGTTATTTGCAGGGCTTCAACCGATGACTCGCCGTCACGACTCGATGCGGCGGCTGTGATGACCCAGGGACCGCCGGCGGGCGACCCGATGGTGCCAAGGTTGGGGCCTTCATTACCCGCGGCGACAACCGCCAGAACGCCTGCTTTGGTTGCGGCCATCAGCGCAACATCATCGGGCGCTACTATTTTGCTGAGCGTGCTGCCGACCGAGTAGTTGATGATGTCGACGCCGTCTGCCACGGCCGCGTCGATGGCATTGGCAAGGTCCGATGTATTGCAGCTGGCGCGCGTGTCGCCGGGACGCAGCCAGCATGCCTTGTAAACCGATGCGCGCGCTTTGGGTGCAATGCCCTCAACGTCGCCGATCAGCGTGCCGAAAATTGATGCGCTGGTCCGGTTGCCAACGGCGGTCGTAATCGTGTGCGTGCCGTGGCCGTCCGCATCGCGGGCAGAGCGAATTTCGTTCTCGTCAATCGGGCCCGTCTCAAGGGCACCGGCGATGAACCAGCGCGCTCCGATCAGCTTGTTATTGCAGTCGGTGTCGGCGAAATCCTCGCCGCTATCGCAACTTCCGTTCCAGTCTTCCGGTGCCTCGAAGACAAGGGTGTCCGGGAGCTTGCTGTAGCTGCGACACAGCCACCGACCCAGCAACGTCGTCTCGGCCCAGGTGCCGCTGCAAAGCGATGGGCGGTCGGCCTCGCGCGTATCTCTAAGCGCCGGGTGCTCGGGCGCTACGCCGCTGTCGATGAAGCCGATGACGATGCCGTCACCGTCAAGCCCCTCAATGCTGCGCAGCCCCTCTTCGGCATCAAACAGCTTGAGAAAAGTGGGGCTATAACGAGTGGCCAGCGGGCGAATCTCGTCTTCCCAGACATTCAGGACCTCGGGCAGGTGTTCGAGCTTCTGCGCCTGCGTCGCCGTCATACGGGCAGCGAAACCGTTGAGGCCATATTGGTAATTGTAGATCGACTTTGTATCCGGCCCGAGCCTGGCCAGCACGCGCTGCTGAGTCTCGACCAGGCCCGACGCATACTGTTGGACCGCGGCACTGCTGCTATCGATACGCGTGCGTGGCTTGCCGGCGGTCGTCGGGGAATTGCGCGCGATCCTGGCATGCTCTTCGGCGGCTGACGGCGCGCGTAACTGCACTATGTAGACCCGTGATTCTTCGGGATCTGCGCCGCCAGCGAGGCGCACCGGTATCGGGCCTGCGTCTCGCAGCGCAGACTCAACCTGAGCAAAGGAGCCAGCCGACACGAGCAAAAAGCCGAGCAGCAATAACGAGCGCATCTTTTTCATTGGGCGGGTTGCTACAGGGTTCCGATGACTAGTCATCGCGGTAACCGGCCAGCTCTTCAGCTGACGCCGTCACCCCGAGGCCTAGTGCGATTCGATTCACAAAATTGAAATACGCAACGATCAGCGTCAGGTCCAGAATGTCCTTGTCAGAAAGGCCCTCGGCTCGTAGCTCGCCCAGGTCGCTTTCCGTCATCGCAACCGGCGCGTTCGTCAGCTTCTCGGCGTGCCGTACGATATTGCTCAATCGTGGTTCAAGCGTTTCGAGGCCATCAGAACTCCCCAACATGGCGAGCGTTTCCTCATCATCGATGTAGTGCTTGAGTGCTTCGATATGATGCGCTACGCAATACTCGCAATCATTGTTAGCGGACACGACGACAGCGATGGCTTCCCGCTCGGCACGACTGAGCCCGGACTTGCCGAACATCAGCGTCATATAGAGATCAAGGTGGTCGCCCATCGCCTCAGGACTGAGGCTATGCACCTTTAATATATTGGAGACTTTGCCGCGCTGCTTAATGAGCGCGGCGTACATTTCTGCCAGCGTGCCGTCAGCGTTACTGACGTCGACTTCATCAATCCAGGACATGGCTCCTCGCGACGGATGCGATTGGTTTCGCACCATGCTTCAAAGCTAATGACGTTACCACTGAGATTGGCAAAAGAGAACGTCTTGCGAGCCGGCCGGCAGGTCCAAAGGGGCTGGCCGGCATCGAAATTGCCATGATTATAGATGGTGGCGGGCGTAGACACGGTTTCGTTGTTTGCATAAGCGTAAAAATTTCCTCGGCAGGTGGGCCGAACCTGACTATTTCCGCGCTGACCCTTGCGCACCGTCATTGCGTTCTCCGAGCCAGTCTCGTGGCTTCAGGTAATCGGTATACAGTTTGGCCTCCGGCGAACCGGGCTCTGGCTGCCAGTTGTAGGCCCAGCGAACGCGCGGCGGCAACGACATCAGAATAGATTCAGTGCGCCCGCCAGACTGCAGTCCGAACAGCGTGCCGCGATCATAGATCAGGTTGAATTCCACGTAGCGCCCGCGGCGGTAGAGTTGGAATTCGCGTTGGCGCTCGCCGAAGGGATGCATCATGCGGTCTTGCACGATCGGCTTGTAGGCGGAAAGGAAGCTGCTGCTTACGGCTTGCACAAACTCAAAGCTTGTCGCGAAGTCCGGTTCGTTGACATCGTCGAAGAACAGGCCGCCCACACCACGCGTTTCGCCACGATGCTTGAGGTAGAAATACTCGTCGCACCACTGTTTGTAGCGCGGATAGAGCTCCTCGCCAAACGGCGTACAAGCGGCCCTGGCCGTTTCATGCCAGTGGACGATGTCTTCGTGGAACGGGTAATACGGTGTGAGGTCAAAGCCACCGCCGAACCACCATACCGGGTTGCGCTCACCGGCCGTAAAAAAACGGAAGTTTGCATGCGTTGTGGGAACATAAGGATTGTGTGGATGCAGTATCAGGGAGACGCCTACAGCCTGGAAGCGCTTGCCGGCAAGCTCGGGCCGCGCCTTGGTGGCTGATGGCGGCATTTCATCGCCGAATACGTGGGAGAAGCCCACACCGGCTTGTTCGAAAATAGCGCCGTTCGCAAGGACCCGACTTTCTCCGCCACCACCGCCCGGGCGGTCCCAGGTGTCGCGGGCAAACGTTGCCTTGCCGTCGAGCTGTTCAAGCTCGGCGCAGATCCGGTTTTGCAGCGCTACCAGGTAAGTTTTTACGTCGTCGATGTTGCTCATAGTCAGCGCGGCCTAAGCATCCCTCCGGTCAGGAATTCGCGTATTTCAGACGGCCCGTCAACGGGCCCGCAATCCCCGGGAACAATATAGTCTACACGCCGCATAAACTGCCGGCGAAGCACGTAGCGGTTACGCGTGGTCGGTCTGCCGCTCAAGTTGGCGCTGGTCGAAACCAGGGGCGAATCCACTGCATTGCAAAGCGCGCGTGCTACAGCATTCGTCGTCAACCTGACAGCAATGCCGACATTTTCGCCGCGCAGTAACGGGTGGACAAACGGCCCCGGCGGCACGATCCAGGTGATCGGATGCGCCGGGTCAGGGTTCGGTAGCGAACGGCCAACGGGCAGGTCTATCCAGCCGTCGAGTTGCTCCGCTTCCGCGGCGATCAGGATAAGACCTTTGCTCGCCGCGCGATGTTTCAGGTGGAGCACGCGCTCGACGGCAGCGTCTTCATCGGGCAGGCAGCCGAGACCGTAAACACCTTCGGTGGGATAGGCAATGACGCCGCCGCTGTAAAGTACCTCGGCGGCATGTTTAAGAAACATCATCGCTCAGCACTCAGCCGGTTTTTTTCTTGGCTTTCTTCTTGGTTGCCTTTTTCTTAGCCGACTTTTTCTTGGTCTTCTTCTTAGCCTTTTTCTTAGCTTTCTTCTTGGTGGCCTTTTTCTTGGCAGTCTTCTTCGCGACCTTTTTCTTGCCGCGACGTCCGCGCTCGGGCGCCGCTGCGAGCAGCTCCTTACATTCCTCGAGGCTCAGCGTTTTTGGATCACGGTCTTTTGGCACGCGGGCGTTCTTGGCCTTATCGGTTATGTAAGGACCATAGCGGCCATTCAGCACCTGGATACCATCATCCTCGAAATCCTGAATGAGGCGGTTGGCATCCTCGATTTTCTTTAGCTCTATGAGTTCAAGCGCACGCGGCAGCTCGATCGTGTACGGATCGTCATCCTTGGTGGAAACGTATTTATCCCCGTAACGGACATACGGGCCGAAGCGACCGACACTGGCTGATACCGCCAGGCCATCCGGCGTCTCGCCGAGTTTGCGCGGCAGCTTGAACAGTTCCATTGCCGTTGCGAGGTCAATCTCGTTCATCTTCTGGCCGGGTCGCAAACCGGCGAAGCGCGGCTTTTCCTCATCGTCCTTCGTGCCGATCTGTACGAAAGGCCCGTAGCGGCCCATGCGCACTGTCACCGGTTTGCCGCTCTTCGGATCGGCACCAAGCTCACGCGCTTGCGCAACCTGCTCACGAGTGACGGAGGTTTCTTTCTCTTCACACAGTTTGTGGAACGGACCCCAGAAATTTTCGAGCAACGGTACCCAGTCTTTTTCGCCCAGTGACACGGCGTCGAGATCGTCTTCAAGTCTTGCCGTAAAGTCGTAGTCGACGTACTTCTCGAAATGCTCCGTAAGAAAGCCGATTACGATGCGGCCAATGTCGGTCGGGAGAAAGCGTTTGCCGTCCATTTCAACGTATTCGCGATTCTTCAGCGTTGCGATGATGTTCGCGTAAGTTGACGGCCGGCCAATGCCATATTCTTCCAGCGTCTTTACCAGACTGGCCTCAGTGAACCGGGGGGGCGGCTCGGTAAAATGTTGCTCGGGGCGCAGCAGGTCGAGCTTGATCGCATCACCTTCCGCTATTTCCGGCAGCAACCGGTCGCCGTCGTCGTCCTGGCTATCGTCTTTGCCTTCCTGGTAAACGGCCATGAAGCCGGGTTCCACCAACACCGAGCCGTTGGCGCGCATGGTGTGGCCCTTTTCCTTATCGCCAGCAGCCATGTCGATGGCAACCGTGTCGAACACAGCTGGCACCATCTGACAGGCCATGGTGCGCTTCCAGATCAGGGAGTAGAGCTTCAGCTGATCCTGATCCAGCGAGCCTTTGATGTCTTCCGGCACGTAGGCCACCGACGTCGGCCGAATGGCTTCGTGCGCTTCCTGTGCGTTCTTCGACTTGTTCTTGAACTGACGCGGCGCCTCCGGAACATTCTGCGCTCCGTAACGTTCGCTGATCAGATCACGAATTTCGGCTACCGCCACGTTGGCCAGTGTCACCGAGTCGGTGCGCATGTACGAGATCAGGCCGACACTGCCTTCGCCGGGTATCTCGATGCCCTCGTAGAGCTTCTGTGCAACGCGCATCGTACGCTGCGTATTAAAACCCAGCTTGCGCGACGCTTCCTGTTGTAGCGTCGAGGTCGTGAACGGTGCTGCCGGGTTGCGGCGGCGCTGTTTCTTGCTAACGCTGAATACGTTGAGCTGACCATTGGCGGCATTGAGGATCGTTTGCTCGACTTCGCGAGCCGCTGCCTCGTCAGTGAAGCTGAACTGTTCGACTTTCTCGCCGTTGTAGCTCACCAGGCGCGTGGCGAACGGTTGTTCGTTCTTGCTGACGTCCGCCTCGATGGACCAGTATTCGCGCGCCGTGAATGCCTCGATCTCAAGCTCGCGCTCAACGATCATGCGTAAGGCGGGGCTCTGAACTCGGCCGGCCGACAGGCCCCGCTGTACCTTCTTCCAGAGCAGCGGCGACAGATTGAAACCGACGAGATAATCCAGCGCGCGGCGCGCTTGTTGAGCACCGACCAGGTCGCCCGACAACTCGCGCGGGTGCGCGACGGCGTCCCGCACCGCCTGTTTGGTGATCTCGTGAAAAACGACACGATGTACCGCCTTCGAACCAAGCACCTTCTTTTCTTTCAGCAACTCGATCAGGTGCCAGGATATCGCCTCACCTTCGCGATCCGGGTCAGTGGCGAGGTACAGGGCGTCGGCTTTTTTCAATGCGCGGATGATCGACTTGACGTGTTTCTCATTGCGCTCGATGACCTGGTACTTCATCGCGAAGTTATTCGCGGTGTCGACGGCACCTTCTTTGGGCACAAGGTCACGCACATGGCCGTAAGAGGCCATGACTTCGAAATCCTTGCCAAGGTACTTGCTGATGGTGCTCGCCTTGGCAGGCGACTCAACAATGACGAGATTCTTTGACATCGTGTGTAACAGTATCCCAGTAAAGCAAAACCGCGGTCTTTGCCGCGGTTGAAATACATGCTTGTAAGCTGTGTGTCAAGGAATCGCTGTTCCCCGACTAGTGTATGGACCCCGAACCTTCCTCAAATACGAGGTCTTCCATGCGCGCATAAGCGAGCTCTTGTCCGGGCTGGCTGAACAGCACCATCAGTACGACCCACTTGATTTGTTCTACGTCTATATCCGTCGTTTCCAGCGCCAGCAAGCGGTCGATAAGCAGCTCGCGCTGCGGCGGCGACAAGATAGAAGTTTGTTCAAGATACGTAATGTAGCCGCGACAGGAAGCATCGAGGCGTTCATGTTCGAAGTCATTGAAGATGCGCGTACCGTGCGCCGTTTGATTGCCGTAGTCGAGGCTTTGCTGCTGGTCGGTTAGTGCGTCGAGCCAAAGCAACGCGCGCTCGATCTCGTTGTCTCCGAATCCGGCGCGCGACAATTCCATGCGAAGTTCGCTCTGGTCAGGTTCGGGCTCTTCTTCTGTGTCGACGTAAGTTTCAAACAGATACATGAGCACATCGAGTACATTTTCTTTCATGCCTGGAGCGGCTCCTTGCGCTGTCTTTTGAAAAAGGCTCAACCTGATAGGGCGTAGCGACCACCGGACAATGACTCCACTTCTCCATGGAGCTCCAGAATCAGGAGCATGGAGGAAAGCTGCTCGATCGTCAATGAGGACTGCTGTGCCAGGTCGTCGATGGTGGCGGGGTCATGACTCAGGACAGCAAGCAGGTCCTTGTAGTCATCGTCGGCCGGAAACACGGGTGATTCCTGCTCGTCCGCCGGCGCGGCGCTGTCCAGCAGGTGTCCGGCAAGCGGCGCAAGCTCGATGATTATGTCATCTGCAGTTTCAACAAGTTTTGCCCCTTGCCTGATCAGCGCATGACAACCGCGTGCCAACGGACTATGGATCGAGCCGGGCAGCGCAAACACCTCGCGCCCCTGGTCCGCTGCGAGTCGCGCGGTAATCAGCGACCCGCTGCGCCGGGCCGCCTCGACAACCAGAGTGCCAAGACTCAAGCCGCTGATAAGCCGATTGCGTTCCGGGAAATGCCAGCGCTCGGGCCGCGCGCCCAGCGGGTATTCACTCACCAGCGCGCCGCTTGTTGAAATCTCGTGAGCAAGATCGCGATTCGCCGCTGGATAGACGCGGTCGATGCCGTGGCCCAGCAGCGCGACAGTACGACCCTTAACCTGGAGCGCACCGCGATGTGCTGCAGTATCGATGCCCTGCGCCAGGCCGCTGACAATCGCAAACCCGCGTTTCGCCAGGTGCCTGGAAAAGTCGACGGCATTCTGCGCGCCACCGCGAGTTGGGTTACGGCTACCGATGATGGCAAGGGATGGAAGATGCAACGCGTCGACGTCGCCGTTGACGTAGAGCAGGAGCGGCGCTCCGGAAATCTGGGTGAGCATCTCCGGGTAGCTATCCTCGCCGAACGCCACGAGCTGGTGAGCTTTGTGCTCGAGCCACTCGCCTGCCGCATCGATGCGCGCTTCGTCCGGGGACACGATCGCCACACATTTTTCTTCTGCAAGCCCGGTCGCTTTTAGATCGGCGAGCTTCTGCTGCGTAATTGAGTCCACGCTGCCAAACCGCTGCAGCAGGCCTTCAAGCTCCGGCGCGCGCACGTGAGCATGCGCGAGAATCAGCCAGTCGCGACTGTGTTGCTTCATCAAGTAATCCAGGAGCCGGTGATCGTTCAATTCTACCGACAAAGACACGGCGGCTCGCGCCGCATAACGACTCTAATCGCAGCGATAAGACAAAAAAACGGCGCCATCAAGGCGCCGCTTCTTAATCATTTATCTGAAAATCAGGAGGGATTGCGCACTGCATCCAGAATGTGAATGGCGTCTGTCGCTTCCATCACCAGGCCATAGCTGATTCGATCGTATGACTTGAAAACCATGATGGTGCCGGCTTTCTCATCAGGCAGCTTGACCTTGCCGCCGGCGAAACGATCTTTAACTTTATCGCCAGCCTGATAAATGCTGAGGACATCGCCGACGGACAGACCGTTGCTGGTGCCGCGGTTTATAACAACCACCATGTACTGACCAATCTGCGTAACGCCGCCAACAACCGAAATAATGCGACCCTCAATCTGGCTGGCCGGTGCCTGCGGGAAAAAGTTGAGCGCCGTTTCAACCGTCGCCGGAATCAGTTTGTCGCCAGGAATCGCTTCTTGCATGGTATCCGTAAGCGCAACGGTGGCAGGGTCGCCGGAACGGCGCAGGTAACCTTCACCGATCAGGTGGCCCTGATAGCCGATCAGCCGGTTATCGTCGGGATCGCGTAGCTCATCGCCAACGTGAACGATATTGAAGCGCGTGCCCGCGCCATCCTGCGGCAGGCCTCGGACATAGATTTCGTTGCCCGCTGCTGCAATCAGGTGCTCGCCGCGCGTCTCCAGCAAATAGGGAAGCGTATCTGCTTCGCCCTTTTCGAGTACAAGGCCGGAGCTCAAGAACGAGGCAACGGCGTCATAAGGAATGCTGGTAATGGCATCACCAAGCGGCGTCACGCGCGCCTGAGGCGACATGCGGAACGTAGAGGAGCGCAGGTTAGTGATACGCGGCTGGCCGTCTATGTAGACGAGGCCGAGTACGTCACCAGGGTATATAAGGTGTGGGTTTTCGATGTCGGGGTTGACGTACCAGATCTCCGGCCAGAACCACGGGTCCTTGAGGAAGGTGCCCGCAATGTCCCACAGGGTGTCGCCGACTTTTACGACATATTCGTCTGGAGCGCCTGACGCCAGTGGTACCGGCCCGGAAACTCGTTCGAGCGTTGGTTGGTACTTCGTCTGAGCTGCGGCGCCTTGCATCTGCCGCGGCGACGAGGCGACCGAGGAACCCGTCATGGCCCCTGCTGAGTCATAGGAGTCATCGGAGGAGGACGGGCTGCTGGAGCACCCGGCGACCGCAACGGCCAGTGTGGCGACAGTCAGCCGAAGGCTGTATTTCGGGCAAATCTTGCTGAGAGACATAATTCGCGGGCGCTCCATACAAAGTGGTTAAGCCTTCAGCTTTCAAGGCATTGCTATACTATGTCTTTCCGGTCGGGCCGAGGCTGCTAATCACGTCACATTTCCAGCCCCGACCGCGGTGCGGAAGGGTGCTTTTCTGGCGGCATTGTCTGACATCTTATTCAATAAAGTCAAACATTTAGGTCGTTTTTGTAGGAAGCCACGCGAAATGTGCGTGCTTTTATTATGTTTCGAAACCTTGATTTTGCAGGCATGGCCAACCATCAAGGTTGGAAGAAATTATGGCAAAACTGAAGATACTCGAGTTTCCTGACCCGCGGCTCAGGACAAAAGCGACGCCGGTAGCGGCTGTCGACGATGACTTGCGCGCGCTCATCGCAGACATGTTCGAGACCATGTACGCGGCGCCGGGCATCGGCCTGGCCGCAACGCAGGTCGACGTTCACAGGCGCCTCCTGATCGCGGATATCTCGCCCGATCAGTCGCAACCGTACGCCCTCATCAATCCGGAAATTCTAGAAAAGGACGGCGTCATCGTCAGCGAAGAGGGCTGCCTGTCGGTGCCGGGTTATTACGAAGAGGTAGAGCGGGCTGAGCATATCCGGCTGCGTTATCTGGACCGTAACGGCGATGCTCAGGAAATGGAGGTCGAAGATCTGCTGGCGGTCTGCATCCAGCACGAGATCGATCATCTTGACGGCAAACTGTTCGTTGACTATCTGTCGGAATCGAAGCGTCAGCGCATTCGCAAGAAGCTGATGAAAGAGCGGCGTCAGCAGTCGAGCGCCGTTGTCGCTTAAGCGGCCGTTCCGAGGTTTCCGAGCAACAACCCGGCCATGAAAAACCCAAGAGTAATATTCGCGGGCACACCTGAGTTCGCGCGAGCGTCGTTGTCGGCCCTGGTTGCGAACGGCATTGCCCCGGCGGCTGTGCTGACGCAGCCGGATCGGCCAGCCGGACGTGGCAAACGCATGACGGCGAGCCCGGTCAAGCGGTTCGCGGAGCAACATGAGATTCCGGTCATGCAGCCGGTAACCTTGCGCGAGCAAACGGCTGCCGACGTGCTCGCCGCGCTTGAGCCAGACCTCCTGATCGTTGCGGCCTATGGTCTCTTGCTGCCGCAAAACGTCCTCGATATCCCGACGTCCGGCTGTTTGAACGTGCATGCATCCTTGTTGCCGCGGTGGCGCGGTGCAGCGCCGATACAGGCAGCCATTCTGGCCGGTGATCGGCAGACTGGCGTCAGCCTGATGGCCATGACGGCCGGACTCGACTGCGGCCCCGTGTTTGCCGCAGCGGCAATCGACATCGGCGACGACGAAACGGCCGGGGATTTGCACGATCGGCTGGCAGTACTCGGCGGCGAGTTTCTGGTTGAGAAGCTCGATGACATTTTGAGCGGGACGTTTTCGGCGGTGGAGCAGGACGACGCCGAGGCCAGCTATGCCGGCAAGATCAACAAGCGGGACGCGCAGCTTGATTGGTCGAAGGATGCCGACACACTGGCTCGCCACGTGCGCGCTTACGATCCGGTCCCGGGCGCCTTCTTTTTTGTCGCCGATGATGCGGCGACGAGCACCGGTAGCTCGATACGCGTCAAATGTTGGCGGGGTAGTGCCGTTACGGATGCGCGTGGCGCGCCGGGTACGGTTATTGAAAGTGGCAGCGATGGCGTCATCGTTGCTTGCGGTGAGGGCGGGCTGCGACTCGAGGAACTGCAACTGCCGGGAAAGCGGCGAGCGCCAGCTAGAGAATTTGTGCAGCAACTCGACCTCAATGGTCGAGTGCTGAGTCAGGCCTGACCATGGCAAACGCCGGGGCTAAAGCGAGAGCCGTTGCCGCAGAGGTCCTTGACGCTGTCGTCATGCATGGCAAGTCTCTGGATGCGGTGATCGCCGATAATGAAGCCCGCGTAGCACCCGATGACCGGTCGTTGCTGCGCATGCTTTGTTACGGTGCCTTGCGGCATCACTGGCAGCTGCAGGGCTGGGTAAGCGCGCTGCTGCAACGGCCCCTCAAGCGACGCGACAGCGTCATCAACTCGCTATTGGCGATTGGCCTGTTGCAGCTCACCGATACGCGCATCCCCGATCATGCGGCGGTCTCTCAGACGGTTGAAGCGGTCAGGCAGCTGCGGCGGCCAAAACTGGCCGGTCTGGTGAACGCGTGCCTGCGTCGGTTTCAACGTGACAGCCTCGCGGCGAGCGAGCCCGGGAACGACGCGCAGCGATGGAATCACCCACCGTGGCTGATTGAGCGAATTCGGCAGGACTGGCCAAACGACTGGGAAGCCGTGCTGTCCGCCAACAACGAGCGTGCGCCGATGTGGTTGCGCGTTAATAAAGCAGTGAGCACGGCGGCGGAATACGCTCAGCGGCTGGCGGAGCTCGATATCGAAGCCGCAGTCTTTGACCCTATACCCGGTGCCTTGTGCCTTGCCGAGCCCCGTTCGGTCGAAGACTTGCCAGGTTTCGCAGCCGGCGAGGTTTCCGTGCAGGACGGCGCGGCGCAGCTGGCCGCGCACTGGCTCCTGGCCGGGGGCTGCAAAAACCGGATTCTCGATGCTTGCGCGGCACCGGGCGGCAAAAGCGGGCACTTGCTCGAGCTGGGCGGCGATGCGCTACAACTGACGGCGCTGGACAATGACCCGGCGCGCGTGATCGCCATTGCCGATAACCTGCTTCGCCTGGATCGAAATGCAACTATTGTGGCCGCCGATGCATCGAAACCAGAGGAATGGTGGGATGAAAGGCCCTTCGACGGTATCCTGCTAGACGCACCGTGTTCGGCGACCGGCGTCATTCGCCGGCATCCGGACATCAAATTACTGCGGCGCGCCAGTGATATTGAGGGTCTGTCCGGCCTGCAGCGAGTATTGCTGCAGTCGCTCTGGCCCTTGCTGTCACCAGGCGGTCGCCTGCTGTACGTGACTTGCTCGACGCTCGCCGCGGAAAACGACGACGTCGTGCAGGACTTTTTGCTGAGCCACGGCGATGCGCAGGAAATTGACGTGTTGCCAAATAACAACATCCGCGATCTAATGCGCAGGAAGGCATGCGGATACCAGGTCCTGCCGGGAACCGCGCAGCTCGACGGTTTCTATTATGCCTGCCTCGAAAAGAAGGTTTCCTGAAAACACCATGTCAACACGGCCCCCCAATCAACGCCCGATGAATACGGTTCACGCCTTGCTGGCGGGCCTGCTCGTCCTGGCGTTGGGTGCCGTTTTTGCACAGGAAGACATCCCTCGTGAAGGCTACTTCGAGGTCCGCTCGGCAACGACAGATCCAATCGATGGCGTTTACACATTGGACGCGCGTCTGCAGCTCGTCCTTAGCAGCGAGGCGCTTGCGGCGCTCGAGAGTGGCGTTACGCTAACCATCGAGCTGCAGTTGCAGGTAATACGACAACGTCGCTGGTATCCGGACGATGTGCAGGCAGAACTTGCCGTCCGATATGAGCTCGAGTATCGGCCATTGACGCAGCGCTACATCGTCAGAAGCCTGAACAGCGGCGATCAGGATTCCTTCGCAACACTTTACTCCGCACTGAACAGCCTCGGGCGCGTTCAGGGATTGCCCGTCATTGATGATGCTTTGTTGGTACCAGGCAAACTCTACCGGGTCCGTTTGCGCGCCATGCTCAACACGGAACAGTATCCGGCGACGTTGCGCCTGCTGTTCTTCTGGCGCGGTGAGTGGCAGTTACAAAGCGAATGGCTTGAATGGCCGCTCGAGCGATAAAACGCGCCGTCTACGTTCTCATCGCGACCGCCGGTGTCGCGCTAGCGCTCAGCGCGCTGTTTCTGCTCACGCAAACAGTGCAGAAATCGGATGATTTCGATCGCCTGCAGGACGTCATTCTCGCGATCAATATTGCCGGCGGAATTCTGTTGCTTGCATTGCTGGTCGGTAACCTCACTCGGTTACTGCGCGACTATCGTGGTGACGTACCGGGTGCGAAGCTCAAAGCGCGGATGGTCGGTATGTTCGTTGGCCTCGCCGTTCTGCCGTTGCTGGTCGTGTTCTACTTTTCCATGCAGTTCATCAACCGCGGTATCGACAGCTGGTTTAACGTACAGGTGGAAGAGGGGCTGGAGAACGCGCTGACGTTAAGCCGTGCGGCGCTGGAAAATCACAAACGTCAGGACCTTTTTGCGACGCAGCGGGCCGCGCAAAGACTCGCGCTGGTCACCGATCGGCAGATCGTTTTCGAATTGAGCGTATTGCGGCGCGAGAGCGGCGCCAGTGAGATGACGTTATACGGCCAGAACAATACCGTGCTGGCGACGAGCTCCGATTCCGAGATGACCACTCTTCCCAAACCGCTGTCCGAGGAGGTCGTACTGCAGATGCAGCAGGACCGGCCATTTGTCAGCCTGGAATCCCTCGAAAACGGCAACGTTGAAGTCCGAACCGCCGTCGTGTTCACGGCGCGCGGTAATCCGAGCCAACAGGCACGCGTTGTAAAAGCGATTTACCCGGTGGCCGAGCGGCTGGGCCGCATGATCAACAGCGTCGAGCGGTCGTATCAGGAATACCAGGAGCTGGTTTTTTTCCGTGAGGATTTAAAAGCGCTGTTGTCATTGACGCTGGCGTTTGTGCTGTTGCTCAGTTTGCTGACGGCCATCTACGGTGCCTTCGTGTTGTCGAAACGCCTCGTCGCGCCGATTCAGGATCTCGTCGCGGGTACGCGCGCTGTCGCAATGGGAAACTTCGACACGCGCCTGCCAACCCCCAGTCGTGACGAAATCGGTTTCCTGATCAGCTCATTTAATGACATGACCCAACGCCTGGCGGCGGCGCGTCGTGAGGCAAGCCTCAGCCAGGCACTGGTCGAGGCGGAACGTACCAATCTCGAAGTTATTCTTGCGCGGTTGTCCACCGGAGTGCTGGCGCTGGAGTCCGACTTGAGCATACGTACCGCGAACCAGGCGTCGAGCTCAATCCTTGGCGTGGACCTTGGCGCCCGTTCCGGCGAATCGCTGCAAGACGTTGCCAAAGAGAATGCGCTGCTGGGACAGTTTGTGGACGTAGCGTGCATGCATCTCGATGCCGGTGAAACAGAATGGCGCGAACAAATTGTATTGCGCGGGGAAGTCGGCCGGCGTGTCTTGAGCTGTGCGTGTACGACGTTGCCCGGCGATGAAGATCGCGCGGCGGGCTACGTGATCGTATTCGACGACATTACGGCGCTGCTGCAGGCGCAGCGCGATGCGGCCTGGGGTGAGGTGGCTCGCCGGCTCGCTCATGAAATCAAGAATCCGCTCACGCCGATACAGCTGTCGGCGGAGCGCATGCGCCGCAAATACCTGCACACGTTGCCAGAGGAAGATGCGCAGGTGCTGGACCGTGCAACGCACACCATCGTGCAGCAGGTGGAGGCCATGAAGGAAATGGTCAACGCGTTCAGTGATTACGCCCGCGCTCCGGACATGGATATGAATTTGTTCGATCTCGACAAGCTCGTGCACGAAGTTGTTGATTTGTACCGGGCACAAAAAAGTGGCGTCGAAATTGTGCTCGTGTCGGATCCGAGCATGCCGCTGATCGAGGCCGATATGGGGCGCATGCGACAGATACTTCACAACCTGATTCGTAACGCGATGGAAGCGCTCGAGGGCAGTAATGACGGACGCATTGATGTGCACGTGAGCGCTGCGGAAATTGATGAAGTCGAGGTCATCCAGATCAAGGTCGAGGACAATGGTCATGGGTTCCAATTGGATACGGTAAGCCAGATATTCGATCCGTATGTTACGACCAAGCCGAAAGGCACAGGTCTGGGTCTTGCGATCGTGAAGAAGCTGATTGAAGAACACGTTGGTTCGATTCGGGCCAGCAATCGCAGCGAAGGTGGCGCAATGATCAGCATTCGGCTGCCGATTAACGAGGCTGCGCGAGAACAGGTTATTGCGAAAGCGACGGGACGCGCTGAGAAAAGGAGGGAACACGTATGAGCAATCCGCATGTGCTGGTGGTCGATGATGAATCGGACATTCGCTTACTGATAAAGGACATTCTTACGGACGAAGGCTACGGCGTAACGGCCGCTGCTGACGCGGCTGAGGCACGAAATGCGCGCGAGAGCGGCAAGTTTGATCTCATTCTGCTCGACATCTGGATGCCGGATACCGATGGCATAACATTATTGCGTGAATGGTCCGAGAACGGTGACCTGAACTGCCCGGTGGTCATCATGTCCGGGCACGGTACCGTCGATACGGCCGTGAAGGCAACGCGACTTGGTGCTTTCGACTTCGTTGAGAAACCATTGTCCATCGCGAAGCTGCTGCGCACGGTCG
This sequence comes from uncultured Woeseiaceae bacterium, assembly GCA_964615665.1. Taxonomy (GTDB): domain Bacteria; phylum Pseudomonadota; class Gammaproteobacteria; order Steroidobacterales; family Woeseiaceae; genus UBA1847. Next base: position 31,012 of record CAZTQL010000006.1, on the reverse strand, counting down.
AAGCGGCACTGGATTCGGCTGGCAAACAGGCGAAAGCGGCGCGCAACCTGTTGCCCTCGCTGCTCGCACCAGCAGGCCGCAGTGAGTTGATGCGCGGCTTACGTGAGCGCGTGCAGCAATACGCACGGCATGACGGTTCCGTGTTGGTTAGCGGTGAGCCGGGAACCGGTCGAAGTGCCTTCGCGCGTTACATGCACGCGCTCAGCCGCCGTGCCGACGGGCCACTAACGCGCCTGACGGCCGCGACCGTGACGCAAGCCGATGTGGAGGAGCAGTTACTCGGTAAAGAACGTGGTGAGGAGGCAGTGGCCGGAGTGTTCGAGCGTGCGTCTGGTGGAACGTTGCTGATTGATGACGTTGCCGACCTCAACGATACGGCGCAGAAGCTGCTTGTCGGCGTACTCGATGATGGCCACTTCACGCGCGTTGGCGGTTCGTCGCCCATCAAGCTGGACGCACGAATTGTCGCGACCGTTGATGTGGATTATGAGGCGAAGATCGAGGCGCAAGCGCTGCGTCGAGATCTCATCGCGAACCTCAGCGAGCTGACGCTCAGAGTGCCGCCGTTGCGCGAGTATGCAGAGGATGTACCCGAGCTATTGGCCTACTACGTCGACAAGCTGGTTGACGCGGAAGGACTGACCTTCCGGCGCTTCAGCGTTGCGGCACAGAATCGCCTGCGAAATTATCCGTGGCCGGATAATGTCCGGGAGCTGAAGAACCTGGTGCGACGGCTGTTGCTGGTCGATAGCGACGCTGATATCGAACTTCCGGAGGTTGAGGCGGAGATTAGTGCAGCGGCCCCGGTCGATGAGCCGTTAGTAAAGCAGGACCTGCTGTCGTTGCCGTTGCGCGAAGCCCGCGAACAGTTCGAGCGCGCCTACCTGCAACAGCAGCTGGCGCTCTGCGACGGCAAGGTCGGGCAGCTGGCCAAACGCGTCGGCATGGAGAGGACACACCTTTACCGGAAGTTGCGCTCGCTCGGTGTCAATTTCAAGTCGGTTGCCACTGACAATTAATTTTCGACGTTGCAAGGTTCCGATTTCATGCGGTGGCTACGGCCGGCTCGCGTAGTAGGCGACCACGCGAGCGTCAGCTTCGATACGGCCTTGATGTTTAACCAGGGCCGGCGCCAGCCGATCGACGAGGTCCGTCGGTATATGGTCGAGAATCCCGGATCGTAACGATCGCACCTGGACGAACGCCTTGAGGTCGGCAACGGATAGTTGATTATCCGCGAAGTACTCTCCGCCGCCGCGTGCCAACAGTTTGTCCAAGCCTCCCAGATAGACCGTCAACCATCCATCCGCAAGTTTTTCACGCGCCAGCCGAAGTTCTTCTCCCTGAAGGAAGAGGGTCTGTCCGACCTGATGGTTGATGTCTTCGAAAACGCTCATCACTTCGTCGCAGTAAAGCGCCTGCAAATTATCCGTCGGATAGAGGTCGGCCATCCTGCCAACATACCTGAGCAAGGAGTTGGTCTGAGTGACGTCGGCATCGTCCACACTCAGCACGGGCAGCGCGTTGAATGGCGTCCCGTGCCGCATTTCGCTGAACTGCTCGAATGACAGCCGTTCATCTTCAAAGTCAATGCCCGCCGCGTGCAGTGCAATCCGGATTGGCTCGCCGCGGCCACCGTCGAAATTAAAATAGGTCAGTTTGTAACTCGGCATGATAGGTACTCCTTGTTTTGACGGTTGGCAGGTTTACTGTAGGTCTTCGGCGGCAAGCACATGGGGCTCGACAGCAGGGCGAGGCTTCGGCACGACTCGCCCGTCAGGCAGAAACTCAAGGCCCGGCTCACCGAAGTCCTCGATACTAAGACCACGCATCAGGTCCAGGGCCCTGTTCCTCGCGTCGACGCTAGGGCCGGCCGGGCGCAGTTGAATTGTGGAAACGATATCGGCTTCGATAAAGGCCCCGTCGCCGTCGACGGTTGTTGTGAGGATTGGCGCAATGCCCTTGATGCCGGCCACGCTAATACCGTAATAGGTGGCGAAGTTGCCGAGGCTGTAAGCGATCAGGCGATCCTTGTAGCGCTCCATGCCTCGCACCACGTGCGGCCCGTGGCCAATTACGAGATCAGCGCCGGCGTCCACCGCGCCACGCGCGAACCAGACGATGTCCCCGCGCGGCTCTCCGTAATACTCCTCTTCCGCAAACGGAACATGTATAACGTCGGCGCCTTCGGCACCACCGTGAAATGACACCAGGACGACATCATGCGTCTCGGCATACGCTGCAATGGTGGCGAACGCGAGCTCATAGTCCAGCAGCATGTTGGAGTTCTTGGTGACCGCATAGGCAAGCACCGCGACGCGCAAATCGTTGACTTCAAAACTGGCGAAATCATCGACACGACCGGAGTGATACATGCCCGCGCTGGCAATCGCGTCCATGCTGCTCGTGCGCCCCTCCTCACCAAAGTCGCGCGCATGGTTGTTGGCGAGGCTCAACACGTCAAAACCGCCAGCACGATAATGCTGCGCGTAACGTGTCGGCGAGCGAAAGAGATAACAGGCTTTCGGATTACTGCACTTCTTGCCAGGTTCGCCGCCGTCCATGAGTACGCCCTCGAGGTTGCCGAACGTCACGTCGGCCGCCGACAGGTAGGGTGCAACACTGCTAAGAAAACCGATGCCATCGTCATCCGGCAGGTGATTCTGCGGATAATCCGTGCCGATCATCATGTCGCCAACGGCCGCAATGCTGAGGCGCATCATGGACTTGTCCGGGCCCGGTGGCGGCGTTGGTTTCGGCGCAGGCGTGACTTCGACGGTTGCCGGTTCCGGCGGCGCAGGCAACTCAGGCCCGGCCGCACAGGCGGCCAGCTGCAACAGCAGCGCAAGAACTAATAATCGGACAGCACTAGTCACTGACACGAATACGCAAGACATCGATCTGCGCGGCCCGCAGCCGGCTGCGCAGCATGTTCAGTTCGTCGAGATCGTCAGTCGGCCCGATGTAAACACGGTGGTAGTCACGATCATTCACCTTGACCCGCTGGATGTGAGATTCGATGCCCTGCAGGCCCAACTCGGCACGTCGTCGATCCGCATCCGCGTTCGTCGAAAAAGACCCGGCCTGCAATACATACACGCCGGGCTCTTCTACCGCCTTCGGCGTGCTGTCCGCGGGTGCTTGCGCTGCGCTGTCGCCGGTCAGTATCTCGACGTTAGGCAATATGTCGTAAAATGTGAAGCGCTTGTCCTTGCGAGCCGGAACGGGTTCAGGCACCGGCGTGGTTTCGCCGTTGTCATCGATTGCTGCCTGCATGCTCGCAGGTTGCAGCGCACTTTTGTTCGCGACCGGCGCCGGTTCCCGAGCATTTATATAGACGGCAAACGCGACTGAAAGTCCGATCGCCAGACCGAACAGCATCCAGACGACAGGCGGGTAACCCGACTGCTTTGAGGGGCTGGAACGACGTTTCCTGCGCTTCGCCACTACATCGTTTCCGGCGCTGATACGCCCAGAATTCCGAGACCGTTGGCGATGACGACACGCGTCGCTTGAATCAGGAGCAGTCTGGCATCTCTAAGATTTGCATCGTCGACGATGAATGCGTGCGCGTTGTAATACGTATGAAAGTCGTTGGCCAGGTCTCTGAGGTAGTGCACGAGGTGCTGCGGCGCGCGGTTGTTCGCTGACAATTCGACCACTTCCGGGTAGCGACTGAGCGACGTCATCAGTGCTTTCTCCTGCGGCTCGACCAGCGAGCCCATTTGCTTCGCACCATTAGCCTCATCCCACGCCAGCGACTTTTCACCGAGCTGCCGGAACACGCTTGCCACACGTGCATGCGCGTACTGAATGTAATACACCGGATTGTCGTTCGACTGTGCCTTGGCGATATCGAGATCAAAGTCCAGGTGCTGGTCGTGCGATCGCGACACGTAATAAAAACGTGCGGCATCATTCCCGACCTCGGCACGCAACTGGCGTAGCGTGTCGAACTCGCCCGAACGCGTCGACATTTGCATCTTCTTGCCGCTGCGATACAGGGTGACGAACTGCATGAGTTCGACTTCCAGGCTGTCACCCTTGTAGCCCATTGCCTCGAGGCCGGCGCGCACTCTCGGGACATAGCCGTGATGATCGGCACCAAGAATATCGATCAGGTGATCGAAACCGCGCTCACGCTTCTCAAAATGGTAGGCAATGTCTGATGCAAAGTACGTCTTAACACCGTTTTCCCGAATGACGACCCGGTCTTTTTCGTCGCCGAAGTCCGTCGCCCGAAACCAGGTGGCACCATCCTTGACGTACAGCCTGCCACGCTCCTCGAGCACGGCCAGCGCATGATCGATCGCATTGCCGCGCGTGAGGCTCTGTTCCGAGTACCAGCGATCAAACGTGACGCCGAATTCGGCAAGATCTTCTTCAATATCGTCGCGAATGGAATCCAGCGACTGCTGGCGTATGTGATCGAACCCGGCATCGCCAAGCAGCGCTTTGGACCGCTCGATGAGTGCCTCAACGTACGATTCCTTATCGCCTTCCGGCGCATCGGTCGGCAGCCCTTCGAGCACCGCGGCCGCTGTAACAGCGTTCACGCCGTCCGTATTGATCGCCGCCGCAATATCGCGGATGTAAGCGCCACGGTATCCGTCCGAGGGAAACGGAATTTCAATGTCGTCCTGCTCGAGCAGGCGCAGCCAGACGCTCAGGCCCAAAATGTCCATCTGCCGGCCGGCGTCGTTAACGTAGTACTCGCGGTGCACCGGATAGCCGGCGGCTTCCAGCAGGTTGCCAACCGTCGCCCCGTACGAGCCGAGGCGGCCATGCCCGACGTGCAGTGGCCCGGTCGGGTTCGCGGAAACGAATTCGAGCAGGATTTTCGGGTGCTCTTTTTTCGGCTGCATACCGTAGCTCTGGCCCGCTTCCAGTATCGTCCGCAGCTCGGCGTGAAATGCCGACGGGCTGAGGTAAAAATTGATGAAGCCGGGCCCGGCAATCTCGACCTTCTCTACCTGATCGCTGCTCGTCAGCGCGTCGACCAAACCTGCGGCGATATCGCGCGGGCTCTTTCTCAACGGCTTTGCGAGCCGCATTGCGATATTGCTGGCAAAGTCGCCGTGGGTTGCGTCGCGCGTGCGCTCAACGGTTGACGCCGCCGCCAGATCCGCCATTGCCTCGACCAAGTCCGGCCGGTCAGCGATGGCGTTGTCCAGAAGTTGCGCGACGATGTATTTCATAGGTGCGGGGCCAGGAAATGAAGGCCGCAATTCTAACCGGAACTGTGGTCGGATGTAGACTGCATATAGGGTGTCAGAACAGCTCGATAGGGTCGACGTCGATGGACCAGCGGACCTTCCGGGCACTCTGGTGCTGCTCAAGCTCCGGACGCAGCCGGGCAAGCAATTTGTGCAGTGCCTGACGGTCGCTACTCTGCAGCAGCAGCTGCGCCCGATAGCGACCGGCTTTGCGTGCCATCGGCGCATCGACAGGGCCCAAGACGCGCAGCGAATCATCGGCCGCGGCGGCGATGGAGCCCGCTGCGAATTCGAGGAACTCGAGCGCGTCACTGTGCTGATGCGCCGCCGCGCGAATCAGCGCCAGGCGAGTAAACGGAGGCCAGCGAGTGATTTCACGCTCGGCCAGGGCCTCGGTTGATACTCGCTCATACCCACCGCCGATCAGCGTTTTCCAGAAATCGTGCTCGGCAAACGCGGTCTGTATCAGCACCTCGCCGGCGCGCTTGACGCGGCCCGCTCGTCCCGCGACCTGCACAATCGACTGCGCCAGGCGTTCGCCGCTGCGAAAGTCGGTGCCAAATAAACCCTGGTCGGCGTTGACGACGCCCACCAGCGTCAGTTTCGGGAAGTGATGACCTTTCGACAGCATCTGCGTGCCCACCAGGATATCCGCGTCGCCCTCTTTCGCCTGGCCAAGCACCTCATCCATCGCACCCTTGCGCTGCGTGCTGTCGCTATCAACGCGAGTGATGACGCGATCCGGAAAGCGGGCGCGCAACGTGTCTTCGAGCCGCTCAGTACCTTCGCCCAGCGGTTTGACCGCCTGTCCGCATTCATCGCATTGCGAGTTGAGGTGTCGCGACGCGCCGCAATGATGGCACCGCAGCTGTTGCTTGCGCGCGTGCACCGTCATCCGCGAATCACAACGCTCGCAGTTGGCAATATGTCCGCATTGGCTGCAGATAAGGGTGGGCGCAAAGCCGCGCCGGTTCAGAAAAATCAGTGCCTGCCCGCCGGCCGCGAGATGACGCCCCATGGCCTCGGCTAGCGGCTCGCTGATGCCGTCAGTCGCAGGCGTGCGCACGATATCAATGAGCCGCATCGTTGGCGGACTCGCGCTGCCCGCCCGCGTCGGCAAATGCAGTTGTTGATAATGACCATCGCGACAATGTTGCAGCATCTCGAGCGTCGGCGTGGCCGAGCCTAACAACACTGGCACGTCGAGCTGTTTCGCACGCACAATAGCGAGGTCGCGCGCCGAGTAGCGCAGTCCTTCCTGCTGTTTGAAGGAGTGATCGTGTTCTTCGTCAACGATAATCAGCCCCAGGTTTTTCATCGGTGTAAATATCGCCGAGCGCGTGCCGACGATCAGGTGCGCCGCGCCGGAGCGCGCTGCGCGCCAGGCCGCGAGACGCTCACCGTCCGACAACCCCGAGTGCAGCACGGCGGGATCGATGCCAAGTCGATTGCGTAATCGTGCAACGAGCTGTGGGGTCAGTCCGATTTCCGGTGCCAGCACCAGCACCTGCCTGCCTTGCTGAATAACGTCCTGCATCCGGGCGAGATAGACCTCGGTCTTGCCGCTGCCCGTAACGCCGTTCAGAAGATAAGCGCCGAATTGATCGCTCGAGCGCAAGGTCGTCAGGGCGCGCTCCTGGTCCTTATTCAGCGTTGGGCCATCGACGGCTGTTGATGCAAGCCGTTCATCGAAGTCCGCGCCGCGCGCGTCAAACCGGGTGATATAGCCTTTTTCAAAAAGCCCTTTTGCGGCGCGGCGCCAGTGGGGTAGTTCCTCGGTCAACTGCTCGGCTTCCGAACCGGCGCTGCCGGCGTCCAGCAAACACTCGAGCAGCTCGGCCTGCCTGGGTGCGCGTTTTGTCAGTGATTCGATGTCTGCTGTTTCACCGACCTCGGTGATTGCCACCATTTCGAGCGTCGGGTGCACCGCTCGACCCTGGCGCAGCAGCGTTGGCAATGCGGCCGCCACTACTTCGCCGACAGGGTGGTGGTAGTAAGCACTGGTAAAGCGGATGAGCTTGAGATCGGCGGCTGACAGCAACGGGGCGTCGTCGATGGTCTCACCGGCGGCGCGGATCTTGCCGTCCGGCAAATCGGAGGTTTCGGCGTGGGACAGGACCACACCGACCTGGCGGCGCCGACCAAAGGGCACCCAGAGTCGGGCACCGGCGGCCGCTAATGGCCCGTTCGGATGCGGCAGGTAGTCGAATTCACGTGACAAGGGCACGTTAATGGCGACTTTAAGTATGGGTCTGTTGTTAATCGCTAGTATCCTGAGAACTTTACATAATATGGCAAGTTGCCGCCCGGCCCTTGTCAACCGCGGCCCTGCCTCGCCCGTTAAACACGGGAGACAAGTTAGATCACCACGTGGCGGAGTCAAGAGCAATGGACGTCGGCAGCGCAGTATTTGCGGTATCGTGCAACGGCACCGCAGCAACAGGGACGAGAGAACTGCAAAAAGAACAGCAACTCAACCGTTTTCTGGCTGAAGTCGAACGGCGCGCGCTGCGGATCGCCGAGATCGGCGTACGCGATCGCGATGAGGCACTCGACCTGGTGCAGGACGCCATGATCAAGCTGGCGCGCCATTATTCTGAGCGCAGCCAGGAAGAATGGACGCCGCTGTTCTATCGCATACTGCAAAATGGTGTGCGCGACTGGCATCGCAAGCAGGTCGTTCGCAATCGAGTCATGTCGTTTTTCGGTCGTAAGGCCAGCGACGACAATGACTACGATGCCATTGCCGCGGCACCTGACCTCGCCGGCCGCGCGCCAGATGAGGAGCTGCAAAATCGAGAGGCCATGCAGAGCCTTGAGGTTGCGGTGCATAATTTGCCTGCGCGCCAGCGTGAAGCGTTCATGCTGCGAACGTTCGAAGGATTGGACGTTAGAGGTACGGCGACGGCGATGGGTTGCAGCCAGGGCAGCGTCAAAACACATTATTCGCGTGCGGTACATGCTTTGCGAGACCAGCTCGAAGAACACAGGCCCGACGACGTGATTGGCGGGGAGGTAAAACGATGAAAAGCACCGATGAAGCGTTCAGCAAGCAGGCAAAGGCGAGTTTCGACGAGACCGTCGAGCAGCTCGATGCGGCGACATTATCCAAGCTCAACCGCGCCCGGCATGCTGCACTCGCTGAAATGCAGCAGCCGACCCGACAGTGGTCGCGCTGGATGCCGGTGACGGGTGTCGCGGCAGCGGCGCTGGTTGCGGTAATGATCCTGCAGAATCCGGCCGGTATCGACGAGCCGCTGCCGGCAGCCGTTGCAGATATGGAAATATTACTCGGTGAGGACAGTATCGAGATGCTGGAAGACCTGGAATTTTACAGCTGGCTGGACGTCGTGGAGCAGGAAAACGATGTTGGCTGAACGCGCTATGCGCTCGCTGATCTGTGGCCTGGCCCTGTGCACCGCGGGCGCTGCTGCGGTCGCAGATAAAGAGGAGCCCGAGGTGGATTTTCTGGAGTACCTCGGCATGTGGGAAGAGTCAGATGAAGATTGGCTGATCCTCGACGAAACGACGATAGCCGACAACGAAGAGCGGAGCGATCCCGCACCGGACGGTGAAGAATCGACGGAGAAAGAAGATGAAAGTTAAATCAATCATCGCCCTGATGGCATTGCTGATTGTATTGCCGATGGTTGGCACCGCAGCCGCCCAGGACAACGGCGTCAGCTGGGGCAGTCTCAGCGACGGTCAGCGCGAAGTGCTGGGCCAGCTGCAGGACAACTGGGGCGACCTCACGCCTGAGCGGCAGCTGCGGCTGTCCAAAGGTGCGGAACGCTGGTCAGGCATGTCGCCGCGCGAGCGCAAAGAGGCGCGCAAGCGCTTTAGTAACTGGCGCGAACTGCCAGATGATCGCCGCGACCAGATTCGTGAGCGTGCGCAGGTGTTCCGGGATTTGTCGCCGGACGAGAAGCGCCGAATTCGCGAGAACTATGGCCGTTATCGTCAGATGAACAAAGATCGCCGCCAGCAGCTCAGAGAGCGCTACAAGAGTATGACGCCGGAGCAACGACAGCAGCTCAGAGACCGTATGAAGCAGCGACCACGACCGCGTTCGAGGGATTAACGCTCATTGCGGAAAGTCCTTATAAAAAGGCCTCTTTTTAGAGGCCTTTTTCCTTTGTGCATGTATAAAGCGTTCGTTACACTGCCGCAGTCCAAATGGAGGCGCAGTATGAAAATCGGAGTGCCAAGAGAAACCCACGCAGGTGAGCGTCGAGTAGCGACAACGCCGAACGTGGCGGCTCAGCTCATCAAGCTTGGATTTGACGTCGCCGTTGAATCCGGGGCCGGCGAACATGCCAGTTATTCTGACGGGGCATACAAGGAAGCCGGCTGCGAGGTCCTCGCAGCCCCCGGTGACCTGTGGCAACAGGCCGACATCATTCTCAAGGTTCGCGCCCCGGAGGGTGACGAGGCGGCCGGATTGCGCCCGGACCAGACGCTGATCAGCTTTTTGTGGCCGGGCCAGAATGCCGAGCTGCTCCAACAGCTGACCGACAGCGGCGCCACCGTCATGGCCATGGACAGCGTGCCCCGCATCTCGCGCGCGCAGAAAATGGATGCTTTGAGCTCGATGGCCAACATCGCCGGCTATCGCGCCATCGTCGAGGCCGCGCAGCATTTCGGACGCTTCTTTACCGGCCAGATCACGGCGGCCGGCAAGGTACCGCCCGCCAAGGTCATGGTAATCGGAGCCGGCGTTGCTGGCCTCGCGGCCATCGGCGCCGCCAAGAGCATGGGCGCTATCGTGCGGGCATTCGATACGCGTCCCGAGGTTAAGGAGCAAGTCGAGAGCATGGACGCCGAGTTCCTGATGCTCGACTTTGAAGATGACGAAGACGGTGCCGGCGAAGGCGGCTACGCCAAAGTGATGAGCGAGGAGTTCATCAAAGCCGAGATGGCGCTGTTCGCCGAACAGGCAAAAGACGTCGATATCATCATCACGACCGCGTTGATTCCGGGCCGGCCGGCGCCACGCCTGATTACCGCCGACATGGTTGCATCGATGAAAGACGGCAGTGTCATTGTTGATCTTGCCGCTGAGCAGGGCGGCAACTGCGAGCTCACAGAGCCTGACAAAGTGGCAAAGACCAATGGTGTGTCGATCATCGGATACACCGATCTTCCGAGCCGCCTGGCCGCGCAGTCAAGCCAGCTGTATGCGACCAACCTGCGCCATCTGCTGACCGACATGACGCCGGAGAAAGACGGCAACATCGTCGTCGATTTCGAGGACGAGGTAGTCCGGGGCGTAACCGTTTGTAAGGCGGGCGAGACGACCTGGCCACCGCCTGCACCCAAACTTTCGGCGGCACCGCCGAAAGCGGCACCGGCACCCGCACCGATTGTTAAGAAAGAGAAGAAGCCGTCGATAGCTGGGCCGATCATCGGCATGGTGATCGCCGGCCTTGCACTGCTCGGCCTCGGTTCCGTTGCGCCTGAATCGTTTATGGCGCACTTCACGGTATTCGTACTCGCGTGTTTCGTGGGTTATATGGTCATCTGGAACGTATCACCGGCATTGCACACGCCGCTGATGAGTGTGACCAACGCTATCTCGAGCATCATTGTCATTGGTGCGCTATTACAAATCAGTTCAGCGGATTCGCTGATAATGTGGATCGCCGCAGCTACGTTGTTGATAACGAGCATCAACATCGCAGGTGGGTTCGCAGTGACACGCCGCATGCTCGAAATGTTCAGAAAGTGAGATCGAGATGATTAGTCAAGGCATCGTGACTGCGTCGTATATTGCTGCGACCATCCTGTTCATCCTGGCCCTCGGCGGTCTTTCCAACCAGGAGACCGCACGTCGCGGCAACTGGTATGGCATCACCGGTATGGCGATCGCCCTGTTGGCAACGATCTTCGGCAAGGTCACCGACCACTACGCGTTGCTGATCGGTGCATTGTTGATCGGCGGCAGCATCGGTTTGTTACTCGCGCGTCGCGTGCAAATGACGCAGATGCCGGAACTGGTCGCGATTCTGCACAGCCTGGTGGGTATTGCCGCGGTCGCCGTTGGCTACGCCACGTTCATGGATCCTGAAGCGCACTTCGTCGGTGTCGAACAGAGCATTCATAGTATCGAGATCTATCTCGGCGTCCTGATCGGTGCCGTGACGTTTTCGGGCTCTGTTATCGCGTTTGGCAAACTCTCAGGAAGGATCGGCGGCAGTCCGCTGACGCTGCCGGCGCGGCACTGGCTGAACCTCATGTTGTTGCTGGGCGCATTGTGGTTCGGCTATGCGTTCGTTGCTGAGTCAGCGGCCGGTGGTGGTATGACACCGCTCATTGTCATGACGATCATCGCGCTGTTGTTCGGCATCCATATGGTCATGGCTATCGGCGGCGCCGATATGCCGGTTGTTGTATCGATGCTCAACAGTTACTCCGGATGGGCCGCGTCTGCGACCGGCTTCATGCTCAGCAATGACCTGTTGATTGTCACCGGTGCCCTGGTCGGTTCCAGCGGCGCAATCCTCAGCTTCATCATGTGTCGTGCGATGAATCGCAAGTTCCTCGGCGTGATTGCCGGCGGCTTCGGCACCGGCGGCGGTAAACCGGCACCATCCGGTGATGCACAGGATCAGGGCGAGGTCGCTCCGATCGATCCGGCTGAAACCGCGGAACTCCTGAACAACGCGAAGGAAGTCATGATCATCCCCGGCTACGGCATGGCGGTTGCCCAGGCACAGCATACGGTCTTCGAAATCACACGAACCTTGCGAGAGAAAGGCGTCAACGTGCGCTTCGGTATTCACCCGGTCGCCGGTCGTATGCCCGGCCACATGAACGTGCTGCTCGCCGAGGCACGGGTGCCCTATGACATCGTTTTCGAGATGGACGAAGTCAACGAAGATTTCCCGAACGTGGACGTTTCGATGGTCATTGGTGCGAATGACATCGTGAATCCTTCCGCATTGACCGATCCGGAAAGCCCGATTGCCGGCATGCCGGTGCTCGAATGCTGGAAGGGCAAAGTCTCGATCGTGCTGAAACGCAGCATGGCGACCGGCTATGCGGGCGTGCAAAACCCGCTGTTCTTCGAGGAAAACACGCGCATGCTGTTCGGTGACGCGAAGACGACGCTCGACGAGGTATTGAAGGACCTCTAGCGCCTTTCAATACTTCCTTGGCGATGCGCCTGAGTTTAGTCATAATCGGGGCATGCTCGCTGGCCTTGCATCGGAACTATCTCAACAGGTCTTAAGGACCGATGTCGCTGGCATGCCGCTCGAGTGGATTGACTACCGCGAAGCCGTGCGTCTTTATCACTCCGAACAGGTTGCCTACGACTGCGGGACACTGTTGTTTTCGGTTTTCGGTGGGCACAGTGCGCTGGACGGCCGGCGCAGCCGCGTCGACGTCAACTCGATCATCGCCACGCATGGCACGAGCCAGAGCCTGACGCGCAGTCGCGATACCTACGTTCCGCCGCTCAACAACCGCACGCTGTTCAAGCGCGATGCCAATCTCTGTCTTTACTGTGGCATGCGTTATATGACGCGCGACCTGACACGGGACCACATTACGCCGGTCTCGCGGGGTGGCGGCGACGCCTGGAACAATGTTGCAACGGCATGCCGCCGCTGCAATAACTACAAAGGTGGTCGCACGCCGGAACAGGCGGCAATGCAGTTAATCGCGGTGCCATTTACGCCGAACTATGCCGAGTACATTTATCTCAAGGGCCGGCGCGTTCTGAGCGACCAGATGCAATACCTGCTGGCGCACATTCCGCGTTCCAGTCCATTGCACGCGCGGTTGAGTGGTCATCTCCAGAATGGCCAGGAGATCGTCGAGGTTCATTATCATGAATGATGTAGGAGCGCGCCAAGATGCAATACCTGATCGACGCCAGCGTCTATGTGTTTCGGGCCTACTATTCGATGCCCGCTGACATGGTCGATGACAACGGCAACCCGATTAACGCGCTGTACGGGTTTTGTCGCTTCATCGGTGACTTCATGGAAAACGTCACGCCGGAGTACGTCGCCGTGCTGTTCGATGAGAGTTTATCGAAGTCTTTTCGCACCGAAATTTATCCGGCGTACAAAGCCAATCGCGATCCTGCGCCCGAGGATTTGAGGCGTCAGTTTCAGCAGTGCCGTCGCTTCGTTCGGGCGCTCGGTCTCATGGAGTGCGCGAGCCCGCGCTACGAGGCGGATGACCTGATTGGCACCCTGGTGACGCATGGACGTAAGCACGGTCGCGCCTCGACGATTGTCACTCGCGATAAAGACCTGACGCAGCTGCTCAGCAAAGACGATGTGTTCTGGGACTTTTCCGGCAAGGGCAAGCTGCGCTACGAACAGATCGTCGATTCATTCGGTGTCTGGCCGGAACAGATCGCCGACTTCCTGGCGCTCGCCGGCGACGCGGTCGACAACATCAAGGGTGTACCGGGCGTTGGCAAGAAAACGGCGGCCGTGCTGCTCCAGCATTTTGGTGATCTCGAACAAATTTACGACAACCTCGAGCGCGTGCATGAGGTTAATGTTCGCGGGGCTAAAACACTGGGCGGCAAACTGGAGATGCACCGGGACGCGGCCATGCTTGCACGCCGCCTGACTGGTATTGCATGTGACGCGCCCATTGAAGATGCTGAAGCCGCGATGCAACCTTCGGCGCCGCGCCTTGGCGAAATCAACGCGCTGTTTGACGAGGCCGGTATCGGCACTGCGCTGCGCCGTCAAGCGGAGCGCGTTTCCGATATCTATCGGCACTAGCGGCCGCTCCCCATGCCAGACTGGGAACCAATCCGGGCAGCTCTCCACAGCGCAGGCATCGACGTTGAAGGTGCCGAGCCGCGACCGGTTTCCGGCGGCGACATCAGTGCGGCCTGGCGACTCGATAGTGCTGCGGGCAGCGTGTTTTTAAAGACCGGGCCGGCGAGTTCCTACGAGATGTTTGCGGCGGAAGCCGAAGGGCTGTCGGAACTGGCACAGGCGAATGCCGTGCGCGTTCCCGCTGTAATCGCGCTTGGCGAGCATCGCGACAGCGCGTTCGTTGCGCTTGAATGGCTCCGCTTCGAGAGCATCGGCAGGGCCAGCGAGCGCCGGCTCGGCGAGCAGCTGGCAGCCCTGCATCGCACCACCAAACCGCGCTATGGCTGGCACCGTGACAACACGATAGGGCTGACCCCGCAAAACAACGCCTGGAGTGACAGCTGGGTCGATTTTTTTCGCGAGCAGCGACTCGGTTACCAGCTTGAGCTCGCTGCCGGCAACGGCTTCACAGGCGCGTTGCAAACGGAAGGCGCGCGGCTGCTAAAGCGCCTGCCAGTTTTCTACGAGCATTACACGCCCGTTGCATCGCTGTTACACGGCGATCTGTGGGGTGGCAACTGGGCCAGCTGCGATGGGCAGCCCGTCATCTTTGACCCGGCCGTGTACTACGGTGACCGCGAAACCGACCTCGCGATGACGCGTCTTTTCGGCGGTTTCGGCAACGCGTTCTACGATGCCTACGAATCGAGCTGGCCGCTGCAACCGGGTCATCGACAGCGCAGTGATCTCTACCAGCTGTATCACGTGCTCAATCATCTGAACCTGTTCGGCAGCGGTTACCACGGCCGCGCGATGGCGCTGATTGAAGGCTTACGCTGAAATCGTAGCCGCTATGGATGCACCAGCGTAGAAATTCCCCGATGGTCAGTCTCTATGTCGGCAGTTCGTCGTATCGACCGGTTTCGTCAACTTCGTAGGACTCGCCGAGAAAGTCCTGGTCGAACACGAACAGCGTCGTGCCCTCCGGGGCCTGGATGGCGACGAAGGCACCCTCGAAGCCGGGGAATTTCTGGTACTTGACGCCCAGCTGATCCAGCTGCGCCTGCAGGCCTTTGCGGCTTGGACACTTGAAGCATAGCGACGGTGCGTTGAGTGCGATGCTCTCGGATAGTCCGAGCGGCAAACTGGTGGCGTCGAAGCGCAGGTGCAATGTGGGCTCCTCGCGCATTTCCAGCAGCGCGGGCGCGATCGGCGCCCAGAAGCGCGCCGCCCGCAAAGCATCGCGAACGGGCAGGGTCAACTCGAAGAAACTGCCGCACAGTGAATCCCGGTCCACATCTTCACTGGCCTGGAAAGTGCGTGCTTCGAGCATGGTGATCATGTTGCCATCACGGTCGGCGAAGCCGAGCTCGTTGAAGACCTCTTCGCTGAGCCGCATGACGGTGAATTCGAAGCCATGGTCGGCCATCGATATGGCATGTTTCGCAAGATCAGGCTGCACAAAAGAAATTGCCGGTGAGTCGAACTCGCGGCTATGCAAACCGATGTTGATTTCGCCGTCGCTGACGACCGCGTACTTGTGCTTCCAAACGTCGTTGATGTCGAGTTCGATGAATCCGAGTGATTTATAAAAGCTCAATGACTCGAGAATGTCGGGCGCGTGTACTGAAAACTCAAGAAAGCGCCCGATCGTATTCATCGATCCGATCCCAGCGCCAGCGCGCGTTCCTTGATAGTCGGGTCATCACGAAACTCAACAGGCCAACCCCCAGCGTGCTGCTGCACGAGGTCGGTCAGAAAGCTGACGTGGTCGCTGCGAGCGTTAAGCGCCGGGATGTAGTGCAGTGATTTGCCGCCCGACTCAAGGAATAGCTCACCATTTTGCATGGCAATTTCTTCGAGCGTTTCCAAACAGTCGGCGGAAAAACCGGGGCAAACGACGTCGAGACGTCCGACACCCTCTTTGCCGAGCTTCACGACCGTTTCATCCGTATACGGTGTCAGCCATTCCTCACGACCAACGCGTGACTGAAACGACAGCAGCCATTCGTCGTCACCAAGGCCGAGCCCCTCTACAACCAGTCGCGCGGTCTTGCGGCACTGGCAGTGGTAGGGGTCGCCACTCAGCAGCGTTTTTCGCGGCACGCCGTGAAAGGAAAACATCAGCTTTTCGCCGCGACCGGTTTGCTCCCAGAATTCGCGGATGCTGGCGACCAGCGCGGCGATGTAACCCGGCTCGTCGTGGTACTGATTAATGAAGCGCAGCTCCGGTACCCAGCGCAGGCCGTTCATCTTGCGGGCCACGGCGTCAATGACCGACGCCGTGGTCGTACCTGAATACTGCGGGTACATCGGCAGCACCAGCAGTCGGCGGGCGCCGCGTGCCAGCAGGCGGTCGACAGCATCATTGATTGACGGGTCGCCGTAGCTCATGGCGAGCTCGACACAGGCAGCGCCGGGCATACGGGCGTCCAGTTGCGTCTGCATGCCGGTGGCGGCGGCCTCTGAGTAAATCATCAGCGGGGACCCATTGTCGGTCCAGATTTTGCGGTAGGCCTCAGCAGATCGCGATGGCCGGAATCGCAAAATGATGCCGTTCAATATGAGCCACCACAGCCAGCGTGGGTATTCGACGACACGCGGATCGGACAGAAACTGCTTGAGGAAACGGCGGACCGATGCGGCCGTCGGCTCGGTCGGTGTACCGAGATTGGCCAGCAATATGCCGACGCACTCAGCGCGACCGTGCTCAAATTCTGGCGTTGTCTGGTAGGTTGGCATAGGCTCGGTAACTGCTGACTGACGCGCCCAACATTACTGTAAAGGTCCACCGTATGCTACTCGAAGTGGCTATAATCCATTGTCTTGATTGAGAATTGTCATCCGAGCCCGCTATGAACGAAGTCCCCGACACTACCCGACCGGCAATGAGTCGAACCACCCTGGCACGCGACATCGTCGTTTTGCAGGCGAAACTGCTGGTCGATGGCCTACGTGATCTGATCCTGGTGCCGGCCTCCCTCATCGTGGGTATCGTCAGCATGGTGTCTTACAACGATAAACAACCGGGCGCCGAGTTTTATCGCCTGCTGCACGTTGGCAAACAAAGCGAGCACTGGATCAACCTTTTTGGTGCGCTAAAGAATGCACCGCCCGATCTGGAAGAGGTCAAAGGGTTTCCCGACGCGAACATGGATGAAATCGTCGGTCGCCTCGAGAACTATATGGTCGAGGAGCACCGGCGCGGTGGCATGACGGCACAGGCGAAAGATCGCCTGGACAAGGCACTCGATACGATCAAGCGGCGTGGGAGCCGTCCCAAAAGTTAACGCGCTGCCAGCTGACTACCGCTCGACGTCGCGTCCGGACAGCAGGTCATCGAGATGGGGCGGTGGATGATCCGGGCCCATGCGGCCGTCCTTCAGTCTGCCGATGTATTCCTTATAGGCACGCATCGCCTGATAACCGAAGAACCAGCAGATCGGAATGTTGGCGAACAACATGACGCCGGTGCCAATGCCGGTGACGTTGTCGAGATCGGCGTCGGTCTGCACAAACCCCAACGTGGCAACGATGATCAGCAGGCAATACACGAGCTTGTAGCCCAGTACGGACTTTTCGCCGGCGAGAAATACCATGCCCTGCTCACCATAATAACTCCACGAAATCATCGTGGAGATCGCGAACAGCCACGCAGCGATGGAAACGAGCCACTTACCCAGCCCCGGCGATACGCTGTCAAACGCTTTCGCCGTTAATGTTGCGCCGATGTAACTGCGATACAGGCCGCCGCCAACAATGCTCGGTTCTATCGGGCCAGTCAGGATTTCCCAGGTAGTGTGGTAACTGCTACCGCGACTGCCAACCGTGCCTTCGATGCGGTGCAGATTGAGACCGGTGGTCTCATTGTCATGCGCTTCGACAACGACCACCGTTTTCTCGCCATCGACCCAGTCGTAGCCGGGCAGTGGCGTCTCGGCAATCTGCCAGCCTCCCGTTGATTGCGTGACCGCGGGCAACGTATCGAGCATGACGTCGGGTGCGCGGTTCCAGATGCCGGTGGAGAGAATGATCAACGCGGTGAACGTGCAGACCACAATCGTATCGATGAACGGTTCCAGTCCGGCGACGATGCCCTCGCGAACCGGCTCGTCCGTCTTCGCCGCCGAGTGTGCGATGGGTGACGAGCCCTGGCCCGCCTCATTGGAAAACGCGGCGCGCTTTAAACCAAACAGGAATGCTGAGGCAGCCGTGCCGCCGATGAATGCGCCGCCCGCTTCCGTTGGCATGAACGCGGACTTGACGATCAACACGAAGATGGCGGGGATTTCACCGATATTAATGAGTAGTACATAGGAACCGGCGAGCAGGTACAGCGCAACCATCAGGGGCACCAACGCGCCCGCCACCTTACCAATACGTTTGATGCCACCGATGATGACGGACCCGACCAGGACGGCCAGCACGATGCCGGTTATCCAGCTTGGCACCGAGAAGTATTCTTCGGTCAATTCACCGACGTTCCACGCCTGGAACATGTTGCCGCCGGTTGCTGTCGATACGAGCAGCGTCAAACAGAAAATGACGCCGATAGTGCGGCCAAGTCCGCCCATGCCTTTTCTTTCGAGCGCCTTTGCGACAACCCACATCGGTCCACCGTGTGGGTTGTCCGGATCGTCGGTGTTGCGATACAGCATCGACAGCGTTACTTCGGTGAGCTTGATCGACATGCCGAAAAAACCGATGACCCACATCCAGAACACCGCGCCGGGGCCGCCCAGTGCGATCGCGAGCGCAACGCCGCCGATGTTGCCAAGGCCCACGGTCGCCGAGAGTGCCGCCGACAGTGCCTGGAAGTGGTTGATGGCGCCCGGGTCGTTGGGGTCGTCGTAGACGCCACGGATGACACGCGGCCCATGCGTCAGGGCGCGATACTGGCTGAAGCCGCTCCAAAAAGTGAACAGGACGCCGGTACCGACAATCGCGTACAGCACGTATTCATGCCAGAGAATGCTGTTGAGCGTGACAAGAAACGCACTGAATTCACCCATGGTGTTTCCCGATTATCGTTTTATGCAGCTTCCATAATAGCCGAAACGCCCATACCGCCGGAGGTACATACCGAGATCAGGCCACGTCCTGTACCTTTTTCGTGCAGTAGCTTGGCCAGTGTACCTACGATACGGGCACCGGTTGCGCCGAACGGATGGCCAATCGCAACGCTGCCGCCTTTGATGTTCATGCGGGAGCGGTCGATCGAGCCGAGTGGCGCGTCACGACCCAGGCGCTCGCGACAGTACTCCTCCGACTCCCAGGCTTTGAGGGTCGCGAGGGTTTGCGCGGCGAAGGCTTCGTGAATCTCGTAGAAATCGAAATCCTGCAGCGCCAGGTCGGCCTGCTGCAACATGTCCGAGACCGCATACGCCGGTGCCATCAACAGGCCCTCCCTGGACAGGAAATCGACGGCCGCCGCGCGGGCAAAGCTCAGATACGCCATGACCGGCAGGCCTCGCTCACGCGCCCAGTCCTCTGATGCGAGCAGCACGCTCGAGGCGCCGTCGGTCAGCGGTGTGCTGTTGCCGGCGGTCATTGTGCCCGTGCCGCTGCGGTCAAAGGACGGCTTTAGTTTGCCAAGTGACTCCATCGAGGCATCGGGCCGGACGTTGTTGTCGCGCTCGACACCGTCAAACGGCGTGATCAGGTCCTGGTACCAGCCCGCCTCGTGCGCGGCCGCCGCGTTGAGGTGGCTGTTCATCGCCAGCTCATCCTGCTCCTCGCGCGTCAGCTGCCATTGCTTGGCCATGAGCTCGCAACTCGCGCCCATCGACAGTCCCGTGCGTGGTTCCTCGACACCCGGGAGTACGGGCTTCAAGTGTCGCGGGCGAAATCGCAACGCCGCTTTGAGGCGCGCCATCGCAGAGCGTGACGCATTAATATCCATCAGGACGCGACGGAAGCCATCGCTATAAACGATCGGTGCGTCGCTGATGGTATCGGTACCACCGGCGATACCGGCATCGATCTGACCGAGCGCAATCTTGTTGGCGATCAGAATCGTCGCTTCAAGACTCGTACCGCAGGCGCGCTGAACATCAAACCCGGGCGTGCGCAAAGAAAGCCCCGCCCCGATGACGCTCTCGCGCGCGAGATTGAAATCTTTCGAATGTTTGATGACTGCGCCAAGCGACACGTCACCCAGCGCCTGCCCCTTAAGGTCAAACTTGTCGACGAGGCCCTTTAGCGCGGCCGTCATCAGGTCCTGGTTGGAACGATGACGATAAGCGCCGTGTGAGCGGCAGAACGGAATTCTTGATCCGCCGATAACGGCAACCCGTACGGCTCGTTGATCGTGCAGCATGCTGTTCTCCAATCAAAAAACTTAACGAAAGTCGGCCGCAACTTTACACCATACGGTCTGGCAACCGTAGGTTAAGATGCGGCTGATGACGGAGCTCGAAGACAACAGCTGGATAGCACACGCAAAGCCTATGCTACGGCTCGGTGGGCCGCTGATCGTGAACTATCTGGCAGTGGCGGGTATGCACTTTGCTGACGCGGTTATGGCAGGGCGCCTTGGTGCTGATGCGTTGGCCGCAGTGGCCGTCGGCGCCAGTGTGTGGATGCTCGGGTTTGCGTTCTGCCTGGGCTTGTTAATGGCGATCTCGCCAATCGTTGCGCGCCACTTCGGTGCCGGACGGCACGATCTCATCGGTCGCTACGCGCGACAGGGAGTGTATCTCGGGTTTGTACTGGGCCTGCCGCTGATAGGTCTGGCGCAATACGCGGTCGAGCCGCTACTGACCTGGATAGGCATCGACGCGGAGTTTCGCGACCTGACCATCGGTTACGTCAAGTCGATCATGTTTGGCGCACCGGGGATTTTCATTTTTCTGGCGTTGCGGTTCACGACCGAGGGCCTCGGTCACACGCGGCCGATCATGTTCACGTCCGTCATTGCGCTGAGCTGTAACGTCTTTCTCAATTACGTCCTGATGTTTGGCAAGTTCGGCGCGCCGGCGCTCGGCGTGGTTGGCTGCGGTATCGCCAGCGCTGTCACGATGTGGCTGGTCGCCGGGGCGCTGGCGCTGTACATGAGGTTGAGCCCGTTCTACCGGCCGTTCAATTTGTTCTCGCGCATTGCGCCGCTGCGCTTGTCCGTACTACGGGAGATGGTCGTCCTCGGCGTGCCGATCGCAATCACGATTACCGCGGAGGCAGGCCTCTTCGGTGCTGTTTCGATTCTGATGGGAACGCGCGGCGTCGAGATTACGGCCGCGCATCAGATCGCCATCAACTTCGCCTCAACGATGTTCATGGTACCGGTCGCTTTAAGCTCGGCATCGACAATTCGAATCGGCCAGTTACTGGGTGCCGGCAATTTGCAGGGAGCTCGCGTCAGCGGTGCCGTCGGCATCGGGCTTTGTGCGCTATTCATGGCGATTTCGGCGCTGTTTCTGCTGGTTTTCCGGGACACCGTCGTTAGCTGGTACACGGACGACGCCGCTGTGCGCAGCATTGCCATCAGCCTGTTGTTGATGGCGGCGATCTTCCAGGTGGCCGATGGCGTGCAGATAGGTGCAGCCGCGGCGCTGCGCGGTTACAAGGACACGCGTATTCCGATGTTAGTGAACATGTTCGCCTACTGGGTGCTGGCGTTTCCGCTGGCCTTCCTTGCTGCGATCACGTTCAAAGCGCCGCCGAATTATACCTGGGCAGGATTTATCGTTGGTCTCGGTACCGCTGCTGTCTTGCTTAGCTGGCGTTATAACCGCATTTCCAAAGTCTGACTGGCGTCATTCGCCGGCCTGGCCGAAACTCGGGCTGTCACCAGACAGGTACTCGTTTTCCTCGGGCGTGTTCTCGCGGTTGAGCAGCGTGTTGCGATGAGGGAAACGACCGAACTGATCGATGATGTCCCTATGCAGTTCGGCAAACTGCAGCACGGTTTCAAACGTCTCACGGTAGGTTGGCGAGGCCGAAGTGATCAGGCGTTTGTATAGCTTCACTGATTTCGCCTGCACCTTGCGAGACTCGGCGTGCTGCAGCGGCATATAGAAGAATACTTTTTCGATGGGAGCGAGATCCTGCTCGTGTTTTTTCATCGCGCCCTCAACGCAGTATTTGAGGGCCACTGTATCCCTGGAGAAGGCCTGTGCCGTATTGCGATGAATATTGCGGCGAAACTGGTCAACCATAATGATCAACGCAAGCCGGCCGCGCGGTGATTCAGCCCAGTAATCTAATTTGCCGGCGCTTGCGAGTTCGACATCGTTGGAAAACTCTTTCGTAATCTCGAGATCGAGTACCGGGTCTGCGCCGAACCAAATGTCCATGCGCCGATCGATCTGTGGTGCCGACAGGGCGTGTTCCTTGAACCAGAACGTCAATACGTCCTCGATGCGAACCAGGTCCTCGTCGGTTAGAGTGGCGCCCATGCTTTCGCTTAACAGTTTGACAGGCATAGTCCGAATCTCGGCTTCCGTTAGCGGTTCAGTGTGCGGCACTAAGAGACCGTTGTTGTGCGACCCCGGTCACAAAACCGGGCCAACGGCGCTCTTGTGTCGTCACTTGTCAGTAGACTTTAGCAGATGATCCTTAAAAACCGGCAAAACCAGCGACTTTCGACGCGACCAGCGGGCCTACTGGCGTTGTTGGTGTTGCTGTCACTCAGCGCCTGCGGCGGCCCGCCGTCGGCACCTGAAGGGGAGATCCGCGAGTGGGTCAGGAGCGGTGTTGCAGCCGCAGAAGCCAAGGAACGTCGACGGCTTGTTGGTATGATATCCCCGGCATACGCTGATGCGCGCGGCAACGAGAGAGACGGCATCGAAAATATTCTTCGGTGGTACTTTCTGCGCATGAACAGTGTTCAGCTGGTGACGTCGATCGAAGATGTTACCGTGATCGGCGACACCGCGGCCCAATTGGTCTTGAAGGTTGCAATGGCCGGTACGCATGATGGTGCCCTTGGGTTCAGCGCGGATGCTTACCGTTTCGCACTTGAGCTCGAGCGCGACAGCGATGATTGGCAGCTCATCTCGGCGCGCTGGGGTGAGCTTGGCAAGGAGATGAAATGAAATTTTCTAATCGGAAATTTGCTTATCGAGCAAGTTTATTAACGGTTGGCTTCACGTTGCTTCTTTTGAGTGGTTGCGCGAGCGGTCTGCAGAACATGCTGAAGAGCCCGACTGTAGAGCTCGCCAGCGTGCAGCTTGTGGGGCTTGGCTTCAGCAGCCAGACGTTTCTCCTGTCATTTGACGTTGCCAACCCCAATGGGTTTGCGCTGCCGATAAAAGCGGTTAGTTACGGAGTGAAGCTCAACGGGCAGCGCTTCGCCAGCGGCGAGACCGCCAACGCATTTTCCGTGCCGGCCAACGGCGCTTCGCAGTTTGCAATCAGTGTTGACCTGGATCTGCTGCAAACCGCGCCGCAGCTGTTGTCCATCGTGCGCCAAAGCGTGCGTGAAGAGGTCGCCTACGAGCTTGACGGCCAGCTCTCCCTCGATCTCCCGCTGACACCGCCGCTTGCGTTCAGTAATGACGGCAGCATTCGCCTGAGCTCCCAGTCGCGCTAGCTTACTCAACGATGAGGCGGGGCCGTCAGCGGCCTCATGGTTACGCGCGCAACCAAAGTTCCAATCGGCCAACCGCAAGGTAATTGGCGGGAAAAATTGCCTGTTTTGAAGCGAAAACACCGACTTTTTGCGGTGATACGGTTCCACCAGCGAATCGTGTCATATACTTAAAGGTTCGCGGCGCCCAGCGCCAACCCAAAAAGACACCGTTTAACAACCACGGAGCGCGCTGAGCACTCCCGATGGCATGCATGACAGAGCGAACTCAGAAAACACTGTATGACCCGGCTTTCGAACGCGATAGCTGCGGTTTCGGCCTGATCGCCAACATCGACGATCTGCCGAGCCACTGGGTTGTGCAAACGGCGATTGCGGCATTGGCAAGGCTGACGCATCGAGGCGCCGTTGCTGCCGACGGCAAGACCGGTGACGGCTGTGGTCTGCTCCTGAAGTCTCCCAAGGGCTTCCTGCGTGCCGTGGGTGAGGAGTGTGGTTTCGACCTCGGCGAGCGGTTCGCCGCCGGTACCGTCTTCCTGAGCCAGGACGACAAGGTCGCGGCTGCCGCGCGCAAGGTCATCGATACAGCCATCGCGGAAATTGGCCTTGAGGTCGCGGGCTGGCGGCAAGTTCCAGTCGACCCAACGGCCTGTGGCGACAAGGCGCTGGCAACATTGCCGAAGATCGAACAGTTGTTTGTCAACGCGCCGAACGATATGCCACGCGGCCGTTTCAACCGCCGGCTGTTCCTCGCGCGCCGCCGTGCCGAGAATCGTATTGCGGATTCGGAAACCTATATCGCGAGCCTGTCGTCGGTCACGATCAGCTACAAGGGCATGATCATGCCGTCGGCGCTGCCGCAGTTTTATCCGGATCTTCGCGACCCGCGACTCGAGTCATCAGTTGCCCTTTTCCATCAGCGTTTCTCGACCAACACCTTACCGGAGTGGCGACTGGCTCAGCCGTTCCGCTTTCTGGCACACAATGGCGAGATCAACACGATCCAGGGCAACCGCAACTGGGCGATGGCGCGTGCCAAGAACTTCCGCTCCGACAAGCTCAACGACATCTCCGACCTGAACCCGATCATTGGACTAACGGGTTCCGATTCGTCCAGCCTCGACAACATGCTCGAAGTGTTGCGCGCCGGTGGCATGGATGTCATTCAGTCGATGCGTATCCTGATGCCGCCCGCCTGGCAGACCGTCGATAACATTGATCCCGACGTGCGCGCGTTCTACGAGTTCTTCGACTGCCAGCTCGAACCGTGGGACGGGCCGGCCGGTATTGTGCTCACCGACGGCCGCTATGCGGCCTGCTGCCTCGATCGTAACGGCCTGCGCCCGGCGCGCTACGTTGTCACGAAAGATCGACACATCACGATCGCGTCCGAGATCGGCGTTTACGACTACGATGAAAAAGATGTTGTCAGTAAAGGCCGACTTGGCCCCGGCGAGATGCTGGCCATCGACCTCGTTAACGGCGTGCTGCTCGACAACGACGAGATTCACGACATCCTGAAAACACGTGCGCCCTATAAGAAATGGCTGAAGAAGGGCGTGCGTTATCTGGACTCGCAGCTGGTGGATACGGCGATTACCGCCGAGCCGATGGAACCGGACGTGCTCGCCAGTTATCACAAGATGTTCAACCTGTCGCGCGAAGAACTCCGCGAAGTCATTGCGGTGCTCGCCAAGGCAGAGATGGAAGCCGTTGGCTCGATGGGTGATGACACGCCGATGGCCGTGCTGTCAAAAAAGGTGCGCTCGCCGTTCGACTACTTCCGCCAGCAGTTTGCGCAGGTCACGAACCCGCCGATCGACTCTCTGCGCGAGCGCATCGTCATGTCGCTGCAGACCAACGTCGGTCGCGAGTCCAGCTTGTTCGACATTGGCCGGGAGCATGGCGAGCAGGTGTTGATCAATTCGCCGGTGCTGTCACAGGCGAAACTTCGCCAGTTGCTGGGCCCCGACATGTTCGAGGACAGTCACGAGTTCATCGATCTGAATGTCGATGCCAGTTTGAGCCTGCAAGAGGCGCTCGACCTGATTTGCGCGCAGGCCGAACAGGCGGTGCGCGACGGCAAGCTGCTGCTGACGTTGAGCGATCGTTATCTTGATAAAGAAAAGCTGCCCGTGCATGCGCTGCTCGCAACCGGTGCCGTGCATCATCACCTCGTGAGTGCCGGGTTGCGCTGTGACACCAATATCATTGTGGAAACAGGGGTCGCCCGTGATTCGCACCACATCGCCTGCCTGATTGGTTACGGTGCGACGATGGTCTATCCCTACCTTGTCTACCAGTCGCTGCATGACATTGCGCGGCGCGGCAATCTCGATAGACAGCGGCAGCTCGGTCGCAGTTACCGTCGTGGTATTCGCAAGGGTCTCTTCAAGATCATGTCGAAGATGGGGATCTCGTCGATCTCGAGTTATCGCGGCGCACAGTTATTCGAGATTGTTGGTCTCAATGATGAAGTCGTGCGGCGCTGCTTTAAGGGCACCACGTCGCGCATTCAGGGCACCAACTTCGATGACCTCCTGGACGACCAGACAGCGCTGGCACAAGCAGCCTGGGAGCCGCGCGAGCCGATCGGGCATGGCGGTCTGTACAAGTATGTGCATGACGGCGAATACCATTGTTACAACCCGGACGTAATTGCGACGCTGCAGGCTGCCGTACGTAGCGGTGAGTACGAGCGCTACGAGCAGTACGCGAAGCTGGTCAATGACCGGCCCGTCGCGACGCTGCGTGACTTAATGAAAATCCAGCCGGCCGGTCCGCCCGTGCCGTTGCACGAAGTTGAATCGATCGAAAAGATCCTGCCGCGCTTCGACAGTGCCGGCATGTCGCTGGGTGCGTTGTCGCCCGAGGCGCATGAGGCGCTGGCGATTGCGATGAACCGCATCGGCGGACGCTCGAACTCCGGCGAAGGCGGCGAAGACCCGGCGCGCTACGGCACCGAACGCCGGTCAAAGATCAAGCAGGTGGCTTCGGGCCGCTTTGGTGTTACCGCGGAGTACCTGGTCAGCGCCGAAGTCATCCAGATCAAGATCGCGCAGGGCGCGAAACCCGGCGAGGGCGGTCAGCTGCCCGGCCACAAAGTGAACGACATGATCGCGAAGCTCCGGTTCGCGAAGCCCGGCGTCGGCCTGATCTCACCGCCGCCGCATCACGACATCTATTCAATCGAAGACCTGGCGCAATTGATTTTCGACTTGAAACAGGTCAACCCGCAGGCGCTGGTGTCGGTCAAGCTCGTTGCCGAGCCGGGTGTAGGCACGATCGCGGCCGGCGTCGTCAAGGCTTATGCCGACCTGATCACGATCTCCGGCTATGACGGCGGCACCGGTGCGAGCCCGTTGAGTTCGGTGAAATACGCCGGCAGCCCGTGGGAGCTTGGTCTTTCCGAGACCCACCAGGTTTTGCGCAAGCACGACATGCGCCACAAGGTGCGGCTGCAGACGGACGGTGGCTTGAAGACAGGCCTCGATGTCATCAAGGCCGCAATGCTCGGTGCGGAGAGTTTCGGTTTCGGCACCGGGCCGATGGTGGCGCTCGGTTGCAAGTATCTACGCATCTGTCATTTGAATAATTGCGCCA
Organism: uncultured Woeseiaceae bacterium; assembly: GCA_964615665.1. Lineage (GTDB taxonomy): Bacteria > Pseudomonadota > Gammaproteobacteria > Steroidobacterales > Woeseiaceae > UBA1847. Next base: position 3,875 of record CAZTQL010000006.1, on the reverse strand, counting down.
CCGGCGTGGCTACGCAGAACAACGTGCTCCGAAGTGAGTACTTCATCGGGCTTCCCGAGATGGTCATCAACTTCTTCCGCTTCATTGCTGAGGAAACTCGACGCCTGATGGCGGAGCTCGGCATTCGCAAGTTCGAAGACCTGATTGGCCGCGTTGATCTGCTGGAGTTACAGCCGGGCGAGACCGAGCGGCAGTCGCGGCTTGATCTCTCGCCCATTATATCGGCTGATGGCCTTGCCAAAGATGCACCGCAGTTTTGCACCGACCTGCGTAATGAGCCCTTCGACAAAGGCGAACTCGCAGAACGCATGTTGGCGGCAACGTTGCCGGCTATCGAGGGTCTGACCGGCGGTGAGTTCGAGTTTGCCGTACAGAATTTCAATCGCTCGATCGGTGCGCGACTCGCCGGCGAGATTGCACGCCGTCACGGCAATCACGGGATGCAGGACGCGCCGCTGAACATCAGACTGCGCGGCACTGCCGGACAAAGCTTCGGCGTGTGGAATCTCTCCGGGCTGAACATGGCTCTGACCGGCGACGCCAACGACTATGTGGGCAAAGGCATGACGGGCGGGCGCCTCACGATTCGTCCGCCGCAGGAAGCCGGTTACGTTGCACGCGATACGGCAATCATCGGTAACACCTGTTTGTACGGTGCTACCGGCGGGGAGTTGTACGCGGCCGGCCGTGCGGGTGAGCGCTTCGCCGTACGAAATTCCGGTGCCAATGCTGTTATTGAAGGTAGCGGCGATCACTGTTGCGAATACATGACCGGTGGTGTCGTCGTCGTGCTCGGCGAGACCGGTGTCAACTTCGGTGCGGGTATGACCGGTGGCTTCGCTTACGTGCTCGACATCGATCGCGACTTTGTTGATCGCTACAACCACGAGCTGATCGACATTCACCGTATGACGCCGGAGAGCATGGAGCCGTACCTGCATCACCTGCGCGCGCTGATCGAGGCACATATCAAAGCGACCCAGAGCGAGTGGGGCGAGGCGATCCTCGACGATTACCGCACGTTCCTGCCGAAGTTCTGGCTCGTCAAACCGAAGGCGGCCGAACTCGGCTCGCTGATTGAATCACTGCGGCGGGCGGCATAATGGCCAAGCATCCACTGCAGTTTCTCGAGATACCGCGCCGCGATCCGGACAAGGAACCTGCCGAAGAACGTATAAAGCATTTCGGCGAGATCTACGGGCACTATGACGGCGCGAGTGCCGCAGCGCAGGCCGGCCGCTGTATTGCCTGTGGCAACCCATACTGTGAATGGAAGTGTCCGGTGCACAATTACATTCCCAACTGGCTGGCCCTGATCGAGGAAGGCAAGCTCTTCGAAGCGGCCGAGCTGTCGCACCAGACTAACTCCTTGCCGGAAATCTGCGGGCGCATTTGTCCGCAGGACCGGCTCTGCGAAGGCGCGTGCACATTGAACGACGGCATCGGTGCTGTGAACATCGGCAACATAGAGCGCTACATCACGGACGAAGCCGTTAAGCAGGGCTGGCGTCCCGACATGTCGCACGTTGTCGGCACAAACAAAAAGGTCGGAATTATCGGTGCAGGTCCCGCGGGTCTCGCCGCGGCTGATGTGTTGGCGCGCAATGGTGTCGGCTCGGTTATTTACGATGCTTATCCTGAGATCGGTGGATTGCTCACCTACGGCATACCGCCGTTCAAGCTCGAAAAAAAGATCGTCCAGCAGCGCCGCGAAATCCTCGAGGGCATGGGCGTTCGGTTCGTACTCAACACGCGTATCGGTGAGGACAAGCCGTTCCAGGAATTAGTCGACGAGTACGATGCCGTGTTCCTTGGTATGGGTACTTATCAATATGTTCGCGGCGGATTCCCGGGCGAAGATCTGGTCGGTGTTTATGACTCGTTGCCGTACCTCGTCGGTAACGTCTATCGCGAGCTGGGTCACGACGAGGCGTCGGCACCGTATGTCGACCTCGAAGGCAAGCGCGTCGTTGTGCTCGGTGGCGGCGATACCGGTATGGACTGCAACCGCACGGCAATTCGCCAGGGTGCGGCGAGCGTGACCTGCGCGTACCGTCGTGACGAAGAGAATATGCCCGGCTCGCGTCGCGAAGTGGCCAACAGCAAAGAAGAGGGCGTGAAGTTCCTCTTTAACCGGCAGCCACTTGAGATCCTCGGCGACGATCACGTTACCGGCGTGCGGCTGATCGAAACGCAGCTCGGCAAACCCGGCAAGGACGGCCGCCGTCAGCCAGAGCCAATTGCCGGCAGCGAAGAGATACTGGAAGCCGACGCCGTTGTGATCGCGTTCGGCTTTCGCCCAAATCCGCCGGAGTGGTTTGGAGACCATGCCGTTGAGACGCTGCCGAGTGGTCGAGTGCGTGTGGCAGCGCTGGGGGCTTATCCCTTCCAGACCACCAACCCGAAAATTTTTGCCGGCGGCGACATGGTGCGTGGCTCCGACCTCGTCGTGACCGCCGTGCACGAAGGCCGCGAAGCAGCCAAGGGCATCGCCCGCTACCTCGGTGTTTAGGGGACAGACCCCGACGAAAGGGGTCTGTCCCCAGTACCGCTTTTTTTAATTGAAACTCAAAGGTAAGAAAAAACATGAAATCCTATCCCCGCCTCTCTGAAATGGGTGTGCTCCACCCGCTGCAAATCGCCGGCTACTCCCTCAACAGCATCGATTATATTGATGTGCTACGGATTACTTACGATCGTCCGAAAGGGTCCAAATTGCCGGGTGCCAGGACCTACAAGTTTCCGCGCGTGCAGAAATCATTGGCGTCGGACGGCGCCGCGGTCATGGAAAGTGACCCGGCACTTCGCACTGTCCTCGAAGAGTTGCAACACGTAACGAAGCTCAAGGGCGAGAATCAGGATATCGCTCAATTAATACGCGAAGAGTTGCTTTTGCTCGAGGAAGATATCGCCTTGCGCAGCGAGTTCCTGAAAACGCTCGTCGACAAAATTAATAAAGTCTAGCGGCTTTCCCCATCCTCAAACACGCGAGCTTGCCGCGGCCGCGCGCCGCGCCATCAGCTTCTTGCGATACCGCGACTGCACGACGTCAGTCAACACCAGCACGGTGATGACGAAGTAGAATGTCGTCTTGGTCATTGGCATGATCGCGCTGCCGAATAGTGTCAGATGGGCCAGGTGGCCCCCTTCACTTAACAGCATGATGCCGACGATCAACAGGATGAAGAGGCCGAGCACTTCGTACATGCGGTTTTTCTCGAGAAATGCTGACACGCCGTCGGACATCCACATCATCAAAGCAGCGCCGATGAAGATAGCCGTAGCCATGACGAAGAAAACGTCGGTCAGCGCAATCGCGCTCAGAATGCTGTCGAACGAAAAAACCAGGTTCATCAGCACGATCCAGAAGATAATGTTGGCTACCGAACGTGGATTCTTTTCCTCGTGACCGAATTCGTCGACCTGCATCATGTGAAAAATTTCCTTGGTTGCCGTGTACATGATGAAAGCGCCGCCGAACAACACGATGATGGCATGGAAATTGAAAACTCCCTCGATGACGCCAGACCAGTGAATGTCGAACCACGGTGACTGGAACATTTCGATGACGTTCACCAGCAGGAACAACAGCCCGATACGCAGAATCATGGCCAGCGCGATGCCAACACGGCGGACGTAAGCCTGACGGTGGGCCGGCGCGCGTTTCGACTCAAGCGAGATATACAGGAGGTTGTCAAAGCCGAGCACGGCCTGCAGCAGCGTGAGCATGGCCAATGAGACGAGGTTGTCGAGCGTAAAGAGTTCCATAGGGTCTTACCTTCCAATCAGTTTTCGAGCTGAGGCGTATTCTAAACGACTGCAAGAGGGGTCTGTCCCCCAAAGATCCCGGGAATGCCGCTCTTGATTTCACCGTT
>CAZTQL010000005.1:0-58985 GCA_964615665.1 uncultured Woeseiaceae bacterium | reverse complement strand
GAGTGCTGCAATTATTAGTTTTAGTTGTTTCATATCTTGTTCCCCGGATAGACCCTTGTATTACGTATAGCAAGAATCGAGCCGTAATCAAGACACGAAAAAAAACAACGACTTAACGCTGCACCGATTTAGCGCAGGCGAATAGTTGTAAAGAAATCCGACATAATCTGGCTGGATTGAGCCAATAACCACGCTGCATATCTTGAGGGTCTGCCCAGTTATACGCCCGATAAGGGTATTGGGATTGGGTAGTCTGGATGCCGAAAAGGCGGGTACTCAACGGCAGCTTTTGCGCGGGAAGCGGAAGTTCAGGTCGGCAGGCCGTCGGCCATGTAAGTCGCTAACCGCGATGAGTCGCCTAAGCGGTTACTTCTAGCTCGTCCAGCCCTTGCTTTCGATCTGTTTCGAATACCAAATCAAAAACGCACCGACGACCAACTGACTCAACCAACCGATCCAAGCCGCGGTCGGAAAGTCGGCCATTCCAAGAAAGGGTATCTGCGCCGCAACCGCACCAACCAGCGCGACAATAAACACATAGACTGCAGCGGACTTTCTGAGAAGAAGCAGAACGCACCCGAGCGCACCACCGAAAACAGCGACTGCAAAAGCTCCGGTGCCCCATGCGGGTCGGCTCTCTACTATCGCGCGATACACGTCAGGCATTGAAGCGACGTTCTCTGCATTCATTTGTGAGACGTAGTTCATGCAGCCCATAAGATTGAAGATCAGCCCAACCACGCTGATTACCCAGAAACTCCAATGGACATCGACAGCGGTCTTCTCGTTCATAGCGGTTCGTCGATTGCGAAGCGGTGTTGGTCAGCAAATTCACGGGTGGATGCGAGCCTTGCCGACACCTGGCCAGGTCGACCGGTTGTTACAGCCAACGGCGAACCTGCGCGTACACGTCGGGGTGACACAGAAGATCGAGGTGCCCCAGTCCGTACCCGACCCATTGGCGACTCTTTGGAATCTCCAGCGATCGCGTGACATCGCGATGTCGTCCCAGCGCGCTGTCGAGTGGTACCAGTCCGTCTCCGACCAATCTGTCACTTAGCAGGCCACGCCTTGCCGCACGAACCGCGGCTGCCGCATAGCACTTCACGCCGGAGGGGAGCGGCACAGAATGTTCATCGGCCGAGACTGTCCCGCGGCGTAAGTCATTGACGCCCGCGCTACGCGCCCTGCTTAAACGTGTCAGCGGCGTCGAGTAGGGGCTCAGATCCATCAGAACATCAAGACCATGGCCGCCTTGCTCCAGCGGCGCTCCGTGATGCGGTGTGCCGAGAAATACGAGCTTACGAAGATGCTTTGGCCATGTGTGCCCGGCCGCGCGGCCATGGTGACAGGCGCTGCGAGCGACGAGCCCTCCCATGCTGTGCCCCATAATCGCAAGCTCCTCGACCGGCAGTTTCTGTTTCCCGATCAGCGCCTCAAGCAGCTCCGCGAACGAGCGCCCGTTGCTCGCGATAGGCAGCCCGCTGTTATAGCGCAGATACAGCGGCAGATATCCGAGATCGTCGGCAAGCGCTGCTCCGTGGTCATGTCCGTCGCGGTTCCATTGTCGATCGTTCATGCAAGACCCATGCACCAGCACGAGGAGCTTACTCACCGGCGCCGCATCACTGTGTTGCTCGAGCACGCTCGTCGGATCATTGAGATCAACCTGTTGATCACAATGATGCAGGCTCATGTCGATAGCGAGCGGATTTCCGGTTCGTGAAAGGTAGTCACCGTACACGCCGTTCGCAGCAGACCGACATGCGTCTCGGACGCGCGAGGACTCACCCTCAGGCAGCAACACCATCGCGGGCGCGAGACTGGCGTCGATGGCCTGGCCAACAAGGCGAATTCCCGTTCGAACACTGCGATACACCAGGCCGGTTATGCCCCGCGTTCGATCCGTTACCGAAACACCCAGGGGCCCTGGCCTTACCTGTATGGTGCGGTGCATTTTCTCAACCACCTCGGTCGTCGCCTCTGCCGCGTCAACGACCATGCGAGCGGCACCACGGAAGTCGGAAAGCTGTGAGCGAGTCGGGACGGGCATGCAGGCCATCGTCTCAGGAAACGATTCGGCTGTATACAAAACCCATTCGAATAAGGGTCAGTTCAGGCGCTCGCTCGATGCCGCGTTCCAGGACGCCGGACCATCACCGCCCGCCGATCTCAACGACGCATCATGTCCTGCACAGAAACTTCAGTGAAGTTTTCGGGGATCTTCATTCGCTCTTTGTCGACGCTCGAAACGTCCAGGCTTACGAGTTCGGAATTATGGTGCTTGCCGCTACTGCGAATTGGAATCCCACCCAGTTTGTCGAAATCGTTTTCCGCGGAACCGCCACCGCCCATTGCCGCCATCTCCTGCATGGCCATCATGGCGCCGCTCAATGTCCGATAATCTGCGCTCGATAGGCCCAGTTCATCGTGAGCTGCAACGCAAACGACGGACTCGACCGTTCCATCATCGTAGACCATTTCCGCTATTTCGCAGTCAAAGTTCGCCACTTCGTCGCTTTCACCGGTTCGCCGCGCGCTTGTTGTCCGTTCTTCCTGCCTCTGGGGCATCATGGCCTTCATCTGTTGCTTAGCCGTTTCACGCTGCCTTTCCGGCATGTTGGCTAACATTCGTTCCATTTCTGCATTGACCTGTGATTTCATTTGATCGGCAAAGCCCTTGTCGACGCGCATATAGGTTTGTTTTTTCGGATTTATGACGATGAAATATTCGTTGCCGTCTTCAAAAAGAACTGACGAATCAGTATCGCCAAACAGTACTTTTCCATCGCTGATCAGTCCCACGGCCCCGTCGTTAAACGTCATTTCTGCGTCAGCGAAAGCGACGCCCGAAACACACAACAAAATAGTAGAAAAAATAAATCGCATGGCAATCCTCCTGTCTAAGCGGCCCTTCGGGACAATATTAGCCCAATATCAGCTCTTGGGCGTGTAGCAATTTGCTAGGGGGCGCCCATGAACGCTTGATACTCTTTGTCTTTCATATGGTCTCGAAGATTCATGTCCGGCGTGATTGGATTATGCGCAACTTCGTCGGCAAAGTTTCCCCCATCTGGCAAGACAAGGAGTTCCCTCAATTCAACCTCGGTCACCGGAATTTCCATAGGAGATTTCGGGCAGTGTTCATTAAATTCTTCCGCGAACCACACCGCATTAAGACGCGTTACCTCGAACATCTGCTTTGAGTCCGCAGTGTAAAGCCGCCGTTCGGCACGACCCATTATTTTTTACGTTTCTTCTTCGGTCTTGGCGCCGGAAGTTCGTTTTCTGTAATCACCAGCAGCTCAGTCAGCCACTCTCGGCCTTCGATCCCGTCCTCGATGAGGAACGAGTTCTTGGCCCCTTCATACGGCGGTGCTTCAACGACCGTCCCTATGTAAGCACGTCCCGCCTCGGTCGGTTTGACGAACAGCTGATTGTCGCAAATCAGCCCGACTACCTTGCCCTTCACATACAACGTCGTCCCGCCAAACATATGGCGGTACGTAACGTCACAACCGTTCTGCACCTGGTCGACAATGAAGTCGATAAAGTCCTGGTCATTTGGCACGGGCATTCACCTGTTGCCAGGCAACATTATTCAACGTTTCTCACCATAGCCCTCGGGCAATTGCATGCCGAGATTTCACACCAGTAATGCCAAACGCGAGTCGGCGTTTAGTCTTCGGGACGCGGGCCAACCGGAACCATCAGGTGCTGATAGGGGGTGCCCTTCCACATGACGTACGCGCCGCCATTATCGGGGTCGGTAGGATACGCTTCGAGCATGGCCGCAGGCGCCAGGATCATCAGGTGCGCCCCTTCCTTAATCCACTCGTTGTCGTCCGTTGGACCTTCGGCATAAGGGTCAATATTGCTGGCGCCCTCATCGCCGGCAAGCATGTACGAGATGCCCAGCGACTCGGGTGAATATTCACCCTTGTTCTGCCACGCGTTCGCCCACTTCATCCACTCATCATCCATGCACATGGGCGCGTTGCCGGTGAGCATCGGCGGTGTTGGCAGGCATGTGTATCCGTTGGTGCCTTCTTGCAGCACGTTGCCTTCCCAGTCGACCACGGTGGCACCTTCCATCATGCCGGGCCAGGCCGCTCTCAGAGCGTCGGCTTTTTTATCCATCTCACCGCTTGCGGCTGGCGCTTCGGCCGCCGGGCCTTTTTCATCGCCCGCGCAAGCGCCGATCGGTAACAAGGCAACTGCGAAAAGCATCGTCACAATCCTGAAGTTGCGTACTTCGAAGTATTGTCGAATCATTTTTTTGTTTCCCCTTGTAGCCGCTGTTTTCTTGTCGGACGCATGATGTGCCGATCTCGAAACCCCAACAGCGGCGCGAGTCAGTGTAGCCCTATTTTCTCGGCACCGCCGAGCGCGAAGGGTAACTCATTGATTTGTTAGGTGCTCTCGTTGAGTGCCGCGAGCGCGGATGCTCCATAAAGGCGAAACCGGCCGGTCGGTAATTCGGTCTTGGGCTGCATGATCGCTAGTCTAGATGCAGCGCCTTCATCTTGCGCGCCAACGTATTTCTGCCCCAGCCAAGCAGCCTGGCGGCTTCCTGGCGATGGCCGTTGGTTTGCGACATCGCCGTTTCGATCAGCGTTTTTTCAAACTCCGGCAAGGCAGAATCAAGCAGGGGTACATCGCTGCTCTGCAATTGCTGCTCAGCCCAGGCGGCCAGCGTGCGAGTCCATTCACGGGCCGCGCGCTTCGGCGTCTCGTTGCCGCCAAGGTCGCTCGGTATGTCCTGTGCAGAAATCACCGCGCCGGGTGCCGTCACGGTCAATCGGCGCGTTGCGTTTACGAGCTGGCGGACGTTACCGGGCCAACTAAACGCTTGCAGTGCGTCTATCGCGTCGGTATCGATGCTCTTTGCCGGCGCGCCCAACTCACGAGCCGCTTCTGCAAGGTAATGTTTCAACAACATCGGAATGTCGTCACGTCGCTGTCGCAATGGCGGCGTGTTGATGCGCATCACATTCAGCCTGTGATAAAGGTCCTCTCTGAAGCGTGACTCTTTGACGGCACGCGCCAGATCCTGATTGGTCGCCGCGATAACCCGCACATCGACCTTGATCGGCGTCTGTCCACCGACGCGGTAGAACTCGCTTTCTGCCAGCACGCGCAACAATCGAGTTTGTAGTGCCGGTGACATGTCACCAATTTCATCAAGGAACAGCGTGCCGCCATCGGCCTGCTCGAAGCGCCCAATACGTCGCGCATCCGCGCCGGTGAACGCGCCTTTTTCATGCCCGAATAATTCTGATTCGAGCAGCTCAGCGGCGATCGCTGATGTGTTTAACGCGACGAACGTCTTCTTCGCGCGCGGACTGTGGTCGTGCAGCGCGCGTGCAACCAGTTCTTTACCGGTGCCGGACTCACCGGTGATCAGCACCGTCATGCTCGACCCGGCCAAGCGACCGATCGAACGAAATACTTCCTGCATTGCCGGCGCCTGACCGATCATCGAAGAGATCGCGCTTTCTGGCTCCAGGTTTTCGCTGGCGCCCTTGCCGTTCGCCCGCGCCGCTTTGTGCACAAGCTCGACCGCCTCGTCGATATCGAAAGGCTTTGGCAAGTATTCGAACGCGCCGCCCTTGTAGGCCGCGACTGCGTTTTCAAGATCAGAGTGCGCCGTAATGACAATGATGGGGAGATTTGGCTCGGTTTTCCGCAATCGTTCGAGCAGCGCAATACCGCTCATGCCGGGCATCCGGACGTCCGTGATCAGAACGTCTGGTGCTCCTTCGTCGATCGCTTCAAGCAAGTGCTCGGCGCGCTCGAACGTGCGCGTCTGCATGTCGGCCTGCTTCAGGGCTTTATCGAGCACCCAGCGCACCGACTGGTCGTCATCGACAATCCAGACATTCAGCGGTTGATCAGTCATTGGTTCCTGCCTGTTCAAGCGGGATGCGCACATAAAACACAGTGCGGCCGGGCCGGCTGTCAAACTCGATCAGCCCGCCGTGACGGCTGAGGAGCTCCTGCGCCGCCGGCAACCCCAGGCCCGTACCTTCCGGCCGGCTCGTAACCAGCGGGTAGAAAATCGTGTCCTGCAACTCCGGCGGAATACCGGGGCCGTCGTCCTCGATCTCAATCGACGCGATCACTCGATGACGCACGTCGCCGATGGTGAAGTTGGTGGCCGCGCGACTACGTAACGTCAGGGTGCCCTGGCCGTCGAGTGCGGCGGCGGCGTTTCTTAAAAGATTTAGGAATGCCTGGATCATCTGGTCGCGATCGAGATCGATGTCCGGCAGGCCGGGGTCGTAATCGCGATGCACCGTCAGCTGGCGGTCGTCCTCAGATTCGATCAGCCGCACGACGTACTCCAGCAACTCGTGAACGTTGACCGGCTGTTTGTTGGGCGGGCCGCCGGGGCCCAGCAATGTGTCCACAAGGCTGGCAAGGCGATCTGTCTCACTGATGACGACGTCCGTGTACTCGTGCAGCGACTCATCGTCGAGCTGGCGCTCAAGCAATTGCGCGGCGCCACGAATACCACCAAGCGGATTTTTTATTTCATGGGCGAGCTGGCGAATCATCTGCCGACCTGCCCCATGTTGTATGAGTAACGCATTTTCGCGAGTAATCTGCGACCGCCGGGTGACGTCGGTCATTTCAATCAGAAGGCACGCATCATCTGTGAATATCGGTGACACGCGGCAGTCAACGACGCGCTCGTGCGCGTGCGCCTCGTTGGGCGCCAGGTGCAATTCGTTAGCATAATGCTCGCCAGTCGTGACAACGCGGCTGAGTATGTCGCGCATTTCCGGGTCATCGTCGACCAGCCTTAACAACGAGTGGCCGCGTGCCCGTTCCTGACTGACGCCGAGAATATTTTCGGCCGCCGGGTTCATGGCAACGATCAGCAAGTGCTCGTCAAGCAGCACGATGCCCGACGTCAGGCTGTCGAGAATGTGGGCTGCGTTGCGGTCCAGCGCGCTGTTGTTACCGGAGCTGCGCGAGCCGTGGTAGGGGGCGGCCGCGCGCGGTGCGTTTGTTGTCGTTACAGGACGCTGGTCTGCTGCACGTAAAAGCGGCTTGGCTGGCTGCGGATCAACACCTTGCCCGCCTGGTCCACGACCTCCGCCTGCAGGTTGTGCGCGCCGCGGTAAACCTCCTGCAACTGGAAACTCAGGCCCGAGACGTCCTGCGGCGCCCCATCGAAGTACACCTGCACCCGATGTCCGCCTCGCAACGCCGGGCTCAGCGCCAGCGACACGCTCAGTGTGCCCTCTATGTTCCACAGCGTTTGTTCCGCGGACGGTGATGCAACCGCGAGGCTCTCGTATCTGGACGTGCTGGTGTCGGCATCGTTAGTGATGCTTGATCGTTCCGGCAGTCGCTTGCGAACCAGTGAGTTGCCTTGCGGCGCGCGGAATTTGCTGAGGTCCACTTCCGTCGCGCCGGGTTGCGGTCGATCGGAATAATGAACAATGCCGTCTTCATCCGTCCACGTGTAAGCCTGCGCCAGCACAGAGCTTGAGGCAAGGAGCCCGAGAAGGATGACGATGATTCGTAATTGCATGCTGTCAGCATAGCAGCGCAGACCTTGGTTGGGCCAGTAACCGGGCGGCTAAATGCCGCCCGGTTCACAGTTTTCAGCCGTTTTTAAAGGCTGTAATACATATCGAACTCAACCGGATGAGTTGTCATGCGCAGGCGCGTAACGTTATCCATCTTGAGGTCGATGTAGGCGTCGATGAGGTCGTCGCTGAACACGTCGCCGGCTTTTAAGAACTCGCGATCCTGGTCGAGCGATTCAAGCGCTTCGTCGAGCGAAAACGCCACGAGCTTCAGCTGCTTTTCTTCCTCAGGCGGCAGGTCATAAAGATCCTTGTCCATGGCATCACCAGGATGGATCTTATTCAGAACGCCGTCGAGGCCCGCCATCATCATTGCGGCAAACGCGAGGTAAGGGTTGGCCATTGAATCCGGGAAGCGAACCTCTACACGACGCCCCTTGGGGTTCGCCACATAGGGGATACGAATCGAGGCCGAGCGGTTACGAGCCGAGTAAGCGAGAATTGTTGGCGCTTCGAAGCCCGGCACGAGACGTTTGTAACTGTTCGTTGCCGGGTTGGTGAAGGCGTTGAGGGCCTTGGCGTGTTTGATGATGCCGCCGATGTAATACAGCGCCGTCTCCGACAAACCGCCGTAGCCATCGCCCGAGAACAGGTTCTCTCCGTTCTTGAACAACGACTGGTGCACGTGCATGCCGCTGCCATTGTCGTTAACCAGTGGCTTGGGCATGAACGTCGCCGTCTTGCCGTAAGCGTGTGCAACGTTGTGCACGACGTACTTGAAGATCTGAACTTCGTCAGCTTTTTGCACCAGCGTGTTGAACTTCGTACCGATCTCGCACTGTCCGGCCGTCGCTACCTCGTGATGGTGCACCTCGGTCTCCACGCCCATCTCTTCGGTTGCAAGACACATGGCAGAACGCAGGTCGTGCAGCGAGTCGACTGGAGGTACCGGAAAGTAACCGCCCTTGACCGTTGGGCGGTGGCCCGAGTTGCCGTCTTCAATGCTGCGATCCGTGTTCCAGGCGCCCTCGTCCGAGTCGACCTTGTAGAACGCCCCCTGCATGTTGTCATCCCACGCAACATGATCGAACACGAAGAACTCATTCTCCGGGCCGAAATAGGCCGCATCGGCAACGCCGGTTGACTTCAGGTACGCCTCGGCACGAGACGCAAGCGAGCGCGGGCAACGGTCATAGCCCTGCATCGTTGACGGCTCGACGACCGTGCAACGCAGGTTCAGTGTTGGCTCGTCCGGAAAGACGTCAAGCACCGCTGTGTCCGGATCCGGCATCAGGATCATGTCGGACTCGTTGATTCCCTTCCAGCCGGCAATGGATGACCCATCGAACATCTTGCCGTCTTCAAACAGGTCGTCGTCGACAGTATGGGCGGGTACGGTTACATGTTGTTCTTTGCCAATCGTATCCGTGAAACGAAAGTCGATGAACTTGACCTCAGACTCTTTAATGAGAGCGATTACCTCTGCGGCGGTCATGGGTTTTTCCTCCAGGTTGTGATTACAAAAAGCGGCCGCTCGATGCGGCCCGATAGAGAGTGCAATTGCACGAAGTGTGCCAAAATGGTGCTTGTCGTAATTGCCTGTTTAATATAGGGTTTTTATTTCTTGTGGCCGCCGGCGCGCACCATTGTGGTGCGCGCGGCCGACACGTCGCACCACTATAGTGCATTGCGGTCGGCCGCGCACCCCCGCGGGGCAAATCGGGCCTGGGCGCGCCGCGCATCCGGGCCCCGCCGCCACATAAAAGCCGTTATACTTCGCGGCTTTAGGCGATCTAGACACCTGTAATGAGCACCGAACTGGCGCCCGGCGCGCCGACCTTTCAAGACCTGATCCTTCGGCTGCAGCAGTACTGGGCAGAGCGCGGCTGCGTGATCTTGCAGCCGTACGATATGGAAATGGGGGCCGGCACCTTCCATCCGGCGACGTTCTTGCGTGCAGTCGGCCCGGAGCCGTGGTCTGCCGCTTACGTGCAGCCGAGCCGCCGGCCGGCCGACGGCCGCTACGGCGACAACCCGTTTCGGCTGCAGCACTACTACCAGTACCAGGTGGTGATCAAGCCCTCGCCAGATGACCTCCAGGAGATGTACCTGGGCTCACTCGCGGCCATCGGCATCGACACGTCGGTGCATGATGTTCGGTTCGTTGAGGACAACTGGGAGTCGCCGACGCTTGGCGCCTGGGGCCTCGGCTGGGAAGTCTGGTTAAACGGCATGGAGGTCACGCAGTTCACTTACTTCCAACAGGTTGGTGGCCTGGAGTGCCGGCCGGTAACCGGCGAGATCACTTACGGCATCGAACGGCTTGCCATGTATCTGCAAGATGTCGAAAGTATTTTTGACCTGGTCTGGACCGACGGACCGCTCGGTCGAATTACCTACGGCGACGTCTATCACCAGAACGAAGTTGAGCAATCCAAGTACAACTTTGAAGAAGCAGATATCGACGCGCTGTTCGGCACATTCGACCATGCCGAACACGAGTGCGAACGTCTGATCGAAAAGAACCTGGCGCTGCCCGCTTACGAACAGATGCTGACAGCATCGCATACGTTCAATCTGCTCGACGCGCGACAGGCCATTTCCGTCACCGAGCGACAGCGCTTCATCCTGCGCGTACGATCAATGTCGCGCTCAATTTGTGAGGCTTACTTTGCAAGCCGTGAAGCGCTTGGCTTCCCTATGCTCGACTCCGTCGCGCCACAGCAGATCGCAAAATGACCACGGCTAAACTACTGGTAGAGATCGGCACCGAAGAGTTACCGCCGAAAGCGCTGCGCGCATTGATGCAGGCATTTGGTGACGGACTGACAGCGGCGCTCGACGACGTGCACCTGGAGCACGGCGACACGCAAGTTTACGCCAGCCCGCGCAGGCTCGCGGTCATCATTGATGCGCTGGAAGCGAAGCAGCAGGACCGCGAGGTTGAACACAAGGGTCCGCCCGTGAAAGTCGCTTTTGACAAGGACGGCAAGCCAACGGCCGCGGCGCTCGCGTTCGCCAAGAAGTGCGGTGTCGCCGTTGCCGAGATTGGGCGCAACAAAACCGACAAGGGCGAGTGGTTGGCTTTCTCTGCTGTCGAGCACGGCCAGGCAGCTGCGGCATTGCTGCCGGCGGCGGTTGCGCGCGCGCTTGGCGGGCTGCCGATACCGCGGCGCATGCGCTGGGGCGCAGGCGATGCCGAGTTCGTGCGGCCGGTGCACTGGGTAGTGATGCTGCATGGTAACGAAGTCATCGACGCGACCATCATGAGCGTTCGCGCTGGGAACGAAACCCGCGGACACCGCTTCCATTCCTCCGGCCCGCTTATCATCAAAAATGCCGACGCCTATGTCGGGGCTCTGGAGAATGACGGCCACGTTATTGCTGACTTTGAGCGCCGGCGAAGCCTGGTTCGCGACGGAGTGCGTGCGATTGCGGCCGAGGCGGGCGGCGAAGTTGTTGATGGCGAGTCTCTTTATGACGAGGTCGCGGCGCTGGTCGAGTGGCCGGTGCCGATACTTGGCAGCTTCGATAAGCAGTACCTGTCGTTGCCGCGAGAAGTCGTCACCGCAACCCTGACCGGCCATCAACGTTATTTTCCGGTGGCTGATAAAGACGGTCGCTTGATGCCGCGCTTTGTCACTGTGGCTAACATTGAAAGCAAGGACCCCGACCAGGTACGCGATGGCAACGAGCGCGTTATTCGACCGCGTCTCGCAGACGCTGCGTTTTTCTGGGACAACGATCGGCGCAATACGCTTGCAAGCCGTGCGGATTCGTTGCGCGAGGTTGTCTTTCAGCGCGGTCTCGGGAGCCTGCACGATAAAAGTCGCCGCATCGGCGCGCTCGCAAAGTGGGCGGCAACGGCACTCGATATTGACGGCAGCAACGTAGAGCGCGCAGCGGTACTTGCGAAGTGCGACCTGCTCACCGGCATGGTCGGAGAGTTTCCGGAACTGCAAGGCACGATGGGCCGCTACTATGCGCTGTCGGACGGAGAGCCCGAGGCTGTTGCGAGCGCCATCGGTGAGCACTATCAGCCGCGCTTCGCCGGGGATGCGTTACCGGAAACGGAGGCCGGCCAAATTCTCAGCGTCGCGGACAAAATCGATACTCTTGCCGGCGTGTTTGCGCTTGGTAAAAAGCCCAGCGGCAACCGGGATCCGTTCGGACTGCGCCGGGCCGCCCTTGGCATTGTGCGTACATTAATCGAGTGCCGCCTGGACCTCGATCTGAAAGCGTTGATTAGCGAGGCCCTGGCGCTGCAGCCTGCCGGGAAAGAAGACGAGCGTGCCGCACTCGCCGACGAGCTGTACGCGTTCATCACGGAACGGCTGCGCCGCTATTTTCTGGATCGGGATTCGGCCCTCGCCACGGAAACGCTGGAGGCGGTTCTGGTGCGACAACCGGCCTCTCTCGTCGATTTTGATCGCCGCCTGGCCGCGGTGCAGACCTTTGCGCGCCTCGAGCAGGCGGAAAGCCTCGCGGCAGCCAACAAGCGCATCGCCAATATCTTAAGAAAAGCCGGCGATCCAGAGGGCTTGAGCGTCAAAAAGAAGCTGTTCGAGCACGACGCGGAGCGACGGCTGGCCAGCGCCCTGACCAGCGCGAGCGAGAAGGTCGCGCCGATGCTGGCTACGCGTAGCTATGCCGAGTCGCTCAACGAGCTCGCGGATCTCAAGGAGCCGATCGATCACTTTTTTGACGAGGTCATGGTCATGGCCGACGATGAGGCGGTCAAAAACAACCGTTTAGCCCTTTTGAGCGAAATTCGTGCGCTTTTTCTCGACGTTGCCGACATTTCGCGGCTATCGTTGGGATAACGGGGTAAGCCGCCGGTGGTCAAGTCGATAATGGTTCGGCGCCTGGGGAACAAGGGTCTGATCGTGCTCGATCGTGACGGGGTCATCAATCGCGACTCGACGGATTTCGTCAAGTCCGCCGGAGAATGGGTGCCCCTTCCCGGCAGCATTAAGGCAATCGCCAACCTCAGTCGCGCCGGCTTCACCATTGCCGTGGCAAGCAATCAATCCGGCCTTGGCCGCGGTCTGTTTGATCGCCGGGCCCTTGCTGCCATGCACCGGAAATTCCGCCGCCTGGTCGCGAACGCCGGCGGGCGCGTCGATCGAATCGTCGTCTGTCCTCACACCCCCGACGACGGTTGCGACTGCCGCAAGCCGAAGGCGGGGCTGCTGCATCGTCTTGGGCGTCACTACAATATCGATCTCGGTGGCGTGCCGGTCGTCGGCGACTCGCTTCGTGACCTTGAGGCCGCGCTGAATGCCGGCGCGCGCCCGATTCTCGTTCGCACCGGCAACGGCAAGAAAACCGAGGCGGCCTTGAGCCAGAAGCTCGGCTCAGCGTTTGGCTCAGTAATGGTCTTCGACGACCTTGCCGCCGTCGCGGCCGCCCTGGTGAAGGAGTAAACGGATGATTCGGTGGTTACGCTCGCTCTTGTTCCTCATCGTCGGCTATGCGGGGGGCGTGACGGTCTCTGTGGTCTTGATTTTGTTGTTCTGGGCGCCAGCAGCCTGGCGAAGGTTCTCTCTGGTTACTTTTTGTCGTTTTGCCTTGTGGGCCGGCCAGGTCATCTGCGGCATGAAGGTTGTCGTCGAGGGCACAGAAAACATTCCCGACTCCCCCAGCGTCATCATGATCAAGCACACGACCATTCTCGAGACTTACGGCCATGTACCGATGTTCCCGACCAATGCGTGGGTCGTTAAGCGCGAATTGTTGTGGGCCCCGTTTTTCGGCTGGGCGATCGCCCTGGTCCTTAACCCGATCGCGATCAACCGCCGGCGAGGTGGTTCGGCGGTCAAACAGGTCATCGAGCAGGGCAAGCAACGCCTGGCTGATGGCATCTGGGTCACCGTTTTTCCGGAAGGCACCCGCGTGCCACCTGGCGAGACTCGCAAATACGGCATCAGCGGTGCCGCTCTCGCTCACGAAGCCGGCGTACAGATTGTTCCTGTTGCCCACAACGCCGGCGACTGCTGGCGGCCCAGGGAATTTTCCATGTATCCCGGGCTCATTCGCTTTTGCATCGGTCCGCCAATTGACGCCTCTGCCCAGACGCCCAAAGAAACGAATGCGCTGGTGCAGAGCTGGATCGAGAGCAAGATGCGCGAGATCAGCAGCGCTTATGCCGATTAGTCGCCCGGCGGATCGCCGAGGCTCTGGAGCTCCTCTGCCTGTCCTTTGTCGATAGCGTAAATCCGGCCGATTCGGCAACCGCGAATCGTGTCAACGCGCGACCGCAGAATGTTTTTGTCGTAACGGATATCCGGCGTCACCTCGGACTGCATGAGCTCGTGACAACGCCGGACAAACTCCACCAGATAGTTTTCCTTATGCGTTTCCAGGGTGACGTATTGCTCCGAGATAATGTGATGGCGGTACTTGCCCAACGTGCGAATGCTGTCTTGTTCCTCGAGTTCGGCCGCCATGATGTAGTCGCTGACGGCGCCACTTATTTCGGGCTCCGACGACGTTGCACAACCGCCGAATATGACCAGCAGAATAACGGCAGCTAGAAGTTTCATTTTGCGTTTCGCTCCTCTCGATAAAGGCGCTCGACAAAGCCAACGACCCGCGGGAATTTTTCGCTCCACCGCTCCACATCCTCGCGCATGGCAAGCGGCGCTTGCTGCAACTCGATGCGAACGGCGTCCGCCCGCCCGCCGCCGTATTGTGGGCACATCATCCAGAGTCCCGACATCGCGGCAAACGCCAGGTCCGTATAGTTGAGCTCGCCGTCGTTCACCAATGACGCGCGATCATCGGCGAGCCAGACATTTGCCTCGCCCAGAAGCGCCTCAATCCTCGAAACTGATTTTTGATAGTTAGGGTCGGTGATACGAAAAGACCGGCGGATAAGAGCTCTCAGCACGGGGAACAGGATTCTAAGCAGGTACCGTTGCCAGCCCGGCGTCGCCGGGTCCTCGGCACCCCAGGCGCGCAGCGTGATTTCACGATCATGTAGCACGTGGTAATAAACCCAGACCTGCAGGCTGACACCGTACTGGTCGAGCCTGGACTCGAGATCAAGGCGCTCTTTCGTTGGCCGCAAGAACGCGGCCCGGGCCGGGTCGTCAACCTCGTAACGGCCCCACAAGTAGCGAAGAATTTCGGCAGAGTTGCCAATGACCGACTGCACGGCACCCGTGCGTGCCTTTAGTTGCGGCACCGTTCTGCCAAGAAAAAAAGCGCCCATCGCGCCGCCCGCTGGTCGCTCAACGTAATCGACGCCGAGCCGGTCCATGCACCAACGCACTTTCTCAACGAAATGACTGGCAGAGATGGTCGACAGGATCAGCGGCGGCGTATTCGCCGGGACCACAAGGCCGCTGAGCACGGCGAGCCAGCGCCACAACAATAGCAATAAGACCAGCAGTACGGCGGCGGGAACGGACAGGCCAAACCAGGCAACGATAATTGGAGCGGCCGTCAAAAAGACCGCATGAAGTAACAGCCGATTACCGATCATATGTCGAGGTTTTCGACGGTCAGCGCGTTCCTCTCGATGAACTCCCGACGCGGCTCGACCTGGTCACCCATCAGCGTGGTGAAAACTTCATCGGCCTTGATGGCGTCGTCTATTTTTACCTGCAGCAATCGGCGCGTTTCGGGATTAACCGTCGTGTCCCACAGCTGGTCCGGGTTCATTTCGCCAAGGCCCTTGTAACGCTGTATGGACTGGCCACGGCGCGCCTCGCTCATCAGCCACTCAACCGCTTCGGCGAATGAATGTACGCTTTTCTCGCGCTCCCCGCGCCGGACGAACGCGCCTTCAGAAAGCAGGTCGTTGAGCTTTTCTGCGAGGTCCATGATGTGGCGATATTCGTTGGTATCAAAAAACTCGCGCGGCACATAGCGCGTTGCGGCCAGGCCGTGCCGTACTTTCGTAATCGCGGCGCGCACGCCCTCGCCGGCCTCGTCACCACGCTCGAGGCTCGCCGAATAGTTGCCGCCGTTACCGGTCGTCGACCGGTCGCCCGTGTGTTTTGGTAACGCTTTGCCAAGCTCTTCCGCCCACTGGCTGAAAGCATCCAGGTCTTCTCCGAGCGCGGTGGTAACCTTCGGTAGCTTGCTAATGCTGCGGAGGACTATTTCTTCATAGCGCGGCGCAAGGCGCGCATAGATTTGTTCGACGGCAATGTATTCTTTTGCCAACGTTTCCAGTGCAACACCGGCCAGGGGTGGTGCCTCGCTATTGACGTGCAGCGCCGCGCCGTCCATTGCGGCATTCAGCAAATACGCGTTCAGTTCAAGGTCGTCCTTGACGTAAACCTCTTGCTTGCCGCGCTTGATTTTATACAACGGCGGCTGCGCAATGTAGATGTGGCCGCGCTCGATGAGTTCGTGCATTTGTCGATAGAAGAACGTCAGCAACAGCGTGCGAATGTGTGAGCCGTCGACGTCAGCATCGGTCATGATGATCACGCGGTGATAGCGCAACTTGTCCGCGTCAAAATCATCTCGCCCGATGCCGCATCCCAGCGCTGTGATCAGCGTGCCAACCTCCGCGGATGACAGCATTTTGTCGAAGCGTGCTTTTTCGACATTGAGAATCTTGCCCTTGAGCGGCAGGATCGCCTGCGTTCTCCGATCACGCCCCTGCTTGGCCGAGCCACCCGCCGAGTCTCCCTCGACCAGAAACAACTCGGAGAGCGCCGGGTCTTTTTCCTGGCAGTCCGCTAACTTCCCAGGCAGCCCCGCAATATCGAGTGCACCTTTGCGGCGCGTCATTTCGCGCGCTTTTCGAGCCGCCTCCCGCGCCCTTGACGCATCGATGATCTTGGAGACGACGGCCTTCGCCTCCTTCGGCTGTTCGAGCAGGAACTCCTCAAGACGGCCCGACATGGCTCCCTCTACGATGCCTTTAATTTCAGATGAAACCAATTTGTCTTTGGTCTGTGATGAGAACTTGGGGTCCGGCACCTTTACGGATAGCACCGCGGTCAGGCCCTCACGCGCGTCATCGCCGCTGGGCGTGAATTTGTCTTTCTTGCTGCTGAGTTGCTTCTCGATATAGGCGTTAAGCGTCCGGGTCAGCGCGGAGCGAAAGCCCGCCAGATGCGTGCCGCCATCTCGCTGAGGAATGTTGTTCGTGTAGCAGAACATGTTTTCCTGGTAGCCGTCATTCCACTGCAGCGCCACCTCGACACCAACGTCATCCCTCGTCAGCGAGAAATGAAAGATGCTCGGGTGCACTGGCGTCTTGTTGCGATTCAGGTGCTCGACGAAAGCGCGGATGCCGCCCTCATACTCGTAGGTCTCTTCGCGTTCGTCGCGCTCGTCGATCAGGCGGATGCGCACGCCTGAATTTAGAAACGACAGCTCCCGCAGCCGCCGCGCCAGGATTTCGTAGTGGAACTCGATGTTCGTAAAAGTACGGGCGCTGGGCTTGAACCGCAGCGTCGTGCCGGTGCGGCTGGTTTCCCCGATCTCTGCGAGCGGCTGCAGCGGCTCGCCATACGCATACTCTTGCTGAAACGACTTGCCGTCACGGTGAATCGTCAGCACCAGGTGCTCCGACAGTGCGTTGACAACTGAAACGCCAACGCCGTGCAATCCGCCACTGACCTTGTAGGCGTTGTCGTCGAACTTGCCGCCCGCATGCAGCACAGTCATGATGACCTCGGCCGCCGAGCGGCCCTCTTCCGGGTGCAGATCCACCGGTATCCCTCGGCCATCATCGGTAACCGTCACGGACTCATCGGCATGAATGGTGACCGTTATCGTGTCGCAATGACCGGCCAGCGCCTCATCGATGGAGTTATCGACAACCTCGAAAACCATGTGGTGCAGGCCGGTGCCATCATCGGTGTCGCCGATGTACATGCCCGGCCGTTTTCGGACGGCCTCAAGGCCCTTTAACACCTTGATATTACTAGAAGTATATTCTTTCGGGTCGGTCATTCTATATCCTCAGGGCGCAACCGGACTATTGTACCAAAAAGGGGCCCCCAAAGGGCCCCCAAAGTGTTCTTTTTTAAGGTGTTTTGACCCTCTCGTGCCAGCGCCCGGCTAGTTGTCGCCCGCAGCCCCCCACGGGCGCAATTCGCCGTGTTCCACGTGGAACAGCGCCGCCCCCGGCGGCGGTCCCAGCGCCTCCATCTCCAGGCTCGTCGCTATCACCTGGCTACCCAGTTGCGTGACCGCGCCCATTAGCCGTCGCAGCGACTCGGCGTCCAGCTCAGCCGCCGGGTCATCCAGCAAGAGCACCAGCGGGCGCTCTATTGCGGTTTGTGCGGTCTCGGTCGCGGCGAGGATCATCGCGCTCGCCAGCAGCTTTTGCTGGCCGCGCGACACGAGTTTTTTTGCCTGGCGCTCGTCATAGCGAACCCTCACGTCGGCGCGATGCGGGCCGTGCTGCGTCGACCCCAGCAACAAGTCGCGGTCGAGCCCCTCCTCGAGCGCACTTTCCAGGCTGGTTTCTTTGCGCCAGCCCTGCTGGTATTCGAATCCCAGCTCGGTTTCCAGGAGCCGCTCGCCGAATCCCTTGAGGCTGTCCAATACGATCTCCAGGGCCCGCTGCCGAGAGGCGTCGAGCTCCACGCCGAGTGAGACGAACTCGGTGTTCCAACTGCGAATCGTGGCCGCCGCCGCTCGGGCCTTGAGCGCTGCATTGCGTTGCTTGAGAACCCGCCGAAAGCGGCGCCAGGCCATCAAGTGGTCGTGTTCCACGTGGAACGCAATCCAGTCCAGGTAGCGCCGGCGCTGCTCCGGGCCGCCGGCCACCAGGTTGTGGACCTCCGGATCGATGATCTGTAGCGGCAACGCCTCAGCCAGCGCCGCCGAGCCGCCATCACTGGCACCATCAACGCGAACCTCGAGGCCGCCGCGGCTGTTACGGACACCAACGCTAAGGGCGCGGCCATCGCGCTCCACCTGCCCAAAGAGAACAAATTCGTCTTCGCCGTGCCGAATGAGATTGGGCGTCGTTGCGCCGCGAAAGGACTTTCCCCGGCCCAGATACGCCAATGCCTCCAGAAGACTTGTCTTCCCGGAGGCATTTGGACCAACGATCAGGTTAAAACCCGGCTGAAACTTGACGTCTACCCTCTCGAGGCAGCGGAAGTTATTGGCCCTGAAGGTTTGTATCATCCGGCGTCACGTAGCCCCAGCGCGCCGCTAAAGACGCATAGGCATAACCACAAACGTACAGTCCTCATTACCCGGCTGCCGAATCAGACAGCTCGAGTTGCTGTCCTGCACCGATAACGTTACATCATCGCCCTCGACCGCCGCCAACGCGTCCAGTAAGTAATTGACATTAAAGCCAATTTCAATGTCCTCGCCGTTATATTCGACCTCGAGCTCTTCCTCCGCCTCTTCCTGCTCCGGGTTATGCGCTTGCAGCACAACGCCACTATCGCGGATAACGAGCCGAATACCGCGGTACTTCTCGTTGGACAAAATCGCCGTCCGTTGCAGCGCCCCTTTGAGCGCCCCTCGATCGGCCTTCAGCTCATTTGCCGACTCCTTGGGGATCACTCGCTCATACTCAGGGAAGCGACCGTCGATCAGCTTCGACGTAAACCGGATTCCATCCAGCTGAATACGAATATGATTGGCCCCCAGCTCAAGCTCCAGGGCCCCGTCACCACTCATCAGTCGTTGTAACTCCAAAACACCCTTTCGCGGCACAATGACCTGCTGCTGATCGAGTTTGCTTGTGAGTTCGGCCTGGCACAGTGCCAGCCGGTGTCCGTCCGTAGCAACAGCCCGCAGGTGTTTACCGCTGGTTTCCAGGAGCATGCCATTCAGGTAATACCTCACATCCTGCTGGGCCATCGAAAAATGTGTCTTTTCAATCAGCCTGCCGAGGTCCGCCTGCGATACCTGGATACTCTGCCCGGCTTTAATATCATCGATAACCGGAAATTCAGCTGCCGGTAGCGTCGCCAGATTGAACTTGCTCCGGCCTCCCTTAACAGCCAGCTTCTCGCCACCAAGGCTCACATTAACCATTGTGCCTTCCGGTAGCGCCCGGCAAATATCCAGGAACTTCCTCCCTGACACCGTAATCTCGCCACCTGATTCCGTCTCCACCGCCGCCTCGGCGACCAGCTCAACCTCGAGATCTGTTGCCGTTACGGATAAGTGGCCGTCTCGAGCAATCAGTAGGACGTTGGAAAGAATGGGCATTGTCTGTCGTCGTTCAACAACGCCGATAACGGCTTGCAAAGGCTTTAACAATGTTTCCCGGGCTGCGCTAAATTTCATACGTACCACCTGTTAATAAATATTGGAAATTTATAATTTATTGTTATTATTAAGCAGCAAAAGTCCTGTGCATAACTTTTATAATGCCTTATTAATCAATAACTTGAAGATGAAAATCATACCTAACATCTCGAGCACTACCGGTCTGTCTCCTGTGCACAGTCTGTGGATAGAATTTTTCCGACAGTTTCTCCACCGGTTATCCACATCATCCTGTCAGTGTTCTCAACAGGTTTAAATAATCGTCGTCTACCCGTTTGTCAGTCTCACGCAACGAAGCAATGCGCCGGCAGCCGTGCAAAACGGTCGTGTGGTCCCTGCCCCCGAAAGCATCGCCAATCTCCGGCAAGCTGTGATTTGTCAGCTCTTTCGCCAGGGTCATGCCAAACTGTCGCGGTCTTGCAATTGAGCGGCTGCGTTTCTTCGACAGCAAATCTCCCACGCGAATCTTAAAGTAGTCCGCGACGGTTTTCTGAATGTTTTCGATAGAAACCAGCCGGTCCTGAAGAGCCAACAAATCGCGGAGCGCCTCCTTGGCAAAATCCACATCAATGTCGCGGCCAGTGAAGCGATAATTTGCGATGACCCGGCGCAGCGCTCCCTCGAGCTCTCGAACGTTTGAGCGAATACGCTTGGCAATAAAAAACGCGACCTCTTTCGGGAGCTCAATACCTTCGATAGCGGCCTTGCTCATGAGAATGGCAACCGACGTTTCGAGCTCGGGCGGTTCAATCGCGACCGTAAGGCCCCAACCGAAACGAGACTTAAGCCGCTCCTCGAGCCCGTTGACCTCTTTGGGGTAACGATCGCAGGTCAGAATAATTTGCCGCTGTCCTTCGAGCAGTGCGTTAAAGGTGTGAAAAAACTCTTCCTGAGAGCGCTCCTTGCCCGCAAAAAACTGAATATCATCAATGAGTAACGCATCCAGAGAACGGTACGAGCGCTTGAACTCGGAGATCGAGTTGTGTTGCAGGCCCTTTACCATATCCCCGACAAAGCGCTCCGAATGCACGTAGCTGACCCGCGCACCAGGCTCGTCTTTTTTCATCGCGTTGCCGACGGCGTGCATCAGGTGCGTTTTGCCAAGGCCGACACCGCCGTAAATAAACAGCGGGTTGTAAGACTTGCCCGGGTTGGAGCCGACCTGGCTGGCCGCCGCGCGCGCCAACTGGTTGCTCTTACCCTCGATAAAGTTCTCGAATGTAAATACGGGGTTCAGGCGCGAAACAACCGGCGCCCCAGCGCTGGCTTTTCTGATCTGAGGGGCAGCCGCGGCCCTTCTTGCCGGAGCAGGCTCGGCGGCCTCGCGAGAGCCGACCTCAACGATCAGCTCGGTGTCTTCATTGTCTTCGGCGACCAAATCGAGAATGCGGTCGAGGTAGTGCTGTTGCAGCCAGTCGACCACGAACCGGTTAGGCGCCAACAGCCGCAAGACTGCGCCGTCGTCGACAGCCTGCAGCGGGCGGATCCAGGTGTTGAATTGCTGCTCAGGCAGCTCGGTCTGCAGGACGCGAAGGCACTGGTTCCATAGCGTCGATTCGGCTGACAAAACATTCCCCGGCGGGCCTGGGCGGCCCTCGAAAACAACAAAAAAAGTGGAAGACCGGGCAGTCTAACCCCTAAGCGGGAGCGCCGCCAGCGGTAGTTATCCACAGGTTGCTAACCCACGAAATCTCAATGTTTACATTAGTCTATTGACACTGTCTGACCTTCTGCGTACCCTTGCCGCCCTTCCAAAAGTACGGCCAGATTTCGGCCCGCTTATGACCCAGGTAAGAAGTCATGAAACGCACATTTCAGCCCAGCAAAATCAAGCGCGCCCGCACTCACGGGTTTCGTGCGCGCATGGCCACCAAAGCCGGGCGCCTTGTTATCAAGCGCCGCCGCGCGAAAGGGCGCGTACGGTTGACGCCATAGACCAGCGAGCCCCGCTGACTGCAGCAGGTGCCGGAAGTAACCGATTCGAAAAGCGCCACAGGCTACTTAGCGAGGCCGATTACGGCCGCGTGTTTCGAAAGGCCACCCGGAGCCGCGATAGTCTGTTTACCACCCTTTGCAGGCACAATGACAACAACACCCCGAGGCTCGGCCTGGCAATCGCCAAGAAGCATTGTCGGCTGTCAACGGTACGTAATCGGATCAAGAGAATTGTTCGGGAATCCTTTCGTCAACATCAGGCATCATTGGCCGGCCTGGACATCATAGTGATGAATCAGCCCGCAGCGAAGGCCGCGAGCAACCAGGAATTGTCTGCCAGCCTCGAGGAACACTGGCAGCGGTTAAGCAAGGCGAAGCGAGCACCGCAGGAAAGCTAATCGATGGATAACCAACGACTGCTGGCATGGGCCTTTTTCGGGCTGATGGCGTGGATTACCTACCAGACCTGGATGCAGGATTACGCGCCACCGCCGGCCGCGCCCGTGGCAACGCAGCAAGCCGCCGAAGCGCCGACCCTGTCGTCGCCCGCCAGTGTCGACGCCCTGCCAGAAATTACCGCGCCGACCACCGCCAGCGAGCTGCCGGCGGCGCCCGGCGAGGGGGTCGCGGCCGCGGCGCCAACAGCACCCGTCGTCAGAGTAACGACCGATGTGCTGGACATCGAGATCAGCACGCTCGGCGGCACGCTACAACGAGCGGCATTATTGAAATACCCGGTTGCAAAAGATCGACCGGACACGTTGATCGAAATGCTCAGCCCCGACCCCGAGAACATCGGCCGGATCGAATCCGGCATGCGCGCGCTCGGCGGCGCGCCGGAAGCAACACACCTGAGCAATTTCGAGGCACCGCTGAATCGCTATGACCTTGATGGCGCCGACGAAATGGTCGTGCTGCTTAGCTGGGCCGATCCCGGCGGCATCACCATCGAGAAGCGCTACCGTTTTCAGAGGGGCAGCTACACCGTACAGCTGGAGCAGGAAGTTACCAACGGCAGCGCCGAGCTCTGGCAGGGCGCAGAGTACGTGCGCATCAAGCGGTATTCACGCACACAAGAACGGTCGATGTTCGACGTCGACTCTTACTCGTTTGCCGGACCCATCGTCTACGATGGCGAGAAGTCGCAAAAGCTCAAGCGCGACGACCTGATCGATGATGGCAAGTACGAATTCAGCGCGGAGCAGGGGTGGTTTGGCGCAATCCAGCATCACTTCGTAACCGCGGTCGTGCCGCCACGCGGCGAGGACCACAAGTACCAGGTCGCAGTCACGGGCGACATATCCATCGGCAGCGCTATCGGCAAAAACGTTAGCGCCATAGCGCCCGGCAGCAGCAAGGTTTTTACGACTACGTTGTTTGTTGGTCCGAAGCTGCAGGCACAGCTTGAAGACATCGACAAGTCGCTCAAGCTGACCGTCGATTACGGTTGGCTCACGATCATTTCGCAACCGCTGTTCTGGTTACTGAGCATCGTGCACGGGTTCATCGGCAACTGGGGCGTTGCCATTATCCTGGTCACATTCCTGATTAAGCTGGCGTTTTACAAGCTGACCGAATCGAGTGGCCGCTCGATGGCAAAAATGCGCAACCTGCAGCCGCGCATGAAAGCGCTGCAGGATCGTTATAAGGACGATAAGCCGGCGCTCAGCCAGGCGATGATGGACCTTTACAAGCGCGAAAAGGTGAACCCGGCGGCGGGCTGTTTGCCCATCCTGATACAGATGCCATTCTTCCTCGCGTTTTATTGGGTGTTGCTCGAAAGCGTCGAGATGCGGCAGGCGCCGTTCGCGCTCTGGATCACCGACCTTTCCACGCGCGACCCGTACTTCATTTTGCCGCTGATCATGGGCGCCGCCATGTTCATGCAGCAGAAACTGAACCCTGCGCCGGCCGACCCGGTGCAGGCGAAAGTGATGCAGATCATGCCGATCATGTTCACGGGGTTCTTCGCCTTCTTCCCGTCGGGCCTGGTGCTTTACTGGGTGACCAATACTTTGCTGTCGATTGCCCAACAGTGGAAGATCAACACCGTCGTCGAGGCTGAAGCGAAGGCGCAGAAGGCCGGCAAGAAAAAGAAGAAAGACGCGCCGTCGGACTAGGGCGGCGCCAGCTCCGAGCGCACCTTTATCTCACCGTGCAGGGTGCGGTGCACCGGGCAACGGTCGGCAATCTCCAGCATGCGCGCACGCTGTTCGTCCGTAAGCTCGCCCACCAGCGCAATGGTCCTGCGAAGCTCATCGATTTTCCCCGAGCCACTTTCGCAGTCTTCGCAGTCCTCTGCATGGACCTTGTCGTGTACAACACTTACCGTTGCTGATTCGAGCGGCAGCTGCTTGTGTCGCGCATACATCTGCAGCGTCATCGACGTGCAGGCGGCAAGCGCCGCAGACAGAAAATCATACGGCGTGGGCCCTAAGTTACTGCCGCCGACGGATAGCGGCTCATCGGCGACCAGCGCGTGACCGCCGGCCCGGATGTCCGTACGAAAGTCGTTAGATAGCGTGCGAGAAACAACGGTGTCGTTCGCCGCACTGAGCGGCTCGCCGGTCTCGGTTGCCGGCAGGTAGCGTGACGCCCACGCGGCGAGGACATGACCGACATAACGCGAGTCCGCCTCGCGGCTGAGCAGGTGATCGGCTTTATCAAGACTGATAAAACTCTTGGGGTGTTTGGCGGCACGATACAGCTCCGATGCGTTATCGATCTCGACAATGCTATCGAGCGGCGCGTGCATGACAAGCAGCGCCTTGCGTAGCGAGCCCACTGTCTCTTTCAGGCTTTGTTGGCCAAGGTCCTCGACGAACTGACGCTTCATCAAGAACGGACGCCCGCCCAGGTTGACCTCGGCCTCGCCGCGATCTTGCAGGGCCTCCTCCGAGCCGGCGAACAAGTGCAGCACATGCGCGGGGTCGAACGGTGAGCCGATCGTTGCAACTGCGACAGCAGAGGGCACTTGCGGCGCCGCCTGTAATATGGCCGTGCCGCCAAGAGAGTGGCCGACCAGAATAGTCGGCGCCTCGTGTTCGTTCTCGAGGTAGTCAACAGCGGCGAGCAGGTCGACGACATTGGAGGAAAAGTTCGTATCGGCGAACTCGCCTTGGCTCTGGCCAAGCCCGGTGAAGTCGAAGCGCAGCACGGCAATGCCTTCCTCGGTCAGTGCGCGTGCAATATTCCCCGCCGCCTTGATGTCTTTGGAACAGGTGAAGCAGTGCGCAAACAGCGCGTAGGCAAGCGGCTTCGACGCGGGCAGATTGAGAATGCCCGCCAGGGTCTCACCGCGGGTATTTGGAAACGTCACGTTCAAATTCGGCATAACTGGATGACCTGTGTTTTCATTGGCGGATGGCGCTGGACTCAGACACGATTGTAGCGGCGGCGACGCCACCCGGGCGCGGTGGCATCGGCGTCGTCAGAATATCCGGCGACCAAACCGTGCGTATCGCGCGCGCTGTGCTGGGCAGTTTACCGGAACCACGCACGGCGACGTATCGAACCTTCAGGGATGCCCGGGGTAATCGGCTCGACACCGGTATCGCCATTTACTATCCGGCGCCCGCATCGTTCACTGGCGAGGCGGTGCTGGAGCTGCAAGGGCACGGTGGCCCTGTTCTGTTATCGATAATCGTCGATGCCATCCTGGTTCTCGGTGCCCGCCAGGCGGAGCCCGGCGAGTTTTCACAACGCGCGTTTCTTAATGACAAGCTCGACCTGGTGCAGGCCGAGGCGATTGTCGATGTAATCGACAGCGGTACAGCGCAGGCCGCGCGTGCGGCATTGCGCTCATTGAGTGGCGCTTTTTCACGCGCCGTCGACGAACTCGCCGCCCGCTTGGTGGCGCTCCGGGTGCACGTAGAGGCGGCCATCGATTTTCCCGAGGAAGAAATAGACTTCCTGTCGGACACGAAGCTGCGAGCCGAGCTCGATGCGTGCGCAACGGCGTTCGAGACGCTGCTGTTCGAGACGCGACAGGGCCGGGTGCTACGCGACGGCTACCAGGTCGTCATCGTCGGCAAGCCGAACGCGGGCAAATCCAGCCTGATGAACCTGCTCAGCGGACAGGAGGCGGCGATCGTCACGGAGATAGCCGGCACGACGCGCGATATTCTTCGCGAGCAGATCGACATCGATGGGCTGGCCGTAGAGCTCGTCGACACGGCGGGGCTGCGCGACGATCCCGGGCGCGTAGAAGCAGAGGGCATTCGTCGTGCGCGCAAGGCAATCGAAAGCGCCGATGCGGTGCTGTGGATTCAGGATGCGACCGACAAGGATCATGGTCGTATCGATGAGACGTTGCCCGAAAATATCCCCGTGATCGTGGTCCGCAACAAGATCGACCTCTTGCGGGAGGCCCCGGGTGACGTCGATAACGTTGTGAGCCTGTCGGCAATCAGTGGCGCCGGTGTCGATGCACTGCGCCGGCGCATTCGGCAGCTGGCTGGTTATGAGAGCCAGGGAGAAGGCGCCTTCACGGCGCGCCGCCGCCACCTCGACGCGCTCCGGCGAGCCCGGGCCAGCTACTTACGCGGCCTGAAGGCACTCGAAGAGGAGCGCGCGGGCGAGCTTCTGGCCGAGGAGCTGCGTCTCAGCCACCGGGCGCTCGGCGAAATCACCGGCGCGATGTCATCGGACGAATTGCTGGGCGCGATATTCTCGGAGTTCTGCATCGGCAAGTAGCCGCGCGGGCACGCACTGTTGAAACGCCCGTCAGTCAGGGTCAGGGTCAGGGTCGGAAACGCGGCGCGACAATCGACAATTCCGTGACCGGTCCATACTCGCTCAGCGCTTCGCGCAGCGCAGCCGCATCGCCAACAACAACAAAAACCACGTCGTCGGCGGATGGATAAACCTCGTTAATGGCATTGCCGATGCCCTCCGCGGTTGCGGCGTCAAGCGACGCGGCGTAACCGTTGACGTAGTTGGCATCAAGGCCGAACAGCTCGAGCAAGGAGAGCTGTGCGGCGAGCTGCGTTGCCGTTTCAAGCCGTGGTGGAAACTGGCCCATGATGTAATTGCGGGCGGAATCTACCATCGGCGTATCCAGGCCTGAGTCGCGCAGCGTTTCGAGAAGATCGAGCGACATGTTGATGGCTTCGATGGTCGTTTCGGTCTCGGAAAACGTGCTGATAGCCACAAAGCCGCCAGCAGCGAGACGCTGCAGTATCGACCCTGCGCCGTAAGTCAGGCCGGACTCGATGCGCAATGCGTTATTCAGCATAGAGGTGAAGCGCCCGCCAAAAACCGTGTTCGCAATGTCCAGCTCAGCGCGGCGCCCGTAATCGATACCAACGCCAACATTGCCAATCCAGAAATAGGCCTGCGTGGCGTCGGCCTTATCGATAAGCAGCACGCTCCGACCCGACTGCCTTTCGGGGGCCGGCGTTGCAGCGAGCGCGATTGCCGCAGCGCGCCACTTACCGAACAGGCTGGTTAACCGCTGCTTCATCGCCACAGCGTTGAAGTCGCCGACGACCGAGACAATCAGCCGGTCGCCACCGACATGGTTTTCGTAATAGGACAACACGTCTTCGTGCGTGATGTCGGCGAGAGACGATTCGCTGCCGCCAACCGGGTTGCCGTAAGGGTGTTCGCCGAAAATAAAGGCGCGCCCGTAGGAGGGCAGCAAATTGCCTGGGCTCGACCCCTTGGCCGCCTTGATCAGGTTAATGGAGCGGTCACGGAGCTTGGTGAGTTCATCTTCGGCGAGTGTCGGCTGCAGCAGCACGTCGCTGACGAGCTCGAGCATTAGCTCGACATCGCGCGACAAAAAGTTCGCGTTGATCGTGACGGACTCCTGACCGCCCGACACTGATAGTTCGCCACCTACGCGGGCAACCGCCTCGGCGAAGCTCGCCGCATCGCGCTTGCCGGCGCCGTACTCCAGCAGCCCTGCAAACAGGTCGGCGAGGCCGCCACGACCGACAGGGTCGGCAGTCGCGCCGCCGCGAATAACCGCGCGCAGCCCGATGAGCGGTACGTCATGTTTTTCGCTGAGCAACAGGACGGTGCCGTTCTCGAGCTCGATCCGCTCATGCTCGGGCAGCTCGATACCGGCGGCAACAGCGCCCGTAGCAATGAAAACAATGAAAACGGCGAGGGCGCTGACAAGGGCGCGTTGCAAGCGGCTCATGGTGCATCTCCCGCGGCGTCAGCCGGTGCGCGCAGTATCCCAAGCGTCATATTGCCGCGGCTGAAGACCTTTGCGGCGACCGCCTGCAGCTGTTCGCGCGTCACCGCACTGATCTCATCGGGCTCCGTAAACAGGTTTTCGAAGCTGCCGGTGAAAACCTCGAAATTACCCAGGGCTGACGCCTTGCCGTTGATCGTAGCCAGCTGCCGCCAGTAATTTGCGAGCAGGATGTTTTGTGCTTTGTCGAGCTCGGCGCCGGTTACACCCTCGTTCGCTGCGCGCGCCAGCTCATCGAGGACGCGGGCCTCAACGGTGGCCACGTCGCTGCCGGGAGGCAACGTGAGGTGCAGGTACACGAGCCCCGGGTCGAAGCCCTCGTCCTGCCAGCCGCCAACCGACAGCGCTATCTGCTCCTCCTCAACCAGCAGTCGATGCAGGCGCGAGGAGCTGTCGCCGACAAGGACCTGCAGCAGCAGGTTCATGTGCCGCGTCTCCGCGTCGGCGGCCGTGCCGGTGTGGAAGGCAAGGTGCAGCAGCGGGGTTTGCGTCTCGGCCGCGACGACGATGCGTCGCTCGCCTTGTTGTTCGGGCT
Organism: uncultured Woeseiaceae bacterium; assembly: GCA_964615665.1. Classification (GTDB taxonomy): domain Bacteria; phylum Pseudomonadota; class Gammaproteobacteria; order Steroidobacterales; family Woeseiaceae; genus UBA1847. Next base: position 30,550 of record CAZTQL010000005.1, on the reverse strand, counting down.
CGATCGTGCGCACCGGCGGCGGCGGGTTCTGCCGCGCGATGGGCGCGAAATACTGTTCGGCCAGCAAGAAAACCTCTTCTGGTGACACCGCGCCGGAGAACACCATGGTGCAGTTGTTCGGCGCGTAATACGTCTTGAAGTATGACTCGAGGTCGTCTTGCGTCCAGCGTTCCACGTCCGACGCCCAGCCAATGACTGGCAGGCGATAGGGGTGTGCAACAAACGCTGCGGCGCGCATTTGTTCGTACAGCCGTCCGAAGTTGTCGTTATCGATACCGCGGCGGCGCTCCGAATAAACGACATTACGCTCACTGTCGATCATGTCTGCGTCGAATTCGAGGTACTCGAGTCGCTGCGCTTCGATCTCGAAAATCGTCTTCAGCGCCGAGCGCGGAAACCAGTCCTGGTAAACGGTCAGGTCATGGGACGTGTACGCGTTGTTGGAGCCGCCCGCAGCCTCCATGATGCGATCGAATTCACCGGGCTCCAGTTTATCGGTGCCGTTGAACATCATGTGTTCGAAGAAGTGTGACAGCCCACTGATGCCCGGGTACTCGTTACGGCCGCCGGCCCGGACGAAGTTGTACAGCGCCACGTTCGGAATGTCGTGGTCCGGCCAGACGATAATGCGCAGGCCATTCGAGAGCGTGTAAGAGGTTATTTCTTTCGGCACACCTGCGGCGAGCGGAGAGTCGTAAACAGGCCGCAAGGGAACCTCTTCGACCGGCTCGGGACGCACGAACTCGAACTCGGGCAACAGGCGTTCGCCGATGAGTGCGGCAACACCGAGGACACCCAGAACGGCGACCGCCGCATTGAGCTTATGGCCGGTCTTGTAAACGATCGACTGCGTCTGGTCGTGCTCGAGCCCCTTCTTCACGCCCTGCGGCGTGATCTCGTAAACCCAGGCAAAGATCAGCGCCACTGGAAAGCCGATGGCCAGCAACAGCAGCACAAACTCCCTGGCCCAGAGTGGCGCGATTCCGCCGCCCACCGCAAGGTCGACGGCCCAGGCAACCAGCAGGCTGGTTACCGCGTATAGCAGGGCGACCTTCAGGACATTGCGGCGCCGCAGTTCAGCAAACAGGGACATAGTAATTATTCTTATCGCCGGACCCTCCATGGTGGAGAATCGGCCGGCATTGTCAACCGCCTTGACGGCTTATGTCGAGGCGCCCTAGCCGAGCAGGCCTTCGCGCCGGTACAGGCGTGCGCAAACCCAGGTTAACAGCGCGCCCAGAAACAGGGTGCTGATGACCGAAATCGCAACATGCAGGCCGTTAACCGGTTCGTTTTTGACGAGGTCGACCAGCAGCAGGTGCTGGCTCAAACTGGGAATGAACATGAACTCGAGTCGCGGCCGGAGTGTCAGCAAGCTGACGATCAGGATCGGCAGCGTTGGCGCGATCAACAGCACGCTGAGCCAGGTCTGCGCTTCGCGATAGCTTTTCGTGAAAGAGGCAACCAGCGTCATCAGCGCGGCGCCCAGCAGAATAAATGGCGCGAACAGCAGGAAGGCCGCAAGCATGACGTCGGGACCGAAGTTGGGTGTCATCCCAAGCTCCTGCAACGGCATGAACTTGAGCGCCACAAAGAAAGAGGCAAGGCTCAGCGTCAGCGACAGCGCCATGAACAGGCAGGTCGCCGCGATTTTGCCGAAAATCAGCTGGTCACGCGTGATCGGCAGTGACAGCAGCGGCTCGAGGGAACCTCGTTCGCGCTCACCTGCCGTCGTGTCGATGGCGAGGTACATGCCCCCCATCAGGCACGCGAAAATAAAGAAGTAGCTCATCATGCCTAGCAGCAACGCGGAGCGCCCGCTGGGCGTGGAGACATCGATCTCGTCAATATTGATCGGGCGTAACACGGCCGGGTTGACGCCGCGCACGAGCAAGCGAATCGTCGCCAGTTGCTGGCTGTAGCTGGATAATGCGCGACGCAGGCGTCGTGCTTCGCGCTCTGCGTCAGTGTTGGCCTGGTCGGAAAGCAGCTCGACTCTCGCGGGGGTTGTGCTGGCAAGCTGTTCGCCAAAGTCTTCGGGGATGACCAGTATGACGTCGCTGCTGCCCGTGGTAACCGCCTCGATCGCTTGTGCTTTGTCACCCGGCGCATCAACAACATCGATGTTTTCGCTCAGCAGATAGCGCATCAGGTTGGGCGCATATTGCGCGCCAACGACCGGCAGCTCCATGGCTCGCTCAGAGTTTTCGATCGACTGCTCAATCGACAGATTAATGGCAAACGCAAACAATGCCGGGCCGAAAATCGGGCCCATGATCAGCGCGGACGCCAGCGTGCGTCGATCCCGCAGGTTGTCGATGATTTCTTTGACGAAAACGGTGAAGGACGTTCTCATCATGCCGGCGGTACCTGGTGGATGGCGTGTACAAACGCGTCTTCGAGATCGTCGCAGCCGGTGCGTGCACGAATGCCGTCGACCGAGTCGTCGATCGCCACCTTGCCGTTTGCAATGATGCAGATGTCGTCACAGAGTGCCGCCACCTCCTGCATGATGTGGCTGGAGAACAGTATGCAGCGGCCGGAATCCTTGAGCTTCAGAATCAGCTCGCGCAGCGAGCGCGTGGCCATGACGTCGAGACCGTTCGACGGCTCGTCAAGAATGATGTTTTGCGGGTCGTGCACCAGCGCGCGTGCCAGCGCGACCTTGGTGCGTTGCCCCTGCGAAAAGCCCTTGGTGCGTCGTTCGGCAAAACTGTCGATTTCGAGGAGGCGCACGATTTCGTCGACGCGATCGTCGACCTCCGCTTTGTCGATGCCGCACAGGTGTGCAAAGTAAGCGATGTTCTCGCGCGCGGTCAGTTGTGGATAAAGACCGGCGCCGTGGGGCAAGGCGCCAATGCGCTGGCGAGCACTCAGCGGGTCTCCGACAACATCAATGCCGTCGATCGTCGCGCTGCCCTCGTCCGGCTTCAGCACGGTGTACAGCACCCGCAGCGTGGTGGACTTGCCCGCGCCATTGGGGCCGAGTAGCCCGGTGACCTTGCCGTCCGGCGCCTCGAAGCTCACGCCGCTGACGGCGCGCACTTTGCCGAACGACTTAAAGATACCGTCGACCCGGATCATGGCTGCGGCCCGGAAAAATCGAGGAAGAACGGCATGACGAAGGCGCGCTCGAGACAGGTGGCATCGAGTGCATCGAGGTCGGTTGTTGCAACAAAATCCGCGAGGAGCTCTGGCATGCAGCCGACGGCAAGCTGACCATGCCCCTGTCCCTTCCCAATGAGGTGGCGCGCGTTGCCAAGGTCGACGGCAGCAAGGTCGGCATAACGCGGCGGCGTAATCGGATCCGCGTCGCCGGACAGCAGCAGGACCGGTATCGACGTTGCGAGCGGCACCTTGAACTCGTCGTCCACCGGGCCCGCCGGCCAGATCGAACAAATCGTGTCGATCGCCTCGAGCTGTACGGGACCAATGTAGCTTGCCGCGAGGCCCTCAAAATCGATCGTCGTCTTGTCGTAAAAGGGCGCGTCCTCACTGCACATCACGGCGTTGTGCATGCCGATCGAGAGCGATTCACTGAGGCTGACCACCGTCATCTGAAACTGCGAAGTGAGCGGGACCCAATTGCCGTTTGCGGCCTCATGTATCAGCAGCGGTAGCAAGGCGATCGTGGTCGGGTGGTAGAGAAGTAGCCGGACTGCCGCAGCGAACTCACTGGTGCCGAAGGTCACCTCCTCAATGCGCCCGGTGTTCGGGTGCGGCGTGCTGACGACAACGGGGGCATCGCGCAGCGTCGTTACCAGGCGCGCGAACGAAGCCGCTACGCCGGGAAAGCGTTCGTGGCAGGCGGCGTCTTCGGCGCAGCGTTCGAAAATCTGCTCCACGGCCCGCTGGCTTTCTGTGGCGATCTCCGGGCCGAGTGAAATCTGCGGCGGCACGACACCGTCGAGCACGACGGCGCGAGTTACGCTCGGGTACTGTCTGGCGAAATGTTGCGCGACGCGAGTGCCGTAGGAAATGCCGTAGAGGTTGAGCGCTGAGTAGCCTAATGCGACGCGCACTGCCTCGAGGTCAGTGACTGCGACGCTGGTCGTAAAGAAGCGCGGGTCGTGCGGCAACTGTGCGAGGCAGTCCTCGGTGACCTGGCGCGTGATTTCAGCCGAATAGGTGCCGGCAATCAGCTCGTCGTCAACGTCGCAGTCCAGCATGGATGATTCGCCGGTGCCGCGCTGGTCAACCAGGAGCATGTCGCGATTGCGGCGCAGGGGCTCGAAGGCGTTCTGGTATGACGCATAAAACTGAACGGTGCTCTGGCCCGGCCCCCCGGCAATCGGCACCACGGCGTCACTTTCGGGGTTCAGGTTCAGCGCCGGTACAACGGCGACGCGAAGCGTGATGTCAGGCGAGTCCGGAGCGGCGGGGTTTTCGGGGCGCAGCATGTTGCCGCAGCGCGCCTTGATGCTTGGATACGAGGGGCCTGCCGTGATGCGACAGGGCTCGAGTTCGAGTGTCTGGGCATGCCCCGGTGAGGCCACAAGCAGGTTGGCCGACGCTATGACGGAGAGGACGACAACAGCACGCAACATTCTAAGAAACCGCAAGCGAATCAGCGCGCTATCTTGGACAAAGCACTGCAGATAGTAAAGCAGCGCGCCCGCTGGGCGCTGGCAACGGCAAGGGTCTGCGACTAGAATCGCGCCCCAGCCCGACTTATCGCCACCTGGTCAGTTAATACCATGCCCGAGCAGTTTGATGTCATCGTCGTTGGCGGCGGCCACGCCGGTACGGAAGCCTCACTGGCGGCCGCGCGCTCGGGTGCCCGCACGCTGCTCATTACCCAGAGCGTCGCGACGCTGGGGCAGATGAGCTGCAACCCGGCGATCGGCGGCATCGGCAAGGGGCATCTGACGCGGGAGATCGATGCGCTGGGCGGCGCGATGGCGCGGGCAATCGATCGGGCGGGCATCCAGTTTCGGACGCTGAATAGCAGCAAGGGGCCGGCGGTGCGCGCGACACGCGCGCAGGCGGATCGCGAGCTTTATCGTCGAGCCATCCGCAGGCTGCTCGAGGGTCAGCCGAATCTGTCCATCATGGAGCAGTCGGTGGACGATCTGATTGTGAGCGGCAGGGTAAGCGGGAGGGCCAGCGGCGAGCGCGTGACCGGTGTTGTGACGGACCGGGAGCAGCGCTGCCATGCGAAAACTGTCGTGCTGACCGTCGGCACGTTTCTCGGTGGCCGCATCCTCATTGGCCGCACTGAAGAAGCCGGCGGCCGCGTTGGCGATGCACCGTCCAATGCGCTTGCAGCGCGCCTTCGCGAGATGCCGTTTCGCGTCGCACGCCTGAAGACCGGTACGCCGCCGCGCATCGACGGCAAGACGCTGAATTACGCGGTGATGACCGAGCAGCCCGGGGACGTGCCCATGCCGGTCTTCTCGTTCATGGGCGCACGTGCCGATCACCCGCAGCAGGTGTCGTGCCACATTACGCATACGACGACGGCCACCCACGACATTATTCGTGGTGCGCTCGATCAGTCGCCGATGTATACCGGCATGATTGAAGGGGTCGGGCCGCGCTATTGTCCGTCGATCGAGGATAAGGTCGTGCGTTTTGCTGACAAAGCGTCACACCAGGTTTTCGTCGAGCCCGAGGGGCTGCACACAGACGTGGTCTACCCCAACGGGATCTCGACGAGCCTGCCGCTTGAGACGCAGCTGCAATTCGTGCGGTCGATTACCGGTTTCGAGAAAGCGCATATCACGCAGCCCGGCTACGCTATCGAGTACGATTATTTCGACCCGCGCGAGCTGCGGCCGACATTGGAGACGCGGCATTTGAAGGGCTTGTTCTTTGCCGGACAAATCAACGGCACAACCGGCTACGAAGAGGCCGGCGCGCAGGGCTTGCTGGCTGGCATTAACGCGGCAAATCAGGCGCGTGATCTTGATGCGTGGGTCCCCGCGCGACACGAAGCCTACCTGGGCGTGCTCGTTGATGACCTGATCACGCGCGGCGTCAGCGAGCCGTATCGAATGTTCACGAGCCGGGCCGAATACCGCCTGACGCTCAGAGAAGACAATGCGGATCTGCGCCTGACACCAATCGGCCGGGAGCTCGGGCTCGTCGACGACGAGCGCTGGGCGCGGTTCAATGCCAAACAAACAGCGGTTGTGAGCGAACAGCGGCGCCTGGGAGGTATTACGTTGTCCGCGGGCCGTCTTAACGGTGACGATGAGCGGCTGATTGGTACGACGCTGCAGCGAGAATGTACGGCGACGGATTTGCTGCGACGCCCCGAGCTTGATTACAACACCGTCACCAGGCTTTCGGCCGTTGGCGCGATGTCCGCTGATAACCTCGATAGTGACGAGGAACGAGAGCAGGTTGCGCTACAGCTCGAAGTGCAGGCGAAGTACGCCGGCTACATCGAGCGTCAGGAGCGCGAAATAGCGAAACACGCGAAACAGGAGGCGCTACGTCTGCCGGAAGACATCGACTATGCATTGGTCGGCGGACTATCCAACGAGGCGCGCCAGCGACTGGTAACAGCGCGTCCCGTCACGGTTGGCCAGGCGTCCCGGCTTGAGGGCATGACGCCGTCCGCCGTGTCCCTGTTGTTGATTCACCTGAAAAAACGGACGCTCAGAAAGAGCGCCTGAGATCCTCGATGACACGCTGTCGGCGACCCCGCCCGGGCATCGCTGAACAGTTTGTTGACGTTACTGGAACATGCCCAGCGGTATCGGCATCGGGGCACCGTTAATGGTGAGCAGACCTTTCGCGTATTCGGCCTGCATTTCGTAAACGTCACCGTTTTGCTGCAGGAAGCCCATGCCGACGGCGGCGCCGATCTGCGGATTCATCTGCATCGCCATGTCGAGCAATTCTTGCGGAATCGAGATATCTGCCGAGGCCTCGGTCGCGAGTAGCAACGACGTCCACTCAAACGTCGCGGCATCGTCCTGTTGCACCTTAAAATCAAGCTTCGTCTTGACGGTGCCCATCGGCAGGGTCACATCGAGCTGATCGACGCGCAGCTCAACCCCGGCAGCAAGCAGCCGCTTCAGGTCATCTCCCACGAGCGCCATCATCTGCTGGGGATCAGGGTTCGGGCCATGCGCCTCGAGCGCTGTCTGAATCGCGCCAATCGCCTCGGCATCGGCGCCTGCAAGGCTGACATCGGCAACCACGCTAACCTCTCCATAATGTGGGATGGCCTCGGAATCGATCTCGAGCTGCGTTCGCCCCTCGAGCAGGCCGTTCTTCAACTCGGTTTTGCCGTCGAGCTTCATGTGTTTGATGCCGCCGGCCGATACACCATTGGTGGTGGCCGACAGGCTGCCCAGCTCGATGTGCATATGGCCGGTCGAGAAACCGTACTTTGTCGGCGCCTGGCTACCGGTGAAACTCAGGCCGTTGAGCTCGACATGATCTTGCCCGTCTTTAACGCTGAGTTTGCCGATGCTGCCTGCGGCGGCAACGGTGCCATTCCCGGGGTTGGTGGTGACGTCGATATCCGATTCATCCCAGGTGACCGTGCCGCCATCCTCCTCGATCGACCCCGCCGGCAGGACATAATTTGATTGCAGCTCACCGCCAATCGAAACCTTGCTGTAAACGCTGCCCGGGAGGTCGACGGTCTTACCGTCCGGGAGCTCGATGCTCAGCGTGGATACCGCGTTGCCCAGCCCCGGCGCCAGTGAGCCTTTGTCCCGCGACATCGAGCTGACCGGGATCAGGCCATGGTCCAGCCGCGTATCGATGATCAGCACCGGCAATTCGCCCAGATCGTCCGCGCCGGCCATGGAGCCGAGCAGGCGCTTGACATTGTCGTCCTTGATTTCGACGCGGTGCTGACCCTGCGAGGAGAACCAGCCGCGATCGAATTTCTCGGAGGTGACGACCAGGCCGCCGCTTTCCTGAGCCGCCCAGTTCAGGTTCTCGTCGACGCTTTTCTCGGCCAAGCGGCCGATGAGGCCGGGCGAGATCAGGACGACCAGGGCAAGAGCAACCAGCAGTACGATAATGCCTTTTTTCACGAGTAATTCCTGTTTGGTCAAGAGCAATTCAGAGATGCTAGCATGCGTACATCGCAGAACAGACCGTTAGCGCTAGAAATCGACGCCGAGTGTCACTACCATAGCGCCCTCGGAAAAGCCCGGGCGTTGGTCCGGGCATGGAAACAGCCTGAAAATCACATGATATCGAACACGAAAATGGTAGCGCGTGCTGCGGCACTTTTGTTAACCGCGGTATTTATGCTGCAGCCTGCGAGCGCCGCAGGCGATGCGGAGGCCGGCGAAAAGCTGGCCTACACCTGCCTCGGGTGTCACGGCATCGAGGGCTATCGCAACGCATACCCGTCTTTCCGGGTGCCAAAACTCGGTGGCCAGACACAGGAGTATCTGGCCATCGCGTTGAAAAACTACGGTGACGGTAATCGCCCGCACCCGACCATGCAGGCGCAGGCGCACAGCCTTGGCGATCAGGGTATCGAGGACGTTGCTGCCTACTTTGCCGGCATCGGCAACGACACGGTAGCGGCCGGCGGCACGCAAGACACCGGTTTCGAGAAGGCGCAGGCTTGCGTTGCCTGCCACGGCGCCAACGGCATCAGCATCTCGCCGACCTGGCCGACGCTGGCCGGACAACACGAGGACTATCTCGAACACGCGCTCAACCAGTACCGCGACGGCACCCGCGTTAATGCCGTCATGCAGGGGCAGGCGGCATTGATTGCCGAAGAAGACGTGGCGGTGCTGGCGCGCTACTTCGCCCGCCTCGAGGGTCTCGAGACAGCCTCCCCGGAGTAGACCGGACGGCGATCGCCGATAACTGATGCCAGCCAACAGCGCTCACACGACGGACATCGGCAACGGCATTACCGCGATTGATACCGAATATCTGCGGCCGTTGCAGGACGCCAGCCACCTGATTGTCCACGATGGCCGCGGCGCATTCGTCGACACCGGCGCCAATGCCGGCGTGCCGCTCCTGCTTGATGCGCTGCGCCAGCAGGAGCTCGACGTCGGCGATGTCGACTTCGTGTTTCTGACGCACATTCACCTCGACCACGCCGGTGGCGCGGGCCTGCTGATGCGGCAACTGCCGAATGCGCGGTGTGTCGTGCATCCGCGCGGTGCACCGCACATGATCAACCCCGAAAAACTGATCAAGGGCACCGAGGGTGTTTACGGCGTGGAGCGCACGCGCGAAATGTACGGCGAGATCGTACCGATCGAAGCAGACCGGGTGGTAGTGCCTGACGACGAGCAGTGGCTCGACTTCAACGGGCGCTATATGCAGGCGCTGTTCACGGAGGGACATGCCCGGCATCACTACTGCCTGAATGACCCCGCATCCAGGGGCGTGTTTACCGGCGACAGCTTTGGCGTGTCCTATCGCGAGCTCGATACCGCTGCCGGCGAGTTCATTTTTCCGACATCGACACCCGCGAGCTTTGACCCTGTTGAGGCGCACCGGGCCGTCGATCGCATCATGAGTTGTTCGCCTGAGCAGCTGTACCTTACGCACTACAGTCGCGTGCAGAATCTCCCGCGACTCGCCAATGCGATGCATGAGGGCATCGACGCGTACGAAAAAATGGCGCTAGCTTGCAGCGACGCTGAGGATCGCGCGGTCGCGCTCGAGGCGGCCATGTACGATTATCTTTCGACGGGCCTGATCGCGCATGGCTTCAAGGGTGACGACGATGCGATGCGCGCAGTAATCGGGGTTGATGTCACGCTTAATGCCGCGGGCCTTGTCTCCTGGCTGGCGCGCCTGGATAAACAGGGATAAAAAAAGCAGAAAGAATGGACAGTTTTCGCGCATATCGAATCGACAGGCAGGATGGCAGTGTGGTTGCTGAATTCAAGCAGCTGGTGCTCGATGACCTCACCGAGGGCAACGTTGTCGTTCGCGTCAGTCACTCGACGATCAACTACAAGGACGCGCTGGCGGCGACCGGCAAGGGCAGGATTCTGCGGCGCTACCCGCTCAACGGTGGCATTGACCTGGCCGGTGTTGTGGTGAGTTCGGAAGACACGGAATTCCAGCCCGGAACCGCGGCTCTGGTGAATGGCTGCGGCCTGAGCGAAACGGTGGACGGCGGTTACTCCGAATACGCGCGCGTCGACAGCAAGAGCCTGGTACCGATACCGGAGGGCATGACGGCCGTCGAGGCGATGCAGATTGGCACCGCCGGCTATACCGCGGCGCTGGCCATACACCGCATGGAGCAGAACGGCCAGGCACCGGACCAGGGTCCGATCGTGGTCACAGGGGCGACCGGTGGTGTTGGCAGTATTGCGATCGACATGTTGGCCGGGCGCGGTTACGAAGTGGCTGCCGTTACTGGTAAAGCGAACGAAGAGGACTACCTGCGGACGATCGGGGCGGCGCAAGTTCTGCTGCGCGACGAGCTTGATCTGGGCAAGCGGCCGATGGAAAAGGCTGAATGGGCGGGTGCTATCGACAACCTGGGCGGCGATTACCTCACATGGCTAACGCGCACGATGCGTTACGGGGGCAACATCGCGAGTATCGGCCTCGCCGCGAGTCCGGCGCTCAACACGACCGTATTGCCATTCATATTGCGGGCCGTCTGCCTGCTGGGCATCAACTCTGTCGATACCCCCTGGGATTTGCGGCGGGCCGTATGGCAGCGCATCGGCGGCGACCTGAAGCCCGGGCATCTCGGCACCATCGGGCACCGGACCATTTCCTTCGATGACCTTCCCGATGCCTTTCAGGCTTACATCGATGGCACGGTGACGGGTCGCACGGTTGTGGAAATAAATTAACCACCCGCTCTATTTGGGAATCGACCTTCCCGTAGTTTAGACTCCTCGCCCCTGAACAGAGAGTACGCGAGATGAGTGCAGGAACCCGATTTCGCACCGCGCTCGAGGCGGAGAGCCCGCTTCAGATCGTCGGCACCATTAATGCATTTACAGCCATGCTGGCCGAAAAGTCCGGGTTCAGAGCCATTTATCTGTCCGGTGCCGGTGTAGCGAATGCATCCTACGGCCTGCCCGACCTGGCGATGACGACCCTCAATGACGTCTGTGAGGATGTGCGGCGCATTTGTTCCGCGACCGAGCTGCCGCTGCTGGTCGATATTGATACAGGCTGGGGCAGCGCCTTCATGATTGGCCGCACAATCCGTGAAATGACGTGGTCCGGCGCTGCGGCGGTGCACATGGAAGATCAGGTCGCCGTCAAACGCTGCGGCCATCGGCCGGGCAAAGCGCTGGTGGAGACTGCCGAGATGTGCGATCGGCTGAAAGCGGCCGTTGACGGCCGCATCGACGACGATTTTGTGGTGATGGCGCGCACCGACGCCCACGCGGTCGAGGGACAGCAGGCCGCGATCGATCGGGCTGCGGCCTACGTGGAGGCAGGTGCCGATATGATCTTCGCTGAGGCACTTACCACACTTGAGGAATATCGGCAGTTTACGGATGTCATTAAAGTACCGGTACTCGCCAACCTGACGGAGTTCGGTAAGACGCCGCTGTTCACAACCGAAGAGCTGGCAAGTGTCGGCGTGGCGATGACGCTGTATCCACTGAGCGCGTTTCGCGCGATGTCGGCCGCGGCGCTCGATGTTTACGAGACGATCAGGAAAGATGGCACCCAGCAGGCCGCTGTCGACACGATGCAGACACGGATGGAGCTTTATGACGTGCTGGGTTACCAGTCTTATGAAGACAGGCTCGACGCCCTGTTTGAAGAGCAGGGCCTGAAGACGGGAGAAAAACATGGCAGCTAACAAGAAGACCGGCGGACTGGCCGGCGTAACGGCAGGCGCGACCGCGCTATGTACCGTTGGCAAAGAAGGTGCCGGTCTGACCTACTGTGGTTATGATATTTACGACCTTGCGGATAACGCGAGCTTCGAAGAGGTGGCCTATCTGCTGCTGCACGGCAAGCTGCCCGCGCAGGCCGAGCTTGGTGCGTACATCGCGACCATAAAAGCGAATCGCGGCCTGCCCGAAGCGCTAAAAGCAGTGCTCGAGATGATTCCGCATAACGCGCACCCGATGGACGTCCTGCGCACTGCCGTCTCTTTTCTCGGCAACATCGAACCCGAAGGCGACTTCTCGAATCAACAGGCGATCGCCGATCGTTTACTGTCGTGCCTCCCATCGATGCTGTTGTACTGGCACCGTTTTCATACCGACGGCGTGCGCATCGATACTGAGACCGACGACGACAGTATTGCCGGGCATTTCCTGCACATGCTGCACGATCGGGAGCCGCCGGAGTTGCACCGCAAGTGTCTGGACACAACGCTTATCCTTTACGCCGAGCATGAATTCAACGCGTCAACGTTTGCCGCCCGGGTCATTACGGGCACGTTGTCCGACATGCACTCTGCGGTCTCCGGCGCCATCGGTGCGTTGCGCGGGCCGCTGCATGGCGGCGCCAACGAAGCCGCGATGGAGCTCATCTCGCAATATGACTCGGCCGAGGCGGCAACGGCTGGCACCCTCCAGAAGCTGGCCGACAAAGACCTGATCATGGGTTTCGGTCATCGCGTGTACACAACCTCGGACCCGCGCAACTCGGTCAACAAGAGAATGTCCAAAGCGCTCGCCGAGGACGTCGGTAATACGACGCTGTACCCGGTCTCCGAGGCCGTCGAGAAAGTCATGTGGGACGAGAAGAAACTATTCGCGAATGCCGATTTCTTTGCGGCGAGCGTCTATCACTTCATGGGCATTCCGACGTATCTGTTTACGCCGATCTTTGTCTGCTCACGCATCACGGGCTGGGCGGCACACATCATGGAGCAGCGCTCCGACAACAAACTGATTCGTCCGGCGGCCGATTACATCGGGCCCGATCTCAAGCCATGGGTTGCCATCGAAGACCGCGGCTGAGGCGGCACCAACCAAAAACTCGGAGACACTATGTCTAACGTGGATATTCGCTCGGCCAAACGTGCCGACTGGGACCAGGCGCTCGTCGATATTGCGGACTATGTCTGCGATTACGAAATCGACAGCGACCTTGCATTCGAAACCGCCCACTACTGCCTGATGGACACGCTGGCCTGCGGTTTCCAGGCGCTGGATTACCCGGCCTGCACCAAGCTCATGGGGCCCGTTGTTCCGGGCGCCACATTAGCCGGCGGGGCGCGCGTGCCGGGAACTTCCTATGAACTCGATCCGGTGCTTGCGGCGTTCAACATCGGCGCCATGAATCGCTGGCTCGATTTTAACGACACGTGGCTGGCCGCTGAATGGGGCCATCCGTCGGATAACCTTGGCGGCATTCTCGCCGTTGCGGACTACCTGAGCCGGCAGGCACGCGCGCTGGGCGAACAGCCGCTCACCATGCACGACGTTTTGACGGCCGCCATCAAAGCGCACGAGATCCAGGGCGTGCTGGCCCTCGAGAACAGCTTCAACCGCGTTGGCCTCGACCACGTACTGCTGGTCCGTGTTGCCTCGACAGCCGTGGTGACACGGATGCTCGGCGGCGATCGCGAACAGGTGTTGAACGCGGTGTCGAACGCGTGGGTCGACGGCTGTTCGCTGCGCACTTACCGCCATGCGCCGAATACCGGCTCGCGCAAGAGCTGGGCAGCCGGTGACGCAACCAGCCGCGCCGTGCGGCTCGCGTTGATCGCCATGACCGGTGAGATGGGTTACCCGTCTGCGCTGAGCGCCAAAACCTGGGGCTATTACGACGTCCTGTTCAAGGGCAACGAGTTCGGCCTCCAGCGACCGTACGGCAGCTACGTCATGGAGAATGTGCTGTTCAAGATTTCTTATCCGGCGGAGTTTCACTCGCAGACGGCGGTCGAGGCCGGCATGACACTGCACCCGACCGTGAAGGAGCGCATTGATGATATTGAAAAGGTCGTCATCGAAACGCAGGAGGCCGGCGTGCGTATCATCGATAAGACCGGGCCGCTGGATAACCCGGCCGACCGTGACCACTGCATCCAGTACATGGTTGCCGTACCGCTGATCTTCGGCCGACTCACGGCGGCTGACTACGAAAATGCGGTGGCGAACGACCCACGTATCGACGAGCTGCGCGCCAAGATGACGGTCACTGAAAATCCGCAATACACGAAAGACTATTTCGACCCGGAGCTGCGCTACATCGGCAACTCGGTGCAAGTGTTCTTCAAAGACGGCAGCAGCACGGACCGCATCGAGGTGCACTTCCCGATCGGTCATCGCCAGCGCCGCGCCGAGGGCATCCCGGTGCTCAAGCAGAAGTTCGTCGACAGCGTCTCGCCGAAGCTCGCCGCGAACCAGTGGACGAAGCTTGACGCGCTGTGCGCCGATCGAGAGAAGCTCGCGGCGACATCGGTCGATGATTTCATGGCCCTGCTGGTCGCGTAAGTAACCCCATCCGGCTATTGGCGGTAACGATGCGACCACAGTTGATAGCAACCGCCATCGGCAGGCTGGGCCAGGAATTCCCGACCGGTGCTGCGGAGAAATTCGCGGCGTTACTGGCCGAGCTCGAAAAGTGGAACCGGCGCGTCAACCTGACGGCGATTCGTGACCCCGATGAAATGGTCACCGGCCACCTCCTCGACAGCCTGGTCGCCAGGCCATTGCTTGCAGGAACCCGGGTCCTCGATGTTGGCACGGGTCCGGGCTTTCCGGGGCTGCCGCTCGCGATCGCCGAGCCGGACCGACACTTCACGCTGCTCGATAGCAATCGCAAGAAGATCATGTTCGTGCAACACGCCGCCGGATTGCTCGGCCTCGATAACGTCACGGCAGTCAAAGGCCGTGGTGAGGACTATGCACCCGGCCAGCGCTTTGATACGGTGATTGCCCGGGCGTTGGCCGCGTTGCCGCGTCTCGTGGAGATAGCCGGGCATCACGTAAGAGAGGACGGGGTGTTCGTGGCGCTCAAAGGGCGTTATCCGGCAGAAGAACTCGAACAAATGAGCGGCAAACCGTGGGGCCACGTTGTAACGGAGCTCAGTGTCCCGGGCCTGCAAAAGGGGTCGCGGCACGCGGTGCTGTTGCGACGGGAGTAACCCCCGCAAACGGATCAGGCTAATTTCATGACGCGTATTCTTGCAGTAGCAAACCAGAAAGGCGGGGTGGGTAAGACCACGACCTGCGTCAATCTGGCCGCGTCTTTGGCGGCGACGCAACGGCGCGTGCTGTTGGTCGACATAGATCCACAGGGCAACGCGACAATGGGTTGCGGCATCAACAAGATGGAGCTGGAAAACTCCACTTGTGACGTACTGCTCGGGGAAGCGACGGCGGCAGACACAATCGTCTCGGCGCCCGAAGGCGGTTTCGCCGTGTTGCCTGGCAACGAAGAGCTGACGCTCGCGGAAGTGCAGCTCTTACAGGAAATCGGGCGCGAGATGAAACTCAAGAAAGCGCTCGCGCCGGTTGCGGGACTTTATGACTTCATCCTCATCGACTGCCCGCCGGCCATCAACATGTTGACCATCAACGCGCTTACTGCGGCGAATGGCGTGCTCGTACCCATGCAGTGCGAGTACTACGCGCTGGAGGGGCTGAGCTCCCTGATTAACACGATCGAACAGGTGCGAGAGTCCGTGAATCCGGATCTCGAGCTCTATGGTATTTTGCGCACGATGTTCGACCCGCGCGTCAACCTCTCCAACGAAGTCTCGCTGCAGTTGATCGAGCACTTCGACCGCAAGGTCTTTCGCACGATGGTGCCACGCAACATCCGGCTGGCCGAGGCGCCGAGTTTCGGTCGTCCGGTGTTGTTCCACGATCGTTCGTCGCGCGGCGCTATTGCCTATCTTGCGCTGGCGGGCGAAGTGCTGCGACGTGAAGATGCGCTAATGGCGGAGGCGGTATGACTTACGACTTGACGAGGCGGCGCTCGGCGCACCTCGAACCTGGATCCTGATCAATGACACCGAAGAAACGACTGGGCCGCGGCCTCGACGCCCTTCTAAGCAAGCCGGTAGCAAAAACCGCGATGGGGGTTGGTGGCGGCGCGGCCGGCGATGACCTGCTCAAGGCAGTCCCCGTCGACCTGCTGCAACGTGGCCGCTACCAGCCGCGCGTCGATATGCGCCAGGACACGCTGGAGAACCTGGCCGATTCGATCCGGGCGCAGGGCGTCGTGCAGCCGATCGTCGTCCGGCCGATCGATGGTAAGGGCGAGACCCAACGCTACGAGATTGTCGCTGGCGAACGCCGCTGGCGTGCCGCACAGCTTGCCGGCCTTGCCGAAATTCCCGCCGTCATTCGCGAGATAGACGACGAAGCGGCGATTGCCATGGCCCTCATCGAGAACATCCAGCGGGAAAATCTCAACCCGCTGGAGGAGGCGCGCGCACTTGACCGACTGATACGCGAGTTTGACCTGACGCATGCCGAGGCCGCCAAGGCGGTTGGCCGGTCCAGGGCGTCGGTCAGTAACCTGCTGCGCCTGCTGGACCTGTCCGACAAGGTGAAGCCGCTGCTCGAGGACCGCAGCCTCGAGATGGGGCACGCGCGGGCACTGCTGTCGATCACGAACGCCGTACAGCAGCTGGATGCGGCCCGCCGGGTTGTCAAAAAAGGGCTGTCAGTTCGAGAGACAGAAAAGCTCGTGAAACACATGCTCGGCGGCACGCCAAAACCCGTTCGCAAGGCGGTCGTCGTCGATGCCGATATCCGCCGGCTGGAGATCGAGGTTTCAGAGAAGCTTGGTGCCAAGGTTAGCGTCGAGCACTCGAACGGGGGCGCGGGCAAGCTGGTGATCAGCTACAACAGTCTCGACGAGCTGGACGGCATACTGAAACACATTCGCTAGGCGACCGCTTCTTCACCGTCGTCACCGGCGGCATAGAATTGCTGAATGATGTTTGGCAGGACGGCTTCGGAGATCAGGAAGCCCTGCAACTTGTCGCACTTGATCGTCTTCAGAAACTCAAACGTCGCCTCGTCTTCCACGCCTTCAGCAGACACTGACAGGCCCAGGTTGTGGGCGAGCCCCGTCACCGCAGCGAGTACGGTCATCGCCACCTTGTCGTCCTGGGCGCGCTTTAGCGCTGATGCGTGAATCTTGATTTCGTCGAGCGGCAAATGATCGAGGGTGCCCAGCGATGACGCCGCGACGCGGAAATCATCGAGGCAGATACGAAAACCGTGCTCACGCAGCTTGTGCAACGTCTTGATATGCGGAGCATCGCTATCGCTCAGATCTTGCTCGACGATATCAAACGTGAAGCGCGAACACTCGAGTCCGGCGGCTTCGACAATCTCGGCATAGCGTATGGCCAGGGTCCGGTCGTTGAGACGACTGGAGGCCAGGTTCACGCAGGAGCTCAGCTGAATACCTTTTTCCTGCCAGCTGACTAACTGCCCCGCTGCCTCGCGCAGCACGTGCTCGCCGAGTTCGCCCATCAGGCCGAACGCTTCGATCTCCGGTAAAAACTCGAGCGGGCTCAAGAGGCCATGTTGCGGGCTGTCCCAGCGTATCAACGCTTCGGTTTCACGCGCCAGCCATTGTGAGGCCGAGTTGCGCTCGACTTTCGGCTGGTAACGCAGCAGGAATTCATTGTTCGAAAAGGCCATCTCGAGATCTTGTTTCGAGACCGTCAGCATGCGCCGGCGACAGCGACGTGCTGCTGCACTCAGGGCATCAAAACTGAATTCGCTGCCGAGCCACTCGATGTTGTCGAACGTACCCAGCTTGTTGACGAGTGCCGCCTGGTTGCTGCTACGCAAGCTGCTGCGATTGGAGGCAACGATGATGCCGAACGGCGTGCGGCCATTGGCATTGCTCAGCGTCTGGACCGAGCGCGGTTCGACATCGGTTTCTGCCAGAAGGACCAGGCGTCTTGACGCACCGCCCATCAGCTCCGATAGTTTGACCGGGCCGGAGTAGAAACTGAGCGCCAGGCTCAGCTCTCGAGCGACATCGCTGAGCGTCGGATTACTGCGAAAGGTTTCACTTGCAATTAATAGCATGGCCGGCGACGGTTACTGATTAACAGGCCATTTATACCGATCTGCCGAGCGCCGCGATGTGCGCCGCGTCGCATTGCGGAAAATGCCGGACAGGCCCCTGTTCGTATTGCCATGCAATGGGCCTGCCACTATAATGCGCACGCAATTTACAGGCCCGCCTGGAAAGACGAAAACCACTCGCGCCACCAGCCGCCGGAAAGCCCGATGGACGTGGCGTTTTTAGTGCCGGAGGCATACGACATCAAATCCGTAATGCTGAAGCTGCTGGTGGTTCAGGTTGGTGTCGGCGTGGTCGTCGCCGTTGGATTTTGGGGCATTCGTGGAACCATTGCGGGTTACTCGGCATTGCTGGGCAGCCTGATTTCCGCGGCCCCGAACGCGTTTCTAGCTTTGCGGTTGGCGGTACCGCGCCGGGATCCCGGGGCACACGCCCTGGTACGGGCGGCCTATATTGGCGAATTAGGCAAGCTGGCGTTGACGGTGCTGTTATTCAGCCTGGTGTTTACGCTGGTCAGGCCGCTCTCGGCAGCGGCACTTTTTGTGGCATTTATCGCGACGCAGCTGGTAACTCTCTCGGGGTTGCTAATGCGGGGCGGACAGGAACAGGATACGAGTAACAGCAATGGCAGCTGAAGGCGGACACGGCGCAAAAACGTCCAGTGAGTACATTTCCCATCACTTGCAAAACCTGCAGGTCTGCAAGACTGACGGCGGCGACTGGGTATGGAATCAGTGTGCCGGCAACCCGATGGCGATTAACGTCGACTCAATGTTTTGGTCAGTGCTGCTCGGACTGATTTTCGTTGTGCTGTTTCGCAGCGTTGCCAAGAATTGGTCAGTCGACAAGCCCAGCAAGCTCCAGGCATTCGTCGAGATCGTCGTTGAATTCGTCGACTCCAGCGTCAAGGACACGCTCCATGGTACGAGCCGGCTGATTGCCCCGCTGGGCCTGACAATCTTCGTCTGGGTGTTCCTGATGAACCTGATGGACCTGATTCCGGTCGACTGGATCCCGATGACCGCAGAAGCGGTTGGCATCCCCTATATGAAGGTCGTGCCGACGACCGACGTCAACGTCACGTTCGGCATGTCGATAGCGGTGTTCTTCCTGATCATTTTCTACACGATCAAGAACAAAGGCGTTTCCGGATTCATCGCTGAGCTCACGCTGCACCCGATCGCGCCACCGACGAAAGGTCTCGGGCTGCTCGCCGCCCCGTTCATCATCGCGTTCAACTTTATTCTGGAAAGCGTCGCGCTGCTGGCAAAACCGGTCTCGCTGTCGCTGCGACTGTTCGGCAACATGTTTGCCGGAGAATTGATTTTCATCCTGATCGCAATGTTGGGCATCTACCAGCTGCCCCTGCACTTTGGCTGGGCAATTTTCCACATCCTGATCGTGACGTTGCAGGCCTTTATCTTCATGATGCTGACAATCGTCTACCTGAGCCTGGCATCGGAAAAACACTAATTTAACTGAACCCTCCCTAGGAGAATTTGATGGAAACTGTAATTGGCATGACGGCAATTGCTGTCGCACTTTTGATTGGCCTCGGCGCCCTTGGCGTTGGTATTGGTATGGGCCTTCTGGGTGGCCGCTTCCTTGAAGGCGCAGCACGTCAGCCGGAGCTGGCCCCGATGCTGCAGACGAAGATGTTCATCGTTGTCGCGCTGCTCGATGCTGTTGCGATGATCGGCGTCGGTATCGCGCTGTTCTTTGCCTTCGCCAATCCGTTCATCGGCCAGCTGCAGACTGCGACCGGCGGTTAAAACGCGCGCCCTGTAGGAGCGCGCCTTGCACCCCGGAGGGCACGTAGCGCGCGATCGCGGCTAAGAGCCGCTCCAACAGAGCGAAGAAGAACGCTGTAAGGAGTATCCATTGGATATCAATATGACTCTCTTGGGCCAGACGATCGCCATGATCGTGTTTGTCTGGTTCTGCATGAAGTACATCTGGCCGCCGATTGTTGCGGCGCTCGAAGAGCGTCAACAGCAAATTGAGGAAGGCCTTGCCGCCGCCGACAAGAGCCAGGAAAAGCTCGTTACGGCGCAGGCCGAAGCCGATGTCATTGTCGTCGACGCACGGCAGCAGGCCACCGGCATAATGGACCAGGCACATGCGCGCGCCAATGAAATTGTCGCTGACGGCAAGTCTGCCGGCGTCAAAGAGCGCGAGCGCCAGCTGGCAGCGGCCCATGCAGATATCGAGCAGGAAGCTAATCGCGCACGCGAAGAGCTTCGTGGTCAGGTCTCGGCCATTGCGCTTGCGAGCGCCGAGAAGATCCTCAAGCGCGAGATTGACGGCAAAGCGCATGACGACATTCTTGGCCAACTGGCGAAAGAGCTATAGGCGGAATTCATCGTGGCTGATAACAACACAGTAGCAAGACCTTACGCGCAGGCGATCTTCGAGATCGCGGTGGCCGGCGGCGCTCTTGGTGAGTGGTCCGAGTCGCTGGCGACAGCGGGCCAGTTGCTCCGCGACCGTGAACTCGTCGAGTACCTGGGCGACCCGGCATTCAGCGACGCACAACGCCTTGAATTCTTGACCGGGTTATTCGACAAGGCGGGCAGCCGCCTTCTCGCCGGTACCGACGCGAAGGGCACGAACTTTTTGAAACTGCTCATCGAGAACGACCGGGTTGCGGTGTTGCCGGAAATATCCGAACACTTTGACGCGCTGAAGGCGAAAGTCGAGAACAGCGTGGACGCCGTTGTTACTTCCGCGGTGGCGCTTAGTAAAGAGCAGCTTGACGAGATAGCCGGCTCGCTTAGAAAGCGATTGGGCCGCGACGTAAAAATCACGACAGAAATAGATGAGACGCTCATCGGCGGGGCAGTAATTCGCGCCGGTGATGTTGTTATTGATGGGTCACTGCGCGCACGGCTTGATGGCCTGGCGACGGCACTGACCGAATAAAGAGGAAAATGTAATGGCACTCAAAGCTTCTGAAATCAGCACGCTGATTAAAGAGCGCATCGAGAACTTCGAGGCATCCGCGGAGGCGCGGGACGTCGGTACTGTAATCGCAGTGACCGACGGTATCGTTCGCATCCATGGCCTGGCGGATGCACGCTATGGCGAAATGCTGGAGTTCCCGCAGAACACTTTCGGTATGGCGCTGAACCTGGAGCAGGATTCGGTGGGCTCGGTTGTTCTGGGCGACTACAAGCATATTTCAGAAGGCGACACCGTCAAAACGACTGGCCGTATTCTCGAGGTGCCAATTGGTGATGCACTGCTTGGTCGCGTGGTCGACTCGCTGGGTAAACCGATAGACGGCAAGGGGCCGATCGACACCGATCTGTCCGCGCCGATCGAAAAGGTTGCGCCGGGTGTTATCGAGCGCCAGTCGGTCAGCCAGCCGGTGCAGACCGGGCTGAAGTCAATCGACTCGATGGTGCCCATCGGTCGTGGTCAGCGCGAGTTGATTATCGGCGACCGCCAGACGGGCAAGACCGCCGTTGCCGTTGATACGATTATCAATCAGCGCGGCACCGGGATTAAATGCATCTACGTGGCAATCGGCCAGAAAGCCTCATCCGTCGCCGGCGTCGTTAGAAAGCTCGAAGAAGAGGGCGCGATGGCGCACACGATTGTGGTCGCCGCCACCGCTGCCGACAGTCCTGCGATGCAATACATTGCACCCTACTCGGGCGCATCGATGGGCGAGTACTTTCTCGACAAGGGTGAAGACGCGCTGATCATTTTCGACGACCTCACGAAGCAGGCCTGGGCGTATCGCCAGGTGTCATTGTTGCTGCGTCGCCCGCCGGGCCGCGAGGCATATCCGGGTGACGTCTTCTACCTGCACTCGCGCCTGTTGGAGCGCGCATCTCGCGTTAACGCGGAACACGTCGAAAAGGTTTCCGGGGGCAAGGTCAAGGGCAAGACCGGCTCGATGACGGCGCTGCCGATCATTGAGACGCAGGGTGGCGACGTATCAGCATTCGTGCCGACCAACGTGATTTCAATTACCGACGGCCAGATCTTCCTGGAGACCGACCTTTTCAACGCGGGTATTCGTCCGGCCATCAACGCAGGCCTGTCGGTTTCTCGTGTGGGTGGTGCGGCACAAACAAAGATCATCAAGAAGCTCGGCGGCGGTGTGCGCCTGGCGCTTGCGCAGTACCGCGAGCTGGCGGCTTTCGCACAGTTTGCGTCGGATCTTGACGCAGCGACACGTGCGCAGCTGGAGCGCGGCGAGCGGGTGACTGAGCTCATGAAGCAGAAACAGTATTCGCCGTTGTCAGTTGCCGAAATGGCGCTGTCACTGTTCGCGGCTAACGAGGGCTACCTCGATAAAGTCGAAGTCGCGAAGATCGTCGACTTCGAGGCGGCGCTGCACGATTTCGCACGCGCGAACAACCAGTCGGACCTGGATGCTATTAACGAATCGGGCGATTACAACGACGATGTTGTTGCGACGCTGACAGGTATTTTGGATGGATTCTCCGAGAAAGGCGCTTATTAAATTTATTTGTAGGAGCGCGCCTTGCACCCCGGAGGGCACGTAGCGCGCTCCTACAGGGACTAAGATATATGGCAGGTGAAAAGGAAATCCGCTCGAAGATCGCTTCTGTAAAGAACATGCAGAAGATCACGAGTGCGATGGAGAAAGTCGCGGCGAGCAAGATTCGCAAGGCGCAAAAGCAGATGGAGGCGTCGCGCCCCTATGCCGAGCGCATCCGCCGAGTCATCGGGCATCTGTCGCACGCCAACCCGGATTACAAGCACCCGTTCCTGACGGAGCGCGAGGCGAGGCGGGTCGGTTACATCGTTATCTCGACTGATCGTGGCCTTTGCGGCGGGCTCAACGCCAACACATTCAAAGCTGTTATCGGCGAAATCGCAAAATGGCAGGGCGAGAATACCGAAGTCGACCTGGCGCTGGTTGGCGCGAAGGCTGTTGCCTTCTTCCGCCGCATGGGCGGTAACGTCGTTGGTACGGCGACACACCTGGGCGACAAGCCGAAAGTCAGTGACCTGATCGGTTCCATCACGATCATGCTCAAGGCGTATGCGGAGGGCCGTATTGATCGTCTCTATATGATCAATAATGTGTTCGTGAATTCGATGACGCAGCGGCCGACGGTCACGCAGCTGTTGCCGGCGAGCGGGGTCGGCGATGACCACGAAAAACTGCAGGCGCATTGGGATTACATTTACGAACCCGACGCCGGTGAGTTGCTCGATGACGTGTTGATGCGTTACATCGAGTCGCAGGTTTATCGCGGTGCGGTGGAGAACTTTGCCTGTGAAATGGCGGCAAAAATGGTGGCGATGAAGTCGGCGACAGATAATGCCGGTGAGATCATCGACGGCCTGCAGCTGAAGTACAACAAGGCGCGGCAGGCGGCGATTACACAAGAAATTTCAGAAATTGTTGGCGGCGCAGCCGCCGTAACAGGCTAATACGAAACTTTATTTTTTTGGGCGACAAGTGCGCCCGACTGGGCTAAGGAAAAGAGATGAGCACTGGAACTACTGTGCAGGTAATTGGCGCCGTTGTGGACGTGAAGTTCCCGGCGGGCCAGATCCCCAAGATTTACGACGCATTGATGATCGATGATGCGGATATCACGCTGGAAGTTCAGCAGCAGCTGGGCGACGGCGTAGTCCGCACGATTGCCATGGGGTCGTCGGAAGGCCTGAAGCGCGGCATGGACGTCACCAACACGGGCGGCCCGATTTCGGTGCCTGTCGGCGAAAAGACACTGGGCCGCATCATGGATGTGCTCGGCAAGCCGATCGATAATGCGGGTCCGATCGGCGAAGAAATTCGCATGCCGATTCACCGACCGCCACCGTCCTACGAGGAACAGGCCGCAACCACCGAGCTGCTGGAAACGGGTATCAAGGTTGTCGACCTGATCATGCCGATTTCAAAGGGCGGCAAGGTCGGCCTGTTCGGCGGCGCGGGCGTGGGCAAGACCGTGACGCTGATGGAACTCATCAACAACATCGCCAAAGAGCACGGGGGTTACTCTGTATTCGCCGGTGTCGGTGAGCGTACTCGCGAGGGCAATGACTTCTTCCACGAGATGACCGATTCAGGCGTTATCGACAAGGTGTCGCTCGTGTATGGCCAGATGAACGAGCCACCGGGCAACCGCCTGCGAGTGGCCCTGACGGGTCTGACGATGGCAGAAGCGTTCCGTGATGAAGGTCGCGACGTCCTGATGTTCATCGATAACATCTACCGCTACACGCTGGCTGGAACGGAAGTTTCGGCGTTGCTCGGCCGTATGCCTTCCGCCGTGGGCTACCAGCCGACGCTGGCTGAGGAAATGGGTATCCTGCAGGAGCGCATCGCCTCGACGAAGACCGGCTCCATCACGTCGTTCCAGGCTGTCTACGTTCCTGCCGATGACCTGACCGACCCGTCGCCGGCGACGACGTTTGCTCACCTCGATGCAACGCTCGTACTGTCACGAAACATCGCAGAGCTGGGCATCTACCCGGCTGTTGACCCGCTTGATTCCACGTCGCGAATTCTCGATCCGCTGATTATCGGTCAGGAACACTACGACTGTGCGCGCGGCGTGCAGGCAGTGCTGCAACGCTACAAAGAGCTGCAGGACATCATCGCGATTCTGGGCATGGACGAGCTGTCTGAGGATGACAAGCAGATCGTTACCCGCGCACGAAAGATTCAGCGCTTCCTGTCGCAGCCGTTCTTCGTAGCCGAGGTCTTCACGAACTCGCCGGGCAAGTACGTTACGCTGGCAGAGACCATCCGCGGCTTTAACGGCATCGTCAACGGCGACTACGACCACATTCCTGAGCAGGCCTTCTACATGGTTGGCACGATCGACGAAGCTGTCGAAAACGCCAAGAACTTCACGTAGGAGCGGGCCTTGCCCGCGATTCCAGAGTCAAAGTAAAAGAGATTTAAGTCTATGAGC
Source organism: uncultured Woeseiaceae bacterium (assembly GCA_964615665.1). Taxonomy (GTDB): domain Bacteria; phylum Pseudomonadota; class Gammaproteobacteria; order Steroidobacterales; family Woeseiaceae; genus UBA1847. Next base: position 5,738 of record CAZTQL010000005.1, on the reverse strand, counting down.
ACGATAAACGTCGACATCGTATCTGCGGAAGGCGAAATCTATTCTGGCGAAGCCGGAATGGTGTTTGCGCCTGCAAGAATGGGCGAAGTCGGCATAGCGCCGAGGCATGCACCGATGCTGACGGCCCTGAAGCCGGGCGAAGTTCGCGTGCAGGACGCCGAGGGCAACGAAGAGAGCTTCTACATCACGGGCGGCATGCTCGAGGTGCAGCCCACTCAGATAACTGTTCTGGCGGACACGGCGTTGCGCGGGGATCAGCTCGACGAAGCCGCCGCACTCACTGCCCAGCAGGAGGCGGAAGAACACCTCAGAGGTGCCTCGCAGGAAACCGACGTGGCGCGCGCACTGGCCGAAGTCGAAGAGGCGCGGGCGCGCTACCGTGCCGCGCAGAAGCTTAAAGGCAAGCGCTAACCGCCCCGCAGCGAAACATTAGCAAAACCTCAGTCGTCCATCATTCTCTGGCCACGCTGATCGATAACGATTGGCGTGGGGCATGGTGCCCCTTGAGAGGGCAGAGAGATGAAAGCGACGCCCGGAATCAAGAGAACCCTGATATTACTGGCGACCGCCAGCCTGACAATGGTCAGCGCTGCGGCGGCCGAGCAAGAGCCACAGACCGAGTCTGCCACCGGAATTCGCTCAGAGGCCTGGCTCGTACTGCCGAGCTGGCCTGGCCTTAATGACTTGCAGCCGGCGGCAGGCGGCTCGTTCAAGCAGATCGGGTATGGCATCGGCGCAGCCGCGCATTGGCCCTTCAAGCGGTTCGACAATGGCGAGCTGTTGCTCGGGGTTGAAGGTGCGATCATGGCAACCGACAGCGACGTGCCAGTAGTGCTCGACGATCTTCTGGCGCGCCACGGTTACGTCGCAGTCTCGGCCAAATGGATGATGGGCCCCGCGCGCAATGTCTCGCTGGACGCGGGCCTTGGCTACCACCTGGTCGATATCGCGCAACTGGAAACTGATTACGACAGGGCCGGCGAGTTCGAAAGCTGGGAGCGGATGCCGGCGATCTGGCAGGCCCGCTATATGTGCTGCAGATAGGTTATCGCTGGCGGTAGCCCCACGAGCCGATGATGCGGGTCTCGGGTTTGTGGCCGCGCAGATGTTGGCGTTGCCACCGGCGAAAGTCGTCAACACGCACCTCGACCGGGACCTGCCAGTCCGAGCGGCCAAAGTACCGCACCGTGTACTCGTCGAGAAAGCCGGCGTCGCGAACAATAACGAGATCGTCGAGGTAGTCATCGCTGATGTCGCCGTCTTCCAGCCGCTGCTCGTCCCAGGCCTCGACGAGGTGCCGCCGCGCCGTGAATTCGCAACCATAATCGCTGGCGCGCGACGGTATCGAGCCTCCGACTTCCAGTTGGCACGCGCTTTTCATCAGGCTGTAGGCCACCCAACTCTGTAGCGCCGGATCGTCGTCTTCGTAGGCACGCGGGGCGAGGTAAAAAGAATCACCGTCCGTGACGCCATCGAGCGTGTAGATTTCGCTGTTGCAGGCAGTTAGCAGCACGACCGCGAGCAGCGCCGATGACAGGACAATTCTCCGCATGGGTTCAAGCATACGTCACAAGTATTAACGAGAACTGAAGCAAGTTCGCAAAGCGGCCGATCATGTATCATGCGCAGGCTAGACATTCTGGAGATAATCGCTTGGGCCTGAGCATCATTATTCTCGCAGCTGGCCAGGGTACGCGCATGCGCTCGGCGTTGTCGAAAGTGCTGCAGACCGTCGCTGGCAAACCCTTGCTCGGACACGTGCTGGACGGCGCGCAGGCGCTGCAAGCCACTGATATCTGTATAGTTTATGGCCATGGCGGCGAGGCCGTGCGAGAAGCGTTTCAGGGCGAATCACTGCGCTGGGTCCTGCAGGCCGAGCAACTCGGAACCGGCCATGCGATGCAGCAGGCCATGCCGGGTACGCTCGACGAGAATCGCGTGCTCGTGCTGTTTGGCGACGTGCCGCTGCTGAAGACCTCGACACTGAGCCGGCTGTTGGATGACACTCCGGACGATGATGTAGCGGTGCTCAGCGTCGATATGGAAGACCCGACCGGCTACGGCCGCATCGTTCGCGACGGCGGCAGCGTCAGTTGCATCGTCGAGGAAAAAGATGCGGACGCGGATATCAAAGCGGTGCGCGAGATCAACACGGGCGTGATGGTATGCCCGGCGAGCAAACTAAAGACGTGGCTCGATAGCTTGCGCAGCGACAATGCGCAGGGCGAGTACTACCTGACTGATGTGATCGCCATGGCAGTGAACGACAACGTTACGGTACACGGCATCAAGGCGGACAGCGCGGTGGAGGTTATGGGAATCAACGACAAGAAACAGCTGGCCGAAGCCGAGCGTGCGTATCAGGCACGGCTCGTCGATGAACTGATGGCCGACGGTGTCGGCTTTGCTGATCCGGCGCGTGTCGATATTCGCGGCACATTGAAGTGCGGCAAAGATGTGTTCATCGATGTTAATGCGGTCTTTGAAGGTGACGTCACGCTGGGTGACAGCACAACGATCGAGTCAAACAACCTGGTGCGGGACAGTCAGATCGGCGCCGGCACCGTACTGCATTCGAATTGCCATATCGAAGGTGCTGTCACTGGCAGCAACTGTGAAATTGGCCCGTTCGCGCGGCTGCGCCCAGGCGCCGAGCTCGCTAATAACGTCAAGGTTGGCAACTTCGTTGAGATCAAGAAGAGCACGGTAGCCGACGGTAGCAAGGTCAATCACCTGACCTATATTGGAGATACTGAGATTGGGACTGGCGTCAACGTCGGTGCCGGCACGATCACGTGTAATTACGACGGTGCAAACAAACACAAGACGGTGATCGGCGATGGTGCGTTTATCGGTTCGGGTGTCGAACTGGTCGCGCCGGTTATGATCGGCAAAGGAAGCACGATCGGCGCGGGGTCAACAATTACCAAATCGACGCCGGACGACAAGCTGACCCTGGAGCGCGCCAAGCAATTCACCGTCCCCGGTTGGCAGAAACCGGTCAAGAAAGGAAGTTAATCAATGTGTGGAATCGTCGGCGCTGTTGCTGAAAGAAATATTGTTCCGGTCCTGGTTGAAGGACTAAGGCGCCTCGAATACCGTGGCTATGACTCCGCGGGCGTTGCCGTCATCGATGGTGCCGGAGAGATCGGATTGTGCCGCACGACTGGCAAGGTTGCGGAGCTCGAGAAAAAGCTCTCAGGTTCGCCATTGCGTGGCCAGATCGGCGTTGCACACACGCGCTGGGCAACGCACGGCGGTGTAACAGAGGACAACGCGCACCCGCACCTGTCAGGTGGCCGTGTTGCAGTAATACACAACGGCATCATTGAGAACTTTCAGGAGATCAAGGATGAACTCGTTGCCAAAGGCTATGAGTTTTCCTCGCAGACCGACACCGAGGTTGCCGCGCATCTTGTCTACGATTACCTGAAGCAGGGCGATGACCTGCTCGGGGCGGTCGGCAAGGCAGTAAAGCGTTTTCAGGGCGCGTACGCTTTGCTCGTCATTGATGCTGAAGATCCGGATCGCATCGTCGTCAGCCGCGTGGCGAGTCCGCTGGTAATAGGCCTGGGTCTCGGCGAGAATTTCGTGGCCAGCGGCGTGCCGGCGTTACTGCCGGTGACGCAGCGTTTTATTTATCTCGAGCAGGGCGATCTTGCCGAGATTTCACGCGAACAGGTACGCATCTTCGACACAGATGGCAATTCAGTGACGCGCGAAGTTCACGAGACGCAGTGGGATACCGAAGCCGCGGAGAAGGGTCCCTATCGGCACTACATGCTGAAAGAGATCTTCGAGCAGCCGGCAGCGCTTGCCGACACACTGTACGGCCGGGTCAGCAATCACCAGGTGTTGCCGCAGTCGCTGGGGCCGCGCGCCGCCGAACTGCTCGACCAGGCGGAGCACATCCACATCATCGCCTGCGGTACGAGCTATCACGCTGGTTGTGTCGCCAAGTACTGGATTGAGTCCATCGCCGGAGTCCCTTGCCAGGTAGAGATTGCCAGTGAATACCGCTACCGAAAGGTGTTCGTTCCGGATAACTCGCTGTTCGTGACCTTGTCGCAATCCGGCGAGACCGCCGATACTTTGGAGGCACTCAGGATTGCCAAGCAGGCGGGTTACATTGGCTCGTTGACGATCTGTAATAGCGCGCACAGCTCGATGGTCCGCGAGTCCGACCTCGTGATGATGACTCAGGCCGGGCCGGAAATCGGTGTCGCGAGCACCAAAGCGTTTACGACGCAGCTTTTGTCGGTGCTGCTTGTGACATTGATGCTCGCGCGACATCGCGGCCTGACCGCTGAGCGCGAAAAAGAATTCGTGTCGCATATCTACCGCGTTGCTTCGGCTTGCGAGGAGGCGCTCCAGATGAGCGACGACCTCAAACTTCTGGCCGAAGACTTCGCTGAAAAGCACCACACGCTGTTCCTGGGCCGCGGGCCAATGTGGCCGATCGCGATGGAAGGCGCTCTCAAGCTCAAGGAGATCTCCTACATACACGCCGAAGCCTACGCGGCGGGCGAGTTGAAGCATGGTCCGTTGGCACTCATCGATGAAGAAATGCCCGTGGTCGTTGTTGCACCCAACAACGATTTGTTAGGCAAGCTTAAATCCAACATGCAGGTCGTGCGCGCTCGCGGCGGCCAGCTGTATGTATTCGCGGATCAGGAGTCCGGCATCGAAGACGAGCCGGGCATGAAGGTCATCGCAATGCCGCATGCTGATCGACTCATTGCACCCATCGTTTACACGGTGCCACTGCAGCTCTTGGCGTACCACGTTGCCGTGCTCAAGGGCACGGATGTGGATCAGCCGAGAAACCTGGCGAAATCAGTCACCGTCGAGTAGGCGTTGATGGCCAGCTAGCGCTGAATGGTCCTCCATAATAAAGTCACGAATGACTTAATAAAGTTACGAATAAAACTGAGTTTGTACAATGAATCTTACCCACCTTGAACGCCTCGAAGCAGAAAGCATCCAGATCATGCGCGAAGTCGTCGCAGAGTCCGAGAACCCCGTCATGTTGTATTCCGTCGGCAAGGACTCCGCCGCCATGCTACACCTGGCGCGAAAGGCATTTTTCCCGTCTCCGCCGCCATTTCCGCTGCTGCACGTCGATACAACCTGGAAATTTCAGGACATGTATGCGCTGCGCGAGAAGGCCGCCAAGGATGCCGGCATGCAATTGCTCGTTTACAAGAATCCTGAAGCGGTAGAGCGCAATATCAATCCTTTCGACCATGGTGCGCTGCACACTGACTTATGGAAAACCGAAGGCCTGAAAAAGGCGCTCGATCACTATGAATTCGATGTTGCTCTGGGCGGCGCCCGGCGCGATGAAGAAAAGAGTCGCGCCAAGGAGCGAGTGTTCTCATTTCGCAGTGCAAAACATCGTTGGGATGCCAAAAACCAACGCCCTGAACTTTGGAAGCTGTACAACACGCGCAAGACCAAAGGCGAAAGTATCCGAGTATTTCCACTATCCAACTGGACCGAGCTCGATATCTGGCAGTACATCCATCTGGAGAACATCGAGATTGTGCCGCTGTATTTCGCGGCTGAACGACCTACCGTAGAACGCGACGGCATGCTGGTCATGGTCGACGATGATCGATTTCCGCTGCAGGACGGCGAGACTCCTGTGCAGCGGTCCATTCGCTTTCGAACCCTGGGTTGTTATCCCCTCACGGGTGCTGTCGAAAGCGAGGCTGCAACGCTAACGGAAGTTATCC